>JAKSQD010000012.1 GCA_024404315.1 Oscillospiraceae bacterium
CACGCCCACGGGGGTTTGAAGGGGCGCAGCCCCTCACAAGCGGGTCAAATGGCTAGCATTTGGCGGAGCTTGCCTATCCTCCACGGCAGTCCTCAGCGGGAGGGACGATAGTTCCCGGACGGTTTTGGACTGGTGTGGAGGTGTGGTGGAGAATGGGGTGAGGGAGAAAACTTGACTCGGCTTTTGGAGGAAAATTTTCTCCCCTCTGCCCCGTGAGCCGCCACATGGGAATCTGCGAAGTAGATTCCCTACTACGCTGGGAGACGTACACGGTAAAAACAGAAACGGACTCTCTCCCATGCGTACCATGCGTACCGTGTGTACCGGCGGTACGTTGGTACGCATGGTACACTTGTTTTCAAGTTGCTCTGCAAAAATCTGGTGTCACGAAAAGAGACTCCTGACCTGTTCCAGATTTTTCTGCGCCTGCTCCTGCCGGTAGTTCCTTCCGTCAAAGCAAATGGGGACACACCGCTCCAGCACTCGGTCATAAACTCTGGCATGAGCAAGATCGACCGGACGCTTTAGCTCGTCCAGCGTCAAATTCGTGGTGACGATGAAGGGCTTCTTGCTCCGATAGCGGCTGTCAATAACATGGAACATCTGCTCCTGTGCAAACTCGGTGCTTCGCTCCATTCCCAAATCATCAAGAATGAGAAGGTCGTATCGGTTCAGGCTCTCGATGTAGCTGTTGCGTTGATCGAGCGGCATTCCCGCCACCTCATTGAGCAATCGGGAGAAGTTGGTCATGAGGACGGGAACGCCCCGGCTAAGTAAAGCATTAGCAACGCATCCGGCGCAGAAGCTCTTTCCCGTTCCCACGCCACCCCAAAGAAGCAAGCCCTGTGGACGCTTCTTCATCTCCGGCCAATGGGAAACGTAACGCCGCATTTTTTCCACGGCAGGATTGCGCCTGTCATCACGCTCAAAGCAGTAATCCAGAAGTGCCTTGTCCTGCAAGCCGTTGGCTTTGAGCAGAGCGATCCTGTTTTCTTCCGTCCTGCGAAGGTGCTCGGCGTTCCTGCGTTCATACTCCTCCGTTTTACAGGCACACATACAGGTGGGCGTGACCTCCTTCCCCATTAGGACGATTCGGGTCTGGCGTGGCGTGTGACACTTGCGACAGTAGAGAAGCCCGTCCGCTTGATTCAGATACTCGTCCGCCTTTGCCTCTCGTGGGGTGAAAAGCGGAATTTGCTTTAAGTCCTTCACAGGCTCTCCCCCTCTCTGCGCTCATAGGTGCGCTCCGGCGGCTTCGGGTGGTCATTGTAATACCATCTGCGGATAGTATCGGCATGGCTGGTATAGCGTTTGTTCGTCCGGTGCATATAGCCAGATAACCGTTCAATATATTCGCTGAGAAGCGGAATCTCCCGTTGAAGCTGATTCCGTTCTTCCTCACTGAGATACACATTTTCATAGCGTCCCATGGGGGCGGTCTTATTACTCAATTGTTTTACTAAGTAATTATTACTCATGTAATTATTATTTCTAGCCACATTTCCGTCTGTGATAGGTGCGGAAATCTGTCCTTCATAGGGAAGGCTTTTCGGCTCTCTCGTGGGAACTTTTTCGACTGCTTGAGAGTCGGTTTTCTGACTACTGTTTTGCTCCATAGGAAGCCTGAGATAGAGACGATTGGCTCAGCCGATGCCTTGACGCTGGCGTGTCAGAAGCCCCAATTGCTCTAAGCTCCGCAGACTCTCTTTGACCGTTGTCTCGCTGCGTCTGATGGCGCAGGACAGCTCGGAAATGGGATAGCACAGGAATACCCTTCCAGTCTCGTCCGTCCACTGTGGGTTCGTTGCGGAGAGCTTCGCACGGTCCAGCAAAATCATGTAGAGAATCCGGCTGGTTTCCGCAAGGGGCACGTCCATGAGAAACTTGGGGAATACCATAAAGGACGGCAATTCGTCTGTAGCATAGAAAAAGTTTGTTTTGAGCTGTTCGCTCATTAAAAACACCTCGTTTCTGACGATTCTGCTTCGTCATAGAATTATCAGCTGATGGGTGTATTCTAGCAGACAGCCGATTTTCTGTCGTGGACGGCAAACAGACCGCAAACAGACTGTTTTTTGCTCTTGAACAAATACGAAGGTCGGTTTTACAGATTGTTCACAGTTGTTCGAGTTTTTCTCCTATAATTCCTTCTTGATCTGGTGTAAAATATCAGAACACATCAACTTTTGGAGGTAACTACTATCGAACGTTTTGACACAAGCTCGGTTCTCAATCGGATGTTCAGCGGTATTTCCGCCGGAATCTCCATGAGCCGCAACGCTTTTCTGGGAAATCTGCTCCATACCTTCGCCAATTCAGAAGATTGCGGCGTTGACCTGTCGGACAGCAGCCTTGTGGGACGCTGGTTCAACGGAGCCGCACCGATCAGTCCCAAAATCACCGCATTTTACATCCAACGAGGCATCAATTGGCTTGCTGATGATATTCAGGATTTCATTTTGCCGTTGTTTCCTGACCGCTTTGCCGTTACCGAGTCCATTCGTGAGCTGTTGATTCAGGATTCCACCGTTTCGGAGGCAAAAAAGAAAGATCTGTTGGGGGACAGCTCTTGTGAGTCAGAGGAAGAAGAATCACTTTTTCTGGCAGAAGCCTTTCTTTTTGCGGCTCAACGCTCTTTTGTGAAGCGAACCATGAGCAAAAAGCAGCTCAAATGCGCCGGGAACTGCTCTCCCGTGGTGGTGGACTTTGTGCTTGGCGGGACTGCTCCTGCACCCTGCAAATGGTTCTGCGGACGGAATGAAGAATTAGAAAGCCTTTCTGAACTTTTAGACTCAGAAGGAAAGGTGTTTCTGACCGGAATCCCCGGTATTGGTAAGAGTGAGATTGCAAAGGCGTTTGCGGCAGCTCACAAATCGGATTACACCAACATTCTCTATCTGCCTTGCGTCGGGACGCTCCGGGATGCCATCGCTGACTTGGATATGATGGATGACCGCCCAGACGAGGATGAAAACAAGCGATTCAAACGCCATGACCGCTTTTTGAAAACCCTGCAGGAAGATACTCTGCTGATTTTTGATAATTTCAATGAGTTAGAGGACGATTTCTTGGGGGATATCCTGCAATACCGCTGTCAGGTTCTCTTTACTACCCGAAACCGATATCCAGAGGAAGCAGAGCTTGAAGTGACGGAAATCAAGGACAATTCTGTACTTTATGAGCTATTCAGCATCTTTTACGCCGATGCGGACGAGGAAACGGCTCTATCCATCATTCACGCTGTCCACGCTCATACGTTTCTGGTTGAGCTGGCGGCAAGACTTCTGCGTCAGGGATTGATGACTCCCGACGAGCTTCTGACCCACTTGAACGAGGAAGGAGCGGGGCTGACTGCGGAGGAATACATTATCGCCACAAAGGACAAGCAACGGAGAAAACGAACCTATCGGGAACATATTCGCTGTTTATTTGAGCTTTATGCACTCTTTGAGCCGGAACAGGAATTTTTGCGCTGTCTCTCCCTTGCTCCGCCCACAGGAGTTAACGAGCGTATCTTCTCCCGGCTGATGAACCGGACAAGCCTCAACTCAGTTAATGCGCTGGTGGAGATGGGACTGCTCCAACGGCAGGAATATCACAGGATTCTGCTCCATCCACTGATTTTAGAGGTCGTTTTTGCAGATTTGAAGCCATCTCTTCGGAGCTGTGGTGCTTTGCTGGTACAGGTTCAATTTCTGATGCTCCACCACGGTGCCGATCTGGACAATGTGCCGCTGTTGGCGGCTATCGTGGAACGAACCATAGAGCTGGCCGAGAAGGATGATATGGAATTTTATCTCCGCTTTTTGGAGGACTGCTTCACAGGTCTGACCGACTATCCATGCCGGGGAACGATACTGCTGATTCAGGACACTCTGCATCAGCTTTTGGAGGATTCCACGCTGGGAAGCTCTCGTGATCGTGCGCTTTTTCTGGAAAATGAGGCATTCCTGAGCAAATCGAAAAAACGCTCCCTTGAACTGCACAAGGAAGCGTTGGAGGTGTTGGAGATCAGGGATGAGCTGTCGGCGCAGCTTGCATCAAATATTCACTCCAATATGAGCTTGGATTACAAGCGTCAGGAGAAGATTGGAGCTGCCCTGCATGAGATTGAGACAGCTATTGAGATTCTGCGGAAGTATCATTTGATTGACGGGCATGACTCCATGGTACAGCTTTCGAGCTATGCCGAGCTTTGTATTCACGTAGGGGAAACAGCCAGAGGAATCAAGATTTTGAGCCAACTAAGCGAGTATTACCGTCAGAATCAACGGGAATTATGCGGCGATTATGCCTATATCCATGAATATCTTGCCCTAGCCTACGCTCGCTTGAATGACGCTGAACGAACGATCCGGCATTGCAGTGAAGCGTGGAGGGTCTATCAACAGGTTTGGAGTGATAGAACGGAGCTGTTGAAGATGAAGCATGGGAGCATGGTGGAGCTTTGCAAGACTGTGATGGAAAAAAGCAATACAAATACTCCAGAATTATTAACCAAAATGCTCCGAGAATACGCTGAAACCATTTGACAATTACAGCACATACAAAAGGCACTCCAACAGTAGCAAAACATTTTGTCAGTTTATCTGATTCTATCAAAGAAATTTTCTCAAAAGTGGAAAACTACTTTTCAAAAAAGAAGCGTACCAGCATACTTACTGCTGATACGCTTACGGTAAAATACATTTTTTAAAGATAATGCTTTAATATTTCCCATCTGATTTGATTCAACTGGGATGTAACCTTCTCGGAGGTTGAGAAAAACTCGCAATCGGTCAGTGAAAAGAAATTTAACTCTTGAAAATCAGATGAAATGGTTTCTGTTTCATGAAAATCTGTTCTAATATATCCAAAATCCTCTGATTGCAATAGAAACACATTCAAATTCTGATAATGATTTAATTCGGACACTTTCAAAAACATCAAATACTCGCAATCATGTTTCAGTACATTTAAGCTGGCATTGCAGAAGTAGGTCTGATTTTCTATGACACGAAAACCTCCAGATTGCACAACATAGCACGGATGATCAGAAAGAAAGTCTTCCCCCTTTATTACCTTACAAATTTCAATTTCTTGAGCAAAACTACCCTCATTTTGAAGAATGTGATTTTTTGACTTTGCTATTGCAATCACATCGGATTGTTCTAACTCATATTGACTGATAGCATTCTGTTCACTGGAAAAAACCATGCTATCTGTATCAGCCCATGCGTATTCCAGCGAAACAGGAATGACAGAGAAATCCTCAAGGGTATGTGCATCCAAAATTCCCATGTCCAAAGAGGTTGTCCTTGCCCAAACCGCACAAAAAATGGTCAATGCAACCACAGAAATAGTTATAAATCCCACTTTCCTTATCGATGATTCAGCCATTTTCACCCCTCCTTTTGCAGTACCCATTCTCCATCAAATATATTTCTTCACACAACGATGAAATATCGCTGCTGATATGACTTGCCAACAAAACAACTGCTCCTCTTTGGGACTCCTCTTTAATGATTCTGTGAATCAACTCTATACCATCTTTGTCAATGGCATTGGTCGGCTCGTCCAGAAAAAGAAAATCAGGAGCTTCCATGATAGCCTGTGCAATTAAAATACGTTGTTTCATACCAAGAGAATACTTCTTGATGGGAAGTGAATTATATGGTTCCAACCCTACTCGCTCTAAGGCTCGAATCACATCTTTTTTCTGAATCACTTGCTTGATAGAGGCTAACAGCATAAGGTTTTCAAGTCCTGATAAATCTGCCCACATCAGACTGTTTTCAATAATAACACCGATATTATGAGCCGTCTTATCTCGATATAACTCCTTCTGATTCAAGAATATTTCACCTTGCGTCGGACGAACCAAACCACTTAAAATACGAAACAGCATTGTTTTGCCAGAACCATTTTCACCGACAAAGCCATATACATGGCCGCCCTCTAGGGTCAAGGATACATCTTTGATAATCTCTCTATCTTTAAGCTTTTTTGCCACATGATTTGCACACAAAAAATTAACCATGAGATTCTTTCCTTTCTTTTTGATTAGTGTGGAATAAAGTCGTAGGAGCAAACACATTTGAAAAACACAAGAACAATCTCTACGATATACAACACCATAACAGCAAGTTTTTCTGTCAATAGCAGCATATTATTTTGTAATACTTGGTCAAAACAAAGCGGATTCAACAGAAGATTCAACCGATTATCTTGAAGTTGAAATGCCATTGCATCTAAAAGAATGAGCAGCACCACAACGAGAGATACTCCTGAAAGTCCTCCGAATCGAATTGCAGCGAGATTGGCAAGCAAACAAGCACTAAAAAATAGTGTTGTTAGCAAAATAAATGAGTTAATTAACAACATGATTTGTGAATCCCACTCAGAGCTTGGTAGAAAGATAATCCCTTCTGTAAGCAAAATCAAAAGGCTGTACAAAGAAGCATATATCATCAGCTTTTTTACCTGTTGTACACACCATATAAAACGATTTTTCACTCTTGTGAAATAAAATGGGCTTATTCCACCAAAATACTGGCTCACTTCATTACCAAACAAGAGTAGGAACAAAAACAGAGATAACATCATGCCAAAGGACATCATTATGGTGTGCAAGTCACCTGTGCTGCCTTGTCCAAAGATGGCTGACCAAATGTTTTTGGAAAACGGTATAATGATTCTGTCTGTACTAGGTCGTAAATAGGACAAAATCTGCGATAATTCTAACAAAATAATACAGGGGACAATCAAAAGACAGCGTTTGATTTGTTTCAAAAACTGCAAGACTGCATAGCGTTTTGTTGTATTCATTGCAAGCTCTCCAAATCATGAGCAATTCCCCATCGAGACAAACGGATTATCGCAAAAAGTAAGACTATTGTAACAAATAGAAAAAACGGCGGAAACCACCCAGCCACCGCCCCATAGCTCGGAGCAAAGTAACTGTCAAGATTCAATGAAAAATAGTAGGAGACACTGCCAACGGCAGCAAGATTCAGTAAAAATGAGTCAATCACCCTTAGTAAATATAAAACAACGAATAACGGGAAAAACAGAACAATCTTTTTCGGTTTCCATCGAAAGGAGATCGCCGCAACAAGGGTAGCGAGCAGAGCGGCATAGCCAGAATAGAACCCTACATAGAGCAAATTGTACAAAAGACGATTTGTCAGAAACAATCGCAAAAACGGAAGTTTTGCGAAGAATGTGTCAGAAATAATGGTTTGTCCTAATAACATCTGAGAGAAGTATTTACTTTGCCATCCACCCAGAGAATAACTATAACCGCTATGTGGCAAAAGTAAATTACATAATAGTGTGTTGTATACCAAAGGAATACCAACCGTTAGAAAAACACCGATAAAACAAGCAATCAATTTTGAATAATAATAAGATTTTCTCGAAATTCGTGAAAGATAAGCAGGAAGCAGTTGGTTGTTATAATCATCAAGATAAGAGGTTGAAAACGGAAGCACAATAACAAAGGGATAAAGAAACAAAAAAGCGTTGTATAACGGATGGGTCATAGAATAGCAAACGCTTTCATTTGCGTCCACCCACGCTGAAACGTCAACCCCTCTAAAATTCCAAAAAACATATAAAAAGGATATACTTGCATAGGATAGCATGATAATCCATGCTATTTTCCAATCACGGCTTGCAAAAAGCGATTTCAGTTGAACACTCACGGACTTTTTCACAATCAAACACCTCTGAAAATAATTGAAATTTCTTCAAAAACAAATAGTATTTGAAACTTCTTTGCTTCCCTCCTTTCTATCATATTATTAATAACGATTTGTTGACTTGTTTTGTGACACATGAAAAAGAAAAAATATCTAAAAAAATCTGGGCGTGCTGTCACAAAGACCCACCCTAATTCGTTACTACTATAATAGGTGTATCGTTGAGAATCACTTCTTGTGATTGAGACACTTATGACAATTTCATTTTGAGGACGTGTTCCAGATGATTATTTATTTGTCATTGCTTGATTCGGAATCTGAACAGGACAAATTTACTAGACTATATCTCGCTTATCGTGGTGTAATGTACCACACTGCTGTGCAAATTTTAGGAGATTGCAACGATTCCGAAGATGTTGTGCATCAAGCATTTATTAAGATAATAGAGCATTTTTCGCAGGTCAAAGAACCTGTATCCCCATCAACAAGAGCATTTGTTTTGATTATCACCAAATGTACAGCCATAGATTTATACCGAAAACGGAAAACTCACTCAACCATTTCGATAGAGCATATTTCTGATGTTGCAGTTGAAGGCAGTATCGATCATTTGATAGAAGGTAATTCTATCGCCATTGCCATTGCGAATCTTCCTGACCGCTATCGTGATTTATTTTTCCTAAAATACGATTATGGTTTGTCTAATCACGAAATTGCTCACATTTTAGAAATAAAAGAAGTTACTGTACGAAAGTGGCTTGAACGAGGCAGAAAGATGTTAGAACAAAACCTAAACGAACAGGGGGTAGCATTATGAAAATTACCGATGAAATGATATATCAAAATATCACCGAGGCTCGCAATCTTTGGTTGGAAACTATGCCGCAGCAAAGGGAACATCAATTTTCTGATTCATTTGAAACGAAAATGGCTGTTCTAATAAAAAAGTCCTTCAAACGGTCAAAATTTCTTCAATCTTTCAAAAAAACTGCTGTTGCAGCTGCTTGTTTTATTTTTGTGGCAGTTGGAATTATCAAATATTTCCCGTCTGCCCGTGCAAATTTTGTTTCGGCAATTGAAATCATAAAAACAGCAATATCAGAAACCGAAACCATGATATATTACAAATTTCATCCCCAAACAATCTATATTCTTCCCGATATTGAATTTCGCTATCTTCCACAGGGATACACCGAGGTTCAGAGAGAAGAAACACTAACAAATCGGTTGATTCAATTTCAAAATGATTCTAATGATACCATTCGATTCTTTCAATCGTCAGCCGTTGCTCACGGAAATGGTGTGCTAGTAATGGACACTGAGAATATAGATAGCAGCGAAATTCAAATCGGTAATATTACCGCTACATTCATAAAAAAAGATGGGCGGACATCAGTATATTGGTTTACGCCTACATCTCTCTTTGAGTTGGATAGTACTTTGACTGACGAAGAAATCGTTACAATCATACAGAATCTTATGGTCTATGATAATTGATAAAATAGTATGGAGAAAAGCCTTTATCAACCTCAAATCCATTTTATAAAAAATTAGAAACCTCCTTCTTTACAATTATCTTTGTTTGTGATATACTAATATTCAGAAAGAGGTGATTGTATGCAAATTATCGGTGAACGGCTTCGTGCTTTACGAAAAGCAAATAACCTGACCCAGATTCAAATGGCTGAAATCTTAGAGGTCCAGCAATCCCGTATCAATCGTTACGAAACAGGAGCTTCTACCCCTCCGGCGGAAACCTTTATCCAGTATGCAGACTTCTTCGACGTGTCTATGGATTACCTGTACGGCAGATGCGATGAACCGCAGGGGAAGCTTTACAAGAATCAGCCTCAGATTCTGCTGGACAGAGCAAAGCATAATCCTGAGATGGAACAGTTTATCGAAATGCTCTTTGACCCCTCCTCCCCTGCCAGCGGTAAGGTCAAGGAAGCACTCTTACGAATCATGAAAGAAGGTGACTCAACTTGAAAGCAGTAATCTATGCCCGTTATTCCTCGGATAATCAGCGTGAGGAATCCATCGAGGGTCAGCTTCGGGAATGCAAAGATTACGCCGAGCGCAACGGTTACAGCATTGTAGGGACTTACATTGACCGGGCGTTTTCCGCTAAAACAGATCAGCGTCCTGATTTTCAGCGGATGATTAAGGACAGCGCAAAGAAGCTCTTTGACACGGTGATCGTCTGGAAGCTGGACCGCTTTGCCCGTGACCGCTACGATTCCGCCCGATATAAGAATACCCTGAAAAAGAACGGCGTGAAAGTCGTTTCCGCTATGGAGCGAATCTCTGAGGGACCGGAGGGTATCATTCTGGAAGCGGTGCTGGAAGGCATGGCTGAGTATTATTCCGCCGATCTTGCGGAAAAGGTCGTGCGTGGACATACGGAAAACGCTTTGAAATGCAAGTGTAACGGCGGTTCGGTTGCCTTTGGTTTGATGTTGGACAAGGAACAGCACTATGTTCCTGACCCGCTTCTCGCTCCCATCGTGCTTGAGGTCTTTGAACGATACGCCGCTGGTGAAACCATCAAACAGCTTTGCATGGATTTGGATGATCGTCAGATTCGGAGCATTAAGGGCAATCGAATCGGCTTTGACACGATGCGCCGTATGCTGAGTAACCGCAAGTACATCGGTGAATACAAGTACCGAGATATCGTGGTTCCTGATGCCTTCCCCGCTATCGTTCCCAAGGACCTGTTTGATCGGGTTCAGGAGATGCGGGTCAAAAATCAAAAAGCCTCCGCCCGTCACAAGGCAGAGAACCTTTATCTGCTTTCCACGAAGCTGTTCTGTGGGAAATGCGGCTCCGCCATGGATGGAGAGTGCGGAACCAGCAGTACGGGAAAGCGGTATAATTATTACAAATGTCAGAGCGCAAAGAAAAAGCAGGGATGCCACAAAAAAGCGATTTCCAAAGAGTGGATTGAAAATCTGGTGGTTAAGGAAACCATGTTCAAGCTGAACAACAGTGAAATTCTCAATTCTATTGCCGATGCGGTTCTTCAGCTTCAGGGCAAGTCGAATCCCACCCTTCCGATTTTGGAAACCGAACTCCGTCAGGTCAACGCCGATATTCAGAACATCGTCAATGCGGTTCAGGCGGGTATGTTCAGCAAGGCACTTGCCGATAGAATGAATCAGCTCGAAGCACAGAAATGTGATTTGGAAGCAAGGATCATTGAAGAGAAAATCGCAAAGCCGGTATTCACCAGAGAACAGATTCTCTGCTGGCTGGAACGCTACCGCTATCTGGATACCTCTTCTCGAAAACAAAGAGAATGGCTCGTTCGATGCTTCATCAAGGCGGTTTATGTCTATGATGATAAGCTGCTGATTACCTTCCATTATACTGATGATATTAAAACGGTTCCCCTGTCTGACGCTGGCAGGGCAACCGTAAATTCAATAACAAATCGTTCGTATAAACAGGCGAACGGGGGACCAAATGCAGATAATCCGAACGTATTGCGAATTGGCAGTGCGTTCGGATTTCTGATTTCTTTGGAGAAATATCTTTGATTTGCTTCTGATTATAGCATATTTTACAACAAGACGCAAATTTATCTATAGAGCAAAATTTTTGAGTCGTCTTGGTTAACATTTGCCCGAGAAATCCCGTATTTTTGTAAAGATGGATTCAGGAGACTTATTGCTATATTTCAAAAGGCTACTGCGAAAAAAATCACAGCAGCCTTGATTATTCTTTGCGCTCTGCATTGTTTGACTTCGCAGTTGAACAGTGCAGAGCTTTTTTATCACCGACAAGGAGCATTCACGCTTCCGTTTCCTCGTGATTAAGCCAGTTCATGCGTCCGTACAGCATGGCAAGCCTTCGCAATTCGTCACAGAGATCTTTAGAGAGTTGATCCTCCGTGATACGCCATCTCCAGTTGATTCCCAGCGTGGAGGGCTTGTTGATGCGGCAGGTATTGTCCAGCCCCAGATAATCCTGAATGGGAATGATACAGGTTCGAGCACTGCTGCGGAGTGCTAAAGCGATAAAAGGTTTGTACAGCTCTTTCTTTGGCGTATAGGGGTCGAACAGATAATCCCGCACCATTTTCTGCTCGCTGGGAAGAATACTGTCCAGCCAGCCCATGACAGTTTCATTATCGTGGGTTCCGGTGTAAACCACGCAGTTTTCGATGTAGTTATGGGGCAGATAATCATTGGCAGAGCCGGTATCACGGGAATCAAATGCAAATTCCAGCACCTTCATACCGGGGAATCCACTATCTTTGACCAATTGGCGCACACTGTCCGTTACATACCCCAAATCCTCTGCAATAACAGGATGCCAGCCCAGACGCTGCTCCATCGTTTGAAACAGCTCCAAACCGGGGCCCTTTTCCCAATGTCCGTTTTCAGCGGTCTTGTCCCCGTAAGGGATTGAGAAGTATTCATCAAATCCTCTAAAATGGTCAATTCTTACTACGTCATAGAGCTGGAAGCTGTACCAAAGTCGGCTCATCCACCAATCATAATTCGTGGAACGATGGTAGTCCCACTGATACAGTGGATTGCCCCAGAGCTGGCCAGTTGCAGAGAAGCCATCTGGAGGACAGCCGGCAACGGCTGAGGGCAGGTTATTTTCATCCAGCTGGAACAGCTCCGGGTTTGCCCAGGCGTCAGCACTGTCCATGGAAACATAAATGGGAATGTCACCGATGATCTTAATGTGGTTTTTATGGGCATAGGCTTTCAGGGCGTTCCACTGCTGAGAGAACTTAAACTGCAGATACTGATGAAACTCAATGTCAAAATAAAGCTCACGGCGGTAGTAATCCAAAGCATAGCCCCAGCGCAGACGGATGTCCTCCGCCCATTCTGTCCAAGGCTTTCCGTCAAAACGATTCTTGACCGCCATGAAAAGAGCATAATCGGAGAGCCACCAGCGGTTATTTGCCACAAACTCCTGATAATCGGGGTCATGGCTGACGTCGCTGCGCTCATAGGCAAGGTGAAGCAGGGTGTAGCGTCCCTGATACAGCTTTTCGTAGTCAATATCATCCTTGGAAACGCCAAAATCAACGCTGTCGCACTCTTCCTTGGTGAGAACACCTTCCTCGATCAGGGCTTCCAGACTGATGAAGTAGGGGTTTCCTGCATAAGTGGAAAAGGATTGATAGGGGGAATCGCCATAGCTGGTAGGACCGAGAGGAAGGATTTGCCAGTAGGTCTGACCGGCTTCTTTCAGCCAGTCGATGAAATGATAAGCGGCTTTGGAAAAACAGCCGATACCGTATTTTCCCGGAAGACTTGAGATGGGAAGCAGAATTCCTGCGGAACGATTCATAACATAGACTCCTTTTTCGTTTCTATGAGGGAGGATAGGGGAAAGGTCTCAGGCGGTGAAAGCTTGGAGGAGGGATTATAAAAGGAGAAACACACATGATGCTGTCGCCTGAGACCGTATTGGGAGGATTGAGGGCAATTTATGCTTCAAACACAACGAACTGATACCCCTCCATGTGAAGGGTGCCGTCGGTGATGCTGAGGTCGGGGAGGTTGTTGATGAGGAGCTGCTTCACCGTATCGGGCAGTACCACATCCTGAGGCTGCTTCTGGAAGTTGCCCATGACCAGCAGCTGCTGTCCCTCGCCACGGCGGAAGTAAGCCATGAGATTGTGCTGCTCCTGCAGATAGGGGATGGTCTCGCCGTAGATGACGCTCTCGGTATAGGCGGGGTCGCTGCGCAGACGGATGAGCTTGCGGTAGAAGTTCCAGACGGAATCGGGACGGTCCTTCTGTTCGGCCAGATTGATGGAGGGATAGTTGGGATTGACTCGCAGCCAAGGAGTACCGGAGGAGAAGCCGGCATTTTCGGAGCCGTCCCAATGGAAGGGGGAGCGGGCATTGTCACGGGAGAAGTGGTCGATGGCAGCCAGTGCCTCTTCGGGGGTGCAGCCGGCATCCAGAGCCACCTGATACTGATCCTTTGCGGAGATGTCATCCACCTCGTCCACGCTGTGGTAGGTGAAGTTCTCCATGCCGATCTCCTGACCCTGATAGATAAAGGGCAGACCCTCCAGCATAAAGCTCAGACCGCCCAGCATCTTCTTAGAGGTCTCGCAGCATTCGCCGTCGGGGATATAGTGGGAAACACCACGAGGTTCATCGTGATTTTCGATGATATTGGAGAGGAAGCCCACCCCGTGGACCCGTTTCTGGCTCATGAAAACGGTGTTTTTATACTGCTCAGGGGTGACACGCTTCATGTCATACCAACCCTTGATGCTCCGGTTAAGGATGGTCTCGGCAAAGTCATACATGGTGGAGAAGCAGCCGTTGTCGCCGATGTACAGAGGAAGATCCTCTTCTTTGTCGTTAAAGACCTCGCCGGCGGTAAAAGCGTCATATTTGCGGAAGGTACGGTCAGCCATCTCGTCGAGGAAGTCGAAGAGTCCGGTCGCCTTTTCCAGCATTCGGTCGATGGAGCAAAGACCATCCGCACGGTCGGCGGGATAGTTTTCAAAGGGCAGCTTTTTCTTGATGTTGACGATGGCGTCAATGCGGAAGCCGGCAAGTCCCTTGTCCAGCCACCAGTTGATCATCTTGTAGATCTCTTCCCGCAGCTCAGGGTTCTCCCAGTTCAGGTCGGGCTGCTTTTTGTGGAACACATGGAGGTAAACCTTGTCCTCATGACCGGGCAGAGGTTCCCAGCAGGAGCCGCCGAAGTAGCTTCTCCAGTTGCAGGGGAGGGGCTCGCCCTTTTTGTGGTCCATGATGTAAAAATACTTGCCGTACTTGCCGTCGGGATCCTCACACGCCTTTTTGAACCACTCGTGCTCATCGGAGCAATGATTCACCACCAGATCCATAACGATGTGGATGTCTCGCTTTTTTGCCTCGGCGAGCAGCTCCTCCATCTCCTCCATGGTGCCAAAGCGGGGGTCGATGTTGTAATAATCGGAGATGTCATAGCCCTGATCGGCAAGAGGAGAGCAGTAAATGGGAGAGAGCCAAACGATGTCCACACCCAGCTCCTTGAGGTAGTCCAGCTTGGTGATGACACCTCTCAGGTCGCCAATGCCGTCCCCGTTGGTGTCCATAAAGCTTTTGGGATAGATTTGATAGGCAGTTTTACCGTGCCACCATTTACGTTCCATAAGAAGTTCCTCCTTATCGGTTTTTGTCTTTTTCTGTAAAAAGAGTCTGTGGGATGGTACAGACTGTCCGATCCGGCGATGTCTATACGATCTGCGATTGTGCTTTCACGATAGCATGAGAATGGCAGAAAGTAAACAGGTTAAATTCATAACCTACTTTTAGCACATTTTTTATAAAAGAATCTTGTTGAAAAAATCAATTGCGAAGAGAAGTATTTTCCTTATAATATGTTACAGATTATATAGATAACCTATTGATGAAAGGTAAGTCTGGTATGGTTACCATTAAACAGATTGCGGAACGAGCCGGAGTCAGCACCGCTACCGTCTCCAATGTCATTCACGGAAAAACCAAAAAGGTTTCACCGGAAACTGTCGCAAAGGTAAGCTCCCTCATTGAAGAGATGGGCTATGTTCAGCGCATGGGACTGCGTGTCCTTCGAAATGACAGCTCTCAGCTTGTAGCAGTCATCATCAATTCGCATCATGCGTATCATGCGTCTATCCTTTCCGACCCGTTTTACGGTCATACCATCGGCATCATTGAAGAGGAGCTTCGTAAGAAGGGCTACTACATGATGTTTTATTCCTCTCCGGAGATCGAAGAGATCTTCAAGATGATCATGACATGGGATGTGGACGGCGTGATCGCCATTTCCTTCTCCCGTTCCGACTGTGAGAAGATACGCAGTATGGCTCAAAAGCCGGTGGTTGCCATTGATGCCCACGGAAAGACCTCAGAACAGAGTCTCATCTCCAACATCGGTCTGAATGATGCCGAGGGCGGTTATCTCATGACACGCCACCTCTTCGAAAAGGGCTATGAATCCGTGTTTGTCTGCGGCTTTTCCGATTACGGCATCGACCACGAGCGGTGGCTGGGGGCACAGCGGGTGCTGCTGCTTCCGGAGTATCAGGGAAGGAATCTGCGTCTCCAGTTCATTGAGCTTGGCACGACCCAAGAGGAACGGGAGGTCTACCATAAACAGATGCTTCGTCAGCTGCCTTTTTCCCGCCGGACGGCATTTTTCTTTACCTCTGATCTGCTGGCAATGGAGGTCAACAGCTTTTTTGCCGAGCGTGGGATCCATATCCCTGAAGCCTTTGGCATTGCGGGCTTTGATGACAATATGGGCGCTTCCAAATTCTGTACGCCGAGACTGACCACGATACGTCAGGACGTTGCCATGAAGGGAAAGCTGGCTGTGCGGAATCTGGTGGCTATGCTGGAGAACCCGTCTGTCTGTCCGGAGAGTCTTGCACTTCCCGTTTCTCTTGTGATACGAAGCTCCACATAAAGGAAGCTTGTTGAGAAAGTTGTCCGCTTTGCGTTTTGTGCTTTTCCGATGGTGTGAATCGTACAAATTGCACAGCAAATGATTTATCGGCAAAATACACAAAAACAGAATGTTGCTACAGTGCTTTTTGTAGGTTATGAGCGTAACCTGTTTACATGAAGGCAACGTTATGCTATGATATAACAAATTATTCTATAAAACACTCGACAAAAAGTTATATTGAACAGTCAGAGATTTGTTCCTGTCTGTTTTTGAAGCAGAACGGTTCGATAGGGAGGCACTTATTTATGAATCAGGCATGGTGGAAGGAAAGCGTCGTCTATCAGGTCTATCCCCGCTCCTTTTGTGATTCCAACGGAGACGGCATCGGTGATCTGAACGGCATTTGCTCCAAGCTGGATTATCTGAAGGAACTGGGCATCAACGTGATCTGGATGAGCCCTGTCTACAAGTCTCCCAACGATGATAACGGTTATGATATTTCCGATTATCAGGATATTATGGACGAATTCGGCACCATGGAGGACTTTGATGCACTTCTTGCCGAAGCCCATGAGCGTGGAATTAAGATTGTCATGGATTTGGTGGTGAACCACACCTCTGACGAGCATAAATGGTTCGTGGAGAGCCGTTCCTCCCGGGAGAATGACAAGCGTGATTTCTATATCTGGCGGGAAGCTGTGGATGGTCATGAGCCTAATAACTGGGGAAGCAGCTTTTCTGGCTCTGCATGGGAATGGGACGAGCAGACCCAGATGTATTATCTCCACTGTTTCTCAAAGAAACAGCCTGACCTGAATTGGGACAATCCCAGAGTCCGCAAGGCCGTCTTCGATATGATGACATGGTGGTGCGATAAGGGGATTGATGGCTTCCGCATGGATGTCATTTCGATGATTTCCAAACCGGAGGGACTGCCGGATGTACCCAAAAAAGAGGGACAGCTTTACGGCGAGTGCTTCCTAGGGACGTGCAATGGACCGAGAGTCCATGAGTATTTGAAGGAAATGAACCGTGAAGTCCTCTCCAAATATGATTTGATGACCGTTGGTGAAACGGCTGGCGTGGATATCGAGAACGCCAAGAAATACGCTAATAGCGATGGCTCTGAACTGAGCATGGTGTTTCAGTTTGAGCATGTCGGGTTGGACGCTGGAGAAACTGACAAGTGGTGTACTAACTCCTTTAAGCTCCCGGAGCTGAAAGAAAACCTCACCAAATGGCAGAAGGAGCTGGACGGCGTGGCGTGGAACTCTCTGTTCTTCTGCAACCACGACCAGCCCCGTGTGGTTTCCCGTTTGGGCGACAACTCCCCTGAGAGCGCAAAGTGCATTGCCACTATGCTGCACATGATGCAGGGTACACCCTACGTCTATCAGGGCGAAGAGCTGGGCATGACCAATTGCCCCTTTGGAGCGATTGAAAACTACCGGGATATTGAGAGCATTAATGCTTACCATGAGCTGACGGAGTCGGGACTTCGTGAGCCGGAGGAGCTGCTGGAGTGTATCGCCTATAAGAGCCGTGACAATGCCCGGACTCCCATGCAGTGGGACGATTCTCCCAACGGAGGCTTTACCACCGGAACACCGTGGATTATGGTGAATCCCAATTATCGTGAGATTAACGCCAAAAAGCAGCTTCTTGAGCCGGATTCCGTGTTTCATTATTATCAGAAGCTGATCTGGCTGCGCCGTAAGAGCAATTGGTCAGTGATGATTGTCTATGGCTCTTATGACCTGCTCTCCCCAGAGGATGAAAACATTTTCGCCTACATCCGTACCCTCGGAGACAAACGGCTTCTGGTCGTCTGCAACCTGTCCCCAGAGACTCAGAGCTATACCGTTCCTGCATCCGTGAGTTGGAGCGCTTCGGAACAGCTCATTGGAACAAAGGGCAGAACCGCCCTAAACCGGACGCTGTCGCTGACTCCGTGGCAGGCAGATGTCTGGGAGATTGGATAACGAAGAAAATAGGAGGGGGATTCATCGTCCCCCTCTGAGAAAAAAACGGGAAATCAGTTTGCCTTATCAGAATTTACCCGGTAGGTATTACGTTTGAAAACAAAGCGTTATACCGATAATATGAGTGCATTAAGAGGTGTTTCCTCTTGCAAATATTTTAAAAAGGACGGAAAAACACATGAAAAAACTGTTTGCTCTCATCATGGCTCTGGCTATGGCAGTGAGCCTCGTCGCTTGCGGCGGCGGTAACTCCACCCCCAGCGGCAACACCTCCTCCGGTGATACCTCCAACACCGCTGCTGCTTCCGGCGATACCATTCGTCTGGTCAACGGCAAAATCGAGATTGACGCTGCTTTGAAGAATCTGGCCGCTAAGTACAAGGAAGAGACCGGCGTAACCGTGGAAATCGAATCCATGGGCGGCGGCGTTGACATTCAGGGTACTTTGAAGGGCTATTATCAGGCTGGCAACATGCCCGACATCTTCGTCAACAACGGCACCGACTTCGACAACTGGACCGGTATGCTGGTTGACATGAAGGATCAGGCATGGGTCTCCGACACTCAGGCCGCTTACAAGGATGATTCCGGCGCTGTCATTGGCTTCCCCTACACCACCGAGGCCATCGGTCTGGCTTACAATGCAAGCATCCTTGAGGCTGCCGGCGTTGACCCCGCTACCCTGACCAGCCCCGACGCTATCAAGGCTGCATTCGAGACCATCGACTCCAAGAAGGCTGATCTGGGTCTTAACGCTGTTGTCGGCTACTGCGCTGAGGCTTCCTCCCTGTATTGGTCTACCGGCAACCACCTGTTCGCCAACTACATCGACGGCGGTCTGGACCGTGAGGACACCACCTACATCGATCTGCTCTCCGACGGCGGCCAGCTGGACGAGGCTCGTATGACCGACTTCGCTAACTTCGTTGACCTGCTCAACCAGTACTCCGATCCCTCCCTGCTGGTTTCCGGCACCTACGATCAGCAGATCCTGAACTTCTCCTCCGGCAAGTACGCATTCGTCACCCAGGGCTCCTGGATCGGTGCTACCATGACCTCCGACGACGCTGATGCTTATGCAGCAGCCGGCAACTTCAAGTGCGGCATGGTTCCCTATGCTTTCCAGGCCGGTCAGGAGAACATTCTGACCTCCGCTCCCTCCTACTGGTCCGTCTTTGGTGAGGGCAACACCGAGGCAGCTCTCGCATTCCTTGACTGGTGCGCTACCGATGCCGGTCAGGAGATCCTCGTCACGGAAGCTAACTGCATCAGCCCCTTCGAGTCCTGCACCTTCGTCGCAAACGATCCCTTCGCACAGACCATCTCCGACTACATCTCCGCTGGCAAGACCTCTAACTGGCACTGGTCCTTCATGAAGGAAGGTCTGGCTCAGAACTACACCGGTCAGGTCTTTGCTGACTTCGCTGCCGGCAACCTGGACGCTGCTTCCTTCGTTTCCACCATGCAGCAGGTCTGCGCTGCTTGCTACAACAGCTAATAAGATCTGATCTTACCATCGGATCCTGACGGAGCATCTCCCCTCCCTCTTCCTCCTTATGTGAGCCGGAAGGAGGCGGAGACCCCTCAGCGGGCTTGCTCCCGACTCTCTCAATGAAATATCTGCGGGCGGTGGACGCTCCTGCTCTCTGCCGCTCGCATACCCTGATTTATGTCTGTCATCCGCTCCTGTATCGTTTTTTGGGGAGTGTTATTTTTGTTCCTTTTTTACGAAATATCCCGAAATTTACGTTGTTAGGGGCGGAACAATTCCTTTCGAAAGGGGTTTTTCTGCTATGAACGCAAATACCACCGGCAAAAAGGTCATGTCTCTTGCCCTGCTGGTTGTTGGTACCGTTCTCATGGTTGGCTCCCTCGTCATGGACTTTACCGGAAGCGGTAGCCCTATGCGGGGACCCATGCTGATTATCGGTGCGCTGGGCATTCTTGCTGGCATGTACTTTTTCCCCACCCTGGCCCGTCATCGTGGCATCATTAACTTCATCTTCCTGTTCCCCCTGCTGTTCTGCTTCGCCGTTACCGTTATCATTCCTCTGGTTTTGGGTATCTTCTACTCCATGACCGACTGGAATGGCGTTAAGATGAACGCTTTCATTGGTCTTGCCAACTACATGACCATGTTCAAGGACCCCGGCTTCCTGTGGTCCATCCTGCTGACCTTCCTCTTTGTTGTGTTCAACATGGTGCTGGTCAACGTCATCGGCTTCTCTCTGGCTCTGCTCTGCACCAGCCGTCTCAAGGGCATCGGCTTCTTCCGTGCCGCTTACTTCCTGCCCAACCTCATCGGCGGCATCGTTCTGGGCTATGTGTGGCAGTTCGTGTTCAACAACGTTCTGGTGAAGATCACCGCTACCGCCTTCGGTATGCAGAACTCCATCCTCGCCAACACCCCCACTGCCTTTGCAGCCATCATCGTGGTTTACATCTGGCAGTATGCCGGCTATATCATGCTGATCTACATCAACGGTCTGGTTACCATTCCCGGTGACGTGCTTGAGGCCGCCGCTATCGACGGCGCAAGCCCCACTCTCACCCTGTTCCAAATCAAGATTCCCATGATCATGTCCACCATCACCATCTGCACCTTCCTGACCCTGACCTCTGCCTTCAAGCAGTTCGACGTCAACATGGCTCTGACCAACGGCTCCGGCTCCGTCGCCAACTTCCTCGGCAACTACCTGACCAACGGCACCCAGATGCTGGCTCTGAACATCTACAACACCGCCATCTCCAAGAACAGCTATGCTCTCGGTCAGGCAAAGGCAGTTCTGTTCTTCATCATCCTCGCCTGCATCTCCCTGATCCAGGTTCGTATTTCCAACAGCAAGGAGGTTGAATTGTAATGAGAACTAAGATGAAAACCTCCAGCTTCGTCATTTTGATGGCAGTTGGTGTGGTCGTTGCTCTTTACACCCTGATGCCCTTCTTCCTGGTGTGCATCAACGTGTTTAAGAACGCAAACGGCATCGTTGCAAATCCCGTGGGTGTTGCCGGAATGAGCATTGGACAGCTGACTGCCAACATTTCCAATGTGGTCAACAACTCCAACTTTAACTTCTGGTATGCTTTCGGCACCTCCGCTCTGATCACCATTATCTCTCTGGCTCTGCTGGCCCTCTTCGGCGGCATGGCCGGCTGGGTTATCTGCCGTAATAAGACCAAGTGGTCCACTGCCGTTTACATGACCTTTGTCGCCTCCATGATCATCCCCTTCCAGGTGGTCATGCTCCCCCTGATCTCCACCTTCCGTGATGTGGGTAAGTTCGTTGGTCTGTCCATGCTCCAGTCCATCCCCGGTATCGTCTTTGCATACTGCGGCTTCGGCGGCGCTATGACCGTGTTCATCCTGACCGGCTTCGTCAAGACCATTCCCTATGCTCTGGAAGAGGCTGCCTCCATCGACGGCTGCTCCTATGAGGGCATCTATTTCCACATCATCTTCCCCCTGCTCAAGCCCTCCATTGTCACCGTTACCATTCTGAATGGTATGTGGATCTGGAACGACTACCTCCTGCCCTCCCTGATGCTGGGTCAAAATGGTAAGGTCAAGACCCTTCCTGTTGCGGTTCAGGCATTCGTTGGCTCTTATGTCAAGCAGTGGGATTTGATTTTGACCGCTGCCTTGCTCGCCATGATTCCCATGATCATCATTTTCCTGATTGCTCAGAAGCAGATCATGAACGGTATGGTTGACGGTGCTGTCAAGTAACCTATTCTCTTAGTATCTCCTATCTCTATAAACATAGCATATAAATAAGGGAAACAGGCAGCGTTTGTCTCCTGTTTCCCTTTTCTGGTGAATGATTATGAAAATTTTTGATCCTGACAGCCCATTGATGTCTGCCTTGGGCAAGCTAGCTGATCTGTTCTTCTGCAATATGCTTTTTGTGGTGTTCTCCCTTCCTATTATTACAATGGGAGCATCCCTCTCTGCTCTGCATTGCTGTGCCGTGAGTCTTGTCAATGACACAGAGGAGAGCTTTATCCCTCTTCAATTTTGGAAGGCATTCCGCAAAAATTTCAAGCGCTCCACCCTTGCATGGTTGATTTGTCTCGGCATTTTTCTTCTGCTGGGAGCTTATTATCTTGCGGTGAGTATGTTGACTCCGTCTCTTCAAAAGACGTACCGCATTACTTTCTATGTTTTGGTATTTCTCTTTTTGTGCGGATTTCAATATATTTTTCCGTTGATTGCCCAATTTCCATTGAAAGTCAGTCAGGTTCTTAAAAATGCTTGGCTTCTCAGTGCCGCCGAACTTCCGTGGACACTTCTCACAATTGCGGTAGAAGCTGCGGCGATTTATCTTAGCTTCTTTATGAATCCTGATGCTTATGGAATATCACTCTTTCTGTGGGCTGTTGAAATTCCAGCGTTGATTGCTTATCTGAACTCCTTCTTTTTCCGCATCGCTTTTCGTCGCATGAAAAAATGAACTGATTTTAAGTGATTCCTCGCTTTAGATTATAACTCTTTACTGATATTACAATATTTTCTCTTTCCAATAAAAGTGTATGAGTTGATATGATTTAAAAGCTATATATTTACATTTGACACATTTCTAAACTCTGCTATACTTATAAGTGACAGAACACGGGACTACTTTGATTGATTGGATGATAAGAACTAAATACTTGCTATTCATGGTAAGTTGAGGTTCATTTCTATCAATGAAAGCAGTCCTGTTTCAGTTTAGAGTTTACGGAGGGCAAGTTTCTCCTGAGGGCCCTCGTTGGGGTCGATGATCTCAGAAACTTGATGGGGATTCCGCTCCCCATACCCTCGGCTCAATCGCTATCGGATTGAGTATCAAAATTTCCTCTCGAAAATTTGCAGCAAAGCTGCCAGAAAACAGGTGCAAATCGCACCCCATAATTACATTTCAAAGGAGTTACCACACTGAGCAACAAACATTTCACAAAATCCCCCGGAGAACATCGCAACAACGTCGTCAAGGTTCGCTTCACGGACAGCGAGCTGGAATATGTCAAAAGTACAGCTGAGCTTTTGCATTTATGTACCGCTGAATATATCCGGCAAATGGTATTCACAGGTCAGATCAAAACTAATGTCAATCTTTCCTGTTCATCCGAGCAGATGAATCAATACTGCTATGAATTGAACAAAATCGGCAACAATCTCAACCAAATTACCAGACAGCTGAACAGCGGTGATCCGCTCAATAAAGAGGCTATGGATTGCATCCAGAGTATCCAGCAAATGATATGGGAACAGTCGCAGCAATACCATGACCTGTCTGGAGGGAACAGCTGATTGGCGATTCTAAAACATTTCAATGTAAAAAACAAGGATTATTCCGCCATTGTAAGATACTGCGTATTCCAGCATGATGACCATGCACGACCTTTGAGGGACAACCAAGGACACTTTATCCTGCGAGAAAACTACCTGATTGATGGTATCAACTGCTGCCCGCTGTCCTATGATATTGAGTGTCGTTCCTCAAATCGACAGTGGGAGAAAAACCTCAACGAAAACGATATTCGTCAGCATCATTTTATCATCAGCTTTGAACCTTCTGATATAGAACGTGGATTAACGGTGGAAAAAGCACAGGAATTGGGTATGGAATTTGCCCAAAATTACTTTGCTGGTCACCAGTGCATTGTTGCAACTCACGCTGACGGCAACAACCATTCTCAAAACATCCATTGTCATATATCCATCAACAGCCTGCGAATTCACAACCTTTCAGAACTGCCTCCATACACCAGCTTTGAACGTGATCGCCTTGCCGGATACAAGTTTCATCCGACCGATAGGTGTAGCGGTATTTGAAGGATCAGTTGATGGAGCTTTGTCGCTCCAATGGATTGGGACAAGTGGAGTTGAATAAGCCTGCAAAAAAGCGTGTTACAGATCAGGAATATTGGGCGCAGAAGCGAGGTCAGGAACATACACCCTCTGAGCCAACCAAATTCCAAACCGAGCTGGGAAAGATTCGCACAGCGATTGATGATGTGAAAGTACGGGCGGACAGCATCGAGGAATTCAAGGACATCCTGCTCAAAGAATACGGCATTTCCATCCGTGACAAGCGTGGACGATGGAGCTACAAACCCGCTGACCGCAAGCAGGGCGTAACGGCTCGGCGTCTGGGCGATGCTTATACGATGGAATCGGTCACGGCATTCATTACAAAAAAGCATCAATGCGGAGTGAAGAAAAAACTGAACATAAAAGAACAGAATCAGCAGCATATACCTGCTATCCCTGTCATCCCTGAAGAACCTCTCGTTCTATTCGCTGCGAAAAAGATTTTTAACCTGCAAGACCCCAAATATAAGAACAATATCGGGCTGGAACAGTGGGCAAAGCTGCAAAATCTCAAGGAAATGTCCCGTAGATTTAATTTTATTTGTGAGTCAGGCATCCATGTGGAAGCTCTGGTGCAGCGTGCGAAAAAGTATCAGAGCGAATTATCTGCGAAAACTGATAAAAAAGAGGAAAAAGAACAGAAATTAAAGGATATTAACAATCTTCTGCAATGGGAAGGACAGCTTAACCAGACGAAAGTAGTCTATCAGCAGTGCCGAGACATTGCGGATAAAAAACAGCAGAATATTTTCTATCAGCAGCATCAGGAAGAGATTGATTTACATCGTTCTGCACAGCGAAAAATCAACAAATATAAGAACACCCATGGTTATGCAGACAAAAAGTTGCCAAGCACGAGGCAGCTTTCTGAAACGAAAGATACTCTTTCAAACGAGATACAAACCCTTTCAGAGGAAATTGTGCTCCTGAAATCAAATGTGGGCCTTCTGACCGCTGCTCAAAAGGATGTTATGGCAGCCTGTGAAAGTCTGGATTTGCTGACAGGATCAGAGTATTATGAAACTTTTGGCAAGAAAAAGTCCATCCGCAAGCATCTAAATCGGAAAAAAGCCCAACCTGAACAGGAGAACGAGAAGAAACACCGGAAATCCCATGATTACCAGGATTTGGAGTAACTTCGTCCCTATTAGAGAAATGTTGTCTATTGTGTCTATTTAGTACAAAAATGAAAATATTTCTTGCAAAAACGCACATGGTGTGATAAAATACCATCAATCCATAGAACAACTCGATTATTTAACAGACGCTTCTCAATTTCATCCATATCGCAACGGCTCCAAGCTACGACCGTTGTAATCATATGGTGAAATATGGGGAGTTTTTCTTTTCCACAACTGAATCACTCCCAAAGCAAAGCTGCATCCACGTCATCCCGATAATCGAAAAGACACCTGAAACCATCAAAAGGCAGGCGTTTTCGTGGAATCCGAAACCAAAACCGTACTTCCCAAGAAAGAACTTGAAGCGTTTGCCCGCTGCTTTTATCCTCATATCTGTGCTTATTTTGAGAGCGAAGAGGGTCAAAAAGCCTATGCGGAGTATGTGCAAAATCAAAAGACAGAACAGATGAAATAACTGCCCCTGTGGATGCAGCTTGTATGAAAAAAGAAAATCAAACAGAAATCGAAAAATCACGCTTTAAAGTGTTGAAGTATTCAAAAGAATATGATATACTATTAACACACAGAAAATGAAGGAGTGAATCATTTGAACGCAGTAATTTATGCAAGATATTCTTCGGACAATCAGCGCGAGGAATCCATTGAAGGTCAGATTCGTGAGTGCATGGCGTATGCGGCTCTGAACGGCATCAAAATCATCGACAGCTATGTGGACAGGGCCTTTTCCGCAAAAACCGACCAGCGTCCATCCTTTCAAAAGATGATAAAAGACAGTGCAAAGAAGCTGTTTGATACTGTTTTGGTGTGGAAACTGGACCGTTTCGCCCGTGACCGTTACGATTCTGCACACTACAAAAATACGCTGAAAAAGAACGGAGTGAAGGTTATTTCCGCCACCGAACGCATCTCAGATGGTCCAGAGGGCATCATTCTGGAGTCCGTTTTGGAGGGTATGGCGGAGTATTATTCCGTAGAACTCTCCGAAAAGGTCACCCGTGGTCACACCGAAAATGCTCTGAAATGCAAGTGCAACGGCGGTACGATTGCCTTCGGGCTGACGCTGGACAAGGAGCATCATTACATCCCCGACCCGCTGACCGCTCCCATTGTCCTTGAAGTTTATCAGCGATACGCCGCCGGTGAGACGCTGAAACAGCTTGTAGACGATCTGGATAAGCGGCAGATTAAGGGCGTGAAGGGCAACAAGATTGGAATTGATACTTTGAATCGAATTTTGAGCAATCGGAAATACATCGGGGAATACAAGTATCACGACATCGTGGTTCCAGATGGCATCCCCGCAATTGTGCCCGAAGATCTGTTCAACGAGGTGCAGGAAATGAAGGCAAAAAACAAAAAAGCTCCTGCCCGACGTAAAGCAGAAGATTTGTACATTCTTGCGACGAAGCTCTTTTGTGGGCGATGCGGCACGGCGATGGATGGCGAGTGTGGACACAGTGCCAACGGCAACCGGTATTCCTATTATAAGTGTTTGAGTGCAAAGCGGAAATAGGGCTGCAAAAAGCGAGCTGTCAAGAAGGATTGGATGGAGAATATCGTGATTGCCGAGGCGGTGCAAAAGCTATGGGATGACGATGTGATCGACCAGATTGCAGATGCAGTCCTGGAATTTCAGAGTCAGGAGAATACCACGATTCCCATTCTCAATGCCCAACTCAAGGAAGTTGAGAAATCCATCGACAACATTATGAACGCAATTCAGGCAGGAATGTTCCACTCCTCCATGAAAAAGCGCATGGACGATTTGGAGAACCAGAAAAGCGAGATTGAGACTCGCATTTTGCAGGAGCAGATTTCCCGTCCCAGCTACACCAAGGAGCAGATTATCTTCTGGCTGAAAAGTTTGCGGGAATATGATGTGAAAGAGTTGGATCAGCGTCAGAGATTGGTGGACTGCTTCATCAAGGCGGTGTATCTTTTTGATGACCACATCCTGATTACCTTCAATTATTCTGACGATGAGAAAAATATCAGCCTCTCTGCCAATGAGCAGACTGAGGCTTTAAAATTACAGACTTGTTCGGATTTTTCTGTGGTCGGGGGACCATGAAACCGCTGGTTTCTTGTGAAGTCGGCGGTTTCATTCTGTTTTTGTTTTGGTTGCCTTGCGACACAATAGAATGGTATCCGGGTGTGGCGAAGTTTGGTATCGCGCTTGAATGGGGTTCAAGAGGCCTTGAGTTCGAATCTCAACACTCGGACCAACGAGAAACGTTTGAAATCGTAATGGTTTTGAACGTTTCTTTTTGTTTTTAATTGATTTTACACTCAAAAAATTCCTTGTTCTGTTTTGCTGTTTTTCCTCTACCCCATTTACTACCCCACACAGATATTTCACTGTTTTTTGACATCCGTTTACCCTGATTTGCACTCTGAACTTTTTGAATCCATTCGTTTTTCTCTGTTTCTTCGACATTTGGTCACTTTTTGAACTTTTCAGATGTAAATGTATTCCTGACAGATAAGCTCATCCACCCGATTCTGGATGCTGTTCATTCGCTGTACCCACTCCATCTGATTCTCCGCTTTCAGCTTCTCGGTCACGCCCTCAGCCCTTGCAAGCTCCTGTTCCAGACGCTCCGCCTGTTCCCAGCATTCATCGTCCACCTCGTTCAGATGCTTCACCAACTGTCCTTTCAGGCTCAGGGAAGAAAAAAGAGCCGGACGATGCTCCTGCAAATACCGCTTTCTCCAATAGCCGTATTTCGAGTAGTGAGGTTCCTCCTCGTTCAGCACAATGTCTGGACAGAGGATGCCGTCCTCGCCCTCGGTGTAGGTCACGCCCAGCTTTTCAAAAATCGTACTCATAATATGTCTCTCTTTCTATCGCTATTTATCCGTTGGACACGGACTTGATGAAGTTTTCCATACGCTCCTGAGATGCCTTTCTTGCAGTCTTGCTCACTCCGCCGTATACGTCCATGGTGAACGCAGAGGAGTAATGCCCCAGCTGCTCAGAGACCTCATTAGGGGTGTCACCATCAAATCCTGCTCTACACCACAGATCTGCCCATCAAGAACATTGCCCTGCAATGTGGCATTTCGGATATGTATTATTTCAGCCGGATGTTCAAGCGCATCACCGGCGTGACCCCGAAGGTCTATCGGGAGATGAATCAGCCGCTGTTCGGCTGACATCCATGTGCTCAAAAAACAGGCAGCGGGAGCATCAAACAAAAAAGCACCACCATCCCTCGTGGACGGTGGTGTTCTCTTTTGCAAATGCCTAAAAATAATACACAAAGGCTCAAAGATTATCTCTTTTATATTTGTGTATTTTGTGTAAACTAAAGATAGCAAATTAGTGTGAGGTGTCTTTATGAAAGATCAGAACTGCACCTATTGTATGGAAAACGAACTGCTGGATGCTTTTGGTATCAAGATTTGTGATCTGAATGTGTCCATGCTCTATCTCTTCAAGGAGCAGAGCCACCCCGGTCGTGTCATCGTTGCCTACAAGGATCACGTCAGCGAGATGGTAGACCTGACCGCTAAGGAAAAGGAAAGCTGGGCAGAGTTCGTCTCTGAGGGCTTTGACCATCTGCTGGACGGAAGCTATGCCGGAGCCTATCAGGAAAAGAAGGTCTCCGAATTTCTCACCAATCTGGGCGGTTAAGCCGTTTTTTCCCGAAAGGAGCATTATCATGGTCAATCTGAAAGCAAAACCCTACAACCTCACTGATGCTGACATCGCATGGGTGGAATCCACCATTGCCGCCATGACCGATGAGGAAAAGGTCGGTCAGCTCTTTTTCCAGCTCACTTCCTCTCAGGAGGAGAGCTATCTCCGTGAGCTGATGGAGAAGTATCATCTGGGCGGCTGCCGCTACAACGGCATGACCGGTAACAAGGTGCTAGCTCAGAACCGCATTTTGCAGAAATATGCCAAGGTTCCCATCTTCATCGCCTGCAACACCGAATCCGGCGGAATGGTTCGGATGCTCATTTCCACCCTCTAAATAGTTTTGAAAGCTTCTTGTCGCCTTTCCAAAGTCGTGGAGAAGTCCAACGAGCCGGGCTGTATTTTCCAAGTGAAGGGAATGTGCAGCATATGCACACAGCAGAGCCACAGTGCGGCAATGTTGGTTTAAGGTTTGTTCCCTCCTGCGGTCTTCTGTAACGTGGGCAAGCATAATAACGACCTTCTTTCCAATTTTATGCTATTTACTATATCATATCCAGCGAAAAAAGCAACAAAACGAAATCCTATAAAATGCACTACACATAAAATGTCGGTGAACTAAGGCAATACCGTATAATAGGGATGTGCGGATTGCGCAGTAATTTTGCTTCCAAATTTGTTGGGAAAGCCGCAGGAATACTGACGTATTTCAAGGGTTTTACGGCAAATTTGGGAGTGAAGGGACAAGCAAGGCGCACATTCGACTATTGTGCGGTGTTGCCCTAAGCTTTGCTCTTTGGGTTAATGCAAGTAACGTCAAAATACAGACTGATTACGTGCTTTTAGAGGCTGTTTAGTAACCCGGCGTATGCTGATAACGAAGGATATTTTTCGTCAGTGAGGTCGAATCAGAAAGGTGCCAGTGGCACATTTCCGACCGAGTGCAAGAAACGAGCTTTGCTCGCACCTCTATTCCCTGCTGTGAAATTTTGCAGGAATCCTGACGGCTTTCAAAAAATTTCGCAGTGATAGGGCGGAAAAGAGCCGAGTTAGCAGCGTGCGTCTGGGTTACGAAACAGCCTCTAAGACCCAAATTCTCGTTTCCAGCGTCCATAAGGGTAAAACTCAGACTTACATCCGCACAGGTAGAAAAATTTTTCCATTTCTTAATGGTTTCTTAAAAACTGTGTGTTACTCTGAACGCATCCAAACCATAGAAAGCGGGAAGACCATGCAGGACGAAAAAATCAACAGAAGACGAAAAAAGCACAAGCCTGCCTTGTTGCCTTTGATTGTGGGCTTGGCTCTGCTCCTCGGCTTGGTTGGCTTTGGCAGAGCTTGGATCAAACCAATTTCCAGGGAAATACCGGAGAGAGTCAAAGCGATGACAACGCACATTTCCGGGAAACTACCAAAGGAAGTGCAAGCACTGGGGGAGAGCAACCCGGACGCAAAGGATTTTGTGGAGGGATATTCAGAATACTACGGAACGCACCAGACCATTGACCTGTCGAACGAGACGGAAACGGGAGAAGTTCCCCTGCTTTTGCAGTGGGACAAGCGCTGGGGTTATGAAACATATGGATCCGGCGTGATTGGAATCACGGGCTGCGGCCCCACTTGCCTTTCCACGGTGGCCATCAGCCTGACGGGAGATGCCTCCTGCGACCCGCTGACCGTTGCCAACTACTCGGCCAAGCACGGCTATTATTCCAAGGGAAGCGGTACTTCCTGGACACTGATGAGCGAGGGCAGCAGTCATTTCGGACTGACAGCCCAAGAGCTTCCCCTCGACCAACGCCGGATGGAACAAGCGCTGGAGGAAGGCTGCCCCATCATCCTTGCCATGGGGCCGGGAGATTTTACCACCAGCGGCCACTATATCGTCCTCACCGGCTGCGATGAGCAGGGGTTTTGCGTCCACGACCCCAACAGTCCCACCCGAAGCGGACAAAAATGGAGCTATGAGACCATCTCGGGTCAGATTCGCAACATTTGGGCGTTCCGCAAAAGTGAACCATGAAAAAAAGGCTCTGCTGTTGTCAGCAGGGTCTTTCCTTTGGTTCCTTCGATAAAGCGGAAAATTGAGAGGAAATTTCCCGCTGATTCCCAGTATTTCACATAGATTCCACATTGCTCCTTTAAACTATCCTCAATCAGCTACTAATGAATCAAATCTAACCCCCATGAAAAAGGAGGAAACACGATGGAAGCAACGGGTATCATTCGAAGAGTGGATTCACTGGGAAGAGTAGTAATTCCCAAAGAAATGCGTCAGACCTTGGGAATTCACACAGGCGATTCTCTGGAAATTGGGTTGAATGCGGAAAATCAGATTATCCTTTCCAAGCACTCCTGGCTCAAAGAGCTGGAAACCCCTGCCAAAGACCTTTGCCGCACGTTGCAGCGTACCTGTGGCCGACCCGCTGCCGTGACGGATCGGGAGCGCATCCTTGCCGCCGCCGGCTTTGGGGAGAGAAAACTCTCCGGCGGATTCATTTCTGCTGCGCTGCGCCGTGTGATTGAGGCACGCTCTCCCTTCCGGGCAGAGGAAACAGAGCCGGTTTTTCTCACAGATTACAGTCAGGAACTTTCCGTTGTTCAAGCAGTTCCCATCATTGTTCACGGCGAGGCAAGCGGCTGTGTGCTGCTGGCTTGTCTGAGTAATCAGACAGAGCCGATTGCTTCCGGCGATTTGGACAGTGATTTCAAGGTTTTAAGCGCTCTTTCTACGGTGATTGGAAGCTACCTGAGCGATTAAGCGTCTATCCGCTCTTGCGATTGGCAAGGACTCCCCTTTCTTTTATTCTCTCACCTTCTGGTTTCTTCGACATAAGATAGAGCGAGGGGAACATCCCCACCAAAAAGGAGGAATCATTATGCCCGAACGCAACGAAACCCGTCAGCATCCGTCAGCACCGGTCGTTCAGCCGCCCATGCCAGCGCCCGACTGTGCCTCAGAGTGCATCCATACCCGCAAAATCTTTGACAGCTGTCAGGCCAAGGACTGCATTGAGGATTTGCGTTTTTACCCCACCATTTCCGGCCAGGGAGCCATTGACAGCGCCATTTCCATTCGTGCCGGTCGAGCCGAGCTGTTAGATGTCAGCATCGAGGTAAAGCCCGTCGGCCTGGGCAGGGGATTTTATGAAGTAAATCTCAGCTTCTTTTATCGAGTGGTCATGGAACTCAGCGGCGGCAACTGCCGACCGGTGGCCGTGGAGGGTCTTTGCGTCTTCTGCAAGCGCTCGGTTCTGTTTGGAAGCGACGGCTCCGCCAAGACCTTTACCTCTGAGCAGGTGTTCGACTGCCCCTATGATAGCAGTCTGCCCATTGCCGTATGTGAGGCAGTGGATCCCATTGTTCTTTCCACTCGTTTTGCCGAAATGGGAGAAAGCTCTCCCTTCTACGATCTGACTTTGCCGGAGATTCCAGCGGGCGTGCTGGCCACCTTTGATGAGCCATTGGCGCTCGGGACTGCCTCGATCCCTGGACGGCGGATCTATCTCTCCTTGGGTCAGTTCTCCATCATTCGTCTGGAAAGAGACTCCCAGCTCTTGATGCCGGTTTACGACTACTGTATGCCGGGCAAGGAATGCTCCACCGAGAAGCGAGAGGACGATCCCTGCGAAATCTTCCAGCAGGTGGATTTCCCTGTCTCCGATTTCTTCCCTCCCTCTTCGAGTGGAGACGTAGATCCGGTGAACCGTCTGAGAAACAGCTGTCTGTAAACGAACAATCAAAACCGGCGTGGGGCACTCCGTATGGGCGTGTTTCCACGCTGTGAACCAATTACGAAAAGAAAACGTGGAGCTTTCCTGCTGGGACGGCTCCACGTTTGTTCTACTTTTATCCGGCCGGTTGGACTTCGGGTTCAGAAACAGCAACTTCCGGCTCTGGGGTGGGTTCGGGTTCTGGCTCCGGCTCAGGAGCGGGTTCCGGCTCGGGTTCTGGCTCCGGCTCCGGCTCGGGAGCAGGTTCGGGAGCAGGTTCGGGTTCGGGTTCCGGTTCTGGAATGGGGGCGGGAATCACGGGCTCCTCCGGCTCCGGCTCCGGGAGAACCTCAACGGGGAGTTCCGGTTCCGGCTCGGGTTCCGTGACAACAGGGGGTTCGACCGGTGTGGGCTTGGGTTTGGGCTGATATGGGACACAAGTGCAGGTATAATTCGGCTCATCTCCTGCAATAAAACGGAAGGTGCGGGTTTTGGTGCTGTTTTCCGTGGCCAAGCCACCGCACTTGCCGCAGAAGATTACTTCCAGGGTATCCCGGTCTCCATCAAAGCCAATGTCCTCTTTTCCTTTGTTCAGTCCGGTCATAACCTTTTGCCAGAGGTTGACAGCGGGATTGATGCTGGCGTTGACCCGACTGGAACGGTCATATCCCGTCCAGACAGCGGCAGTATAATAAGGGGTATAACCCACAAACCAGCGGTCATAGTCATCATCGGTGGTACCGGTTTTGCCAGCGGCGCTCATGTCGTTGAGCTTTGCGTTGGTACCTGTACCGCTCGTGACCACGCTTTCCAGCATTTGGGTCATATAGTAGCAGGTAGAATCACTGAGAATGGGCTCTCCGGCGCTTGTGCCCACAATGGTGACGGTTCCATCCTCCCCGATTTGCGCTTCATAGCCATCGGTGGCAAGCAAAACCTCACTGTCACTGTTGAGCACAACGGTATAAAGATAGGGCTCCACATACACGCCGCCTCTGGGGAAGGTGGAATAGGCCGCCGCCATCTGGTAGGTGGAAACACCCTTGGTCAGGCCGCCCAGAGCCAGCGGGGAATAATGAATATCGGTATAATACTTACCGGTTTTTCCCGTGTAGCCCTCTACCAAGGTATCCAGCCCGAACTTTTCGGTCAGAAACGCAAAGGACTCCTCCAAACCAATCTGGTCAATGAGCTTGACGGGAATGGTGTTGAGGGACTGCTCCACGGCATAGGGAACCGTGACCTTTCCCTGATAACCGCCGTGGGAGTTTTTGGGCCAGCTGCGGTCATTGTACATGGTAAAGGCGGTATCTTCCACGATGGTATTGGGGAAGATGATGCCCTCCTCCAGCGCCTGAGCATAGGCAGAGAGCGGCTTGATGGAGGAACCAGGCTGACGAAGGGTGGAGGTGGCTCGGTTCCAAATGCGGTTGCCCACCTTTTCCCCAACGCCGCCAGAGAGGGCAATGACTGCGCCGGTTTCGTTGTTCACCACGGTGATGGCGGACTGAAGCTGCTCCCCCTTGGAAGAATCCCAGCCGGAGACGTTGGAAACATCGTTATAAACCTGATCCACCTTCTTCTGGGCAGAAGCATTATAACAGGAGTAAATCTGCAAGCCGCCGGAATAAACCATCTGAGTGGCGGTTTTTTCATCATAACCATACTGCGCTTCCAAATCGGAAATGACGGCGCTAATCACCGCATCCGTGTACCAGCTATAGTAATTTCCACCGGAAGAAGAGATGTTTTTCTCCGTGGAGCCCACATTGAAGGTAATTTCCTCCTCTTTGGCGGCCTTGCACTCTGCGGGAGAAATCTTTCCCTGGCTCTCCATCTCGTCCAAAACCAGCTTGCGGCGCTTGAGATTGTTTTCGGGATGGTTATAGGGGTCATAGAGAGAGGGGTTGTTGGTGATGGAAATCAGAGCGGCGCATTCCGCCAGATCCAACTCCTGCAAATCCTTACCGAAGTACTTTTGAGAGGCGGTCATCACGCCATAACAGCCACGACCCAGGTAAATTTCGTTTAGATACCATTCCAGAATCTCATTTTTGGTGTGGGTTTTATCAAACTCCAACGCCTCGAAGATTTCCAGAACTTTACGGCGAACCGTGACCTGATCCTGCTGGGTCAGGTTTTTAATCAGCTGTTGGGTGATGGTACTGCCGCCCTCCACACGCCGACCGGTGAACATATACACAGCGGCGGCGGCGGTGCGCTTCCAGTCCACGCCGTGGTGCTGATAGAAGCGCTTATCCTCAATGGCCACAGTTGCCTTTACCAAATTCTCGGGGATTTCGTCATACGTCACCCAGAGACGGTTTTCGGCGGCATAGAGGGTCTGCAACGGTTTTTGGTTGCCCTTTTTGTCGGCATAATAGATGATGCTGGAAAGGTCTGTGCTGCTGGTGACTAGAACCGCAGAAGATTGGTCCACCTCTGGAAGAATCACATCCTGAATGTATGCTGCGGCATAACAGCAAAGGATGGCTCCCGTGGTCGCACCCACCAGAACAAGGCTTCCCAGGATGATACCCAGCCATTTCAGCAGGCCGAAAAAGCCCCTTTGGGCTCCTTTGTTTTGTTTGTTCGCCATAGTTGAACACCTTTCTCTTGAGAATCAGGGGGTTACTGTTGGTCATTATCCTATAGTATACCACGCCTGTCAACGTTTCCGGCATCAGAGTTTTCAAAAAATTAACGTCTTTCCGGGATACTTGCCCCAGCAGCAGAGGATATGCTATACTGTAAAAAGAAGGCCGTTCTTTTTTGTGCATTTTGACGTTAGAAAAAACCATTCTTTCTTCGTCCTGGTGAATAAGAGCCTACTCTCTTTGCTTCTTTACAAGAGAAAAAACTGGAGGTCACACTATGGAGGATACCACCATCATCCGTCTTTATTGGGAGCGGGACGAGAGAGCCATCCCAGCGACGGATGAAAAATACGGCGCATTCTGTCAGCGCATCGCTATCTCGGTATTGGACAGCCGGGAGGACGCAGAAGAATGCGTCAACGATACTTATCACCGTGCCTGGATGACCATTCCACCGCAAAGACCCGACTCTCTCCGGGCTTATCTGGGGCGCATCATCCGCAATTTGGCCATTGACCGTTACCGCCGGGAGAACGCCCAAAAGCGATTCCATAAGCTGGACGTGTCCCTGAGCGAATTGGAAGCCTGTCTGCCAGCTGGAAATGACCCGGAACAATCCGCAGAGCTCAAAGCGCTGACCGATTCCGTCAACCGTTATCTTGGAACGCTCTCCAAACAGAAACGCATCATCTTTCTGCGGCGCTTCTGGTTCCAACAGAGCGTGGAGGAAATCGCAAGGGATTACGGACGAAGCACCAGCGGCATTTACACCATTCTCGCCACAACACGCCGTGGACTTCGGGAATGGTTGACCAAGGAGGGATTTGCACCATGAAGCGTGATGATTTGTATTTTGCCCTCTCCAACATCGACGAAACGTATATTGAGGAAGCCGCTCGGGACATTGAGCGAGGCCAAAAACGCATTCAGCCCTACCTGCTCCGTTTTGCCGCTCTCGCCGCCTGCTTTGCGCTGGTTATCACCCTTCCCATGCTGTGGATGGCGCTGAGTCCCTGCGGCGGTTCCGCCCCACAAGCATCTGGAGGTATCAGCGGATCCTATGGAGAAGCAGCCACCGAGGAATCCAAGCCCGCCGAAGCGCCGGAGAGCGGCTTTGGGATAATCGAAGAATTCACAGAAGAAGACCCGAAGGAAAGCGAGGAAAGTTCGCCCCAGGATGCGTCTGATTCCACCCTGCCTTGGGCAGGCATCAAAGCTGCCGTGTGGGTGTCTGTCCACAGCAGCAGCGGCCAGGAGGTCATCATCACCGATGGGGAAACCTTAGAGCGGCTGCGGGATATGGTTTTGCAGACTGCTTTTGAGCGGGGTGAAGAGCGCCGTCTCACGGATTGGAGCTATCTGGTAGAGTGGTACGACAAAAATGACCAACAACTGGGACAACTGGTCATTTTGGATGAAAAAACGGTTGTTTGGGACGAGCATGAGTATGATACCATCGACAGTGACAGCATGGATTTGAATATTCTGAACGCTCTGTTTACCGATGAAAGGAAACGGTGATTTTGATGAAGAAATTGACCTCCTTGCTGCTGGCATTGGCTCTGGTGTTCACCTTGGCGGGCTGCCAGGCAAAAACGCCAGGAGGAGCGGGAAAGGGCGTAGCAAAAGCCGCTTCCGCTGTGTATCCCGAGGCCATTCAGTACGATGATTATGACGCTAAGTGGGAAAATTGGGAGGCAAACGAGGTGGACAAAGCCTTCCTCGATGCTGTCAACCGCTTTGGTTGGGCGACTGCCTCCAAGCTGCTGGCCGAACAAACGGAAAGTGTGGCCTGTTCGCCGCTCAGTCTCTATTACGCTCTGGCTTTGACGGCAGAGGGCAGCAACGGAACCACAGGGGAACAGTTCTATGACCTGCTGGGAGCCAATCGAGACACCGTCAGGGAGCAGTGCGGCAAGCTGTTCCGCTACCTCTACACCGATCAGGAGAACACTGCTCTCACCATTGCAAACTCCATTTGGATGGACAACGAGGTGCAGGGTATCCCCATCACCTTCTCTGAGGACTACAAGAAAAACGCTATAGAAAACTATTATTCCTCCCTGTTTACTGCTGATTTTGCATCAGATGCCACAGGAAAAGCCATTGGTCAGTGGATTTCGGAAGCCACCCGTGATAAGCTGACCTATGAACCGGAAGCCAGTGATGACACCATGATGGCAATCATCAACACCATCTACCTGAAAGCGGGCTGGCAGGACGAATTTAACAAGGACAGCACCAGTCCAGACACCTTTTATCCAGCAGACAACACCGAGGAGCAGGCAGATTTCATGCACCGTACCACCTCTGATTTCTTTTACCGTGGAGAGGGCTACACCGCCGCCGCTTTGCCCCTGCGTGGAGACGGGGTAGGAGAGGTAATCTTTGTTCTTCCCGATGAGGGCATGACCGTGGATCATATTCTGATGGGTGACGACCCCTTCGCCGCCTATGCCGCCGCCAGGGACAACTATCAGGACTGGGAAAAAACATGGTGGGAAATCGCCTGGAGCGTCCCCAAGTTCGAGTATCACAGCACTCTGAACATTGTGGAGACCATGAAGGCACTGGGTGTCACCGATGCGTTTGACATTGAAGCCGCCGACTTTTCCGGCCTGTCCGATGCGCCAGCCGTCCTCAGCAAAGTCATTCAGGGCACCCATATCGGTATGAACGAGAAAGGCGTGGAGGCTGCGGCGTATACCGTGGTGGAAGCCCTGGCTGGCTCGGCTGCCCCCAGAGAGCTGGAACAGGTCGAAATGAATCTGAACCGTCCCTTCCTCTATTCCATCACCGGAAACAATGGTGCGGTGCTGTTCGTCGGCATATACCATGGAAATTCCTGACCGATAGACTCTCAAGGCAACACCGGACAGCCGCCCAAAGGGGGGATAAAACACAGCGTTTTCTCTTCGTTTTCCCGTTTTCCTCCGTTTGGAGGCTCGGGAGGGGAGGGAACACGCTGTGTTTTGTTGTTTTCTCCTGTGTCGAAAAAGTTTTTCTGTAATTGGGAATTGACTTTGTTCCATTTCTACAGTAAGATGACATTATTACGTTTGATGATGCTCAAATGTACTTGACTGAAACGAAATGACATTTGTTGGAAAATGGAAGGCGGATTCACATTGAAAAAAGAAGTAAAGCAGATGAACGAACAAAATTCTTTCTCCTTTCGAGCATGGAGCCCGAAGCAAAAAAAGTTCCTGTCGCTCATCGGTGCTTCTGTGGCTGTTCTGCTGATAGCTGGCGGATTCTATCGGATGGGTGCCAATCGCCCTGTTTCTCCCCCGGAAGATTCCTCTGTGCAGACCGAAACAGAACAGGAAGGAATGTCTGACTGGGAGAAGGAAGCAGCATATCACTCTCATGCACAAACCGTTCAGATGACGGAGACAGAGAACGAAGGCGAATACAAGATCAGCATGAGTGATAAAGATGGAGTCAAAGAGTTCGATGTGATGGAGGAAGGAGAATCGGATCTCCAGTTTGGAGCGGCCACGACATTAAGTGCGGCATATGATTTTCCTGAATTAGAAGGAAACTTTGATTTTTGGTACGACGAAAATCAAAGCGCTATGGACGGTGAATGGCATGATGCGGCAGAGTCACTTGGACCCTATACCACGCCGGAAGAGTATGGTGCTGTGGGAGATGGCATCACCGATGACACGCAAGCCTTCACGGAAGCGCTGGCCAGTGGTAAAATGGTGATTTGTCAATCCAGTGCCTATTATTTCGCTGGGACAGTTTACGCCAATGGTAATGTAGCCACCTGCGTGCTGGATCTGAACGGAGGCTCCTTGCTGAATTTCCATATTTCTTATAATTTGAATCAGGAAGAAACCGATTGGGAGAAACAATATTCGTCACATATGCTGATTATTCGTAACGGATTCATTGGAAGCGGACATTATAACGAAGCAGCGGACAACTGGCAGACCCCAATCATCAAAACCGGTGCTCCTGTTAAGCTGGAAAATCTGGTTATTTTGAATATGCCGTATCTGATGGCCATTGCGGACGAGTACATTGACCAGATGTATCTGGAAAATGTGGTTCAGGTTGGCAACCATGAGCTTTTTTATGACCAGTTGTATCTGGACGCAATCAACTACATTGATAAGAACAATGGCCAAATCAAACGCATCTCCAGCGAATGCACTGGCTTGGCCGGAGACGCTTGGATCTTCAATTCCTGCAACGAGTGGCGATGGGATGGAAATCCAGAGTATAAATTCCTTCGCACTTGCCGCAACAATGCGGTGAGCTTCCGCAACTGCATCCAATCCGCTGTTGAAGTTGGACAGTATAGCAGGGCAGTGTTTATCGGCTGCCATTGGGAAGAGGAAAACACCATGCCCACCGTTAGTCAGGGAGAAATGGGAAATCTTTATTTGGGCTCGATCTCCTTCATCGGATGTTATTTCTATGCCTGGCATACGTTCATTGACTACCCACAGGTAACATATTTGAATTGTCTCATCCGGCAGACCTACGACAACAATACCGGGCGGACTTTGGCCGAAACGATGGGCAATAAGACTTGGACAGATCTAAAGTGTCGCATCATTGGCACGTCTGTGGGCGGTAATTTTGTGGTGGATAACGAAGCGATGAAGCGCATTCAGAGCACGCCCAAACAGACCTTTGAATCTGACGGCGGCAAGCGGAAGGAGCTGGTGGACGGTTTGGCATCTGTTACTTCTAGTACATGGGGCGGTACATTTTATGATACAGGTGACTATCGTTATCAGGTGTACCTGTTGGCCACCAGCAATCAGAATGTTGCAGTGGACAGCGCCGAAAAAACAGCAAAAGTCCTGGATCAAGCCAGCGCTGTTCAGTTGTTGAATGTCAAGCATGTGCCTGGCGGTTATGGCGTGTTGGTGTATCGCACCTCTCCGAATGGTGTGGTAGAAAAGACCATCGCATGGACAGAGGTTCGTCCTGGTGGAGAGCTTGACCCTGACGCTTCCATTGCGTTTGATGATTACGGTTCTTGGGCAAAGCTGAAATACACCAGCAGCGCTTCTGAGACAGAAATTCCTCTTCCGTGGATTGAGGTTGCTGAAAACGACGAAATTACCGTCAATAAAAAAATGTATGAGTCAGATGGTGTCCTGGTGAATGCGGACGGCAGCGATGCTACTCAGGCATCTGGGAAATACGCAAACAACAGATGGCTTGTGAGCTTCCTGCTTGCCTGCGTCCTGGCAGTTGGATTTGTAGAAAGAAAGTATATGAAACGATAAATCATAACCGGAGAAGAGCTCCAAAAACGGGGGGCTTTTCTCCGGTTTTACCTTGGAAGTTTGATTGCTGATTGACCGATGGGCTTTTAAGGCAATACCGCATAATAGGGATGTGCGGATTGCGCAGTAATTTTGCTTCC
>JAKSQD010000120.1 GCA_024404315.1 Oscillospiraceae bacterium
ATGCGCCAAAGGCGCACACTACTATTCCTTCCTGCGGCTTTCCCAACAAATTTGGGAGCAAAATTACTGCGCAATCTGCACATCCCTATTATGCGGTATTGCCTTAAAACAGATTGATGATGCCTTGCACAATGCCCATCAGAGCACCCAGAGCAGCGCCCGCCCAAACGATGAAAGAAAGTTCCTTGGCAATGACCTCTTTCAGTAGCTGTTCTAGCTCGGCGGGGTTCAAATCGTTGATTTTGTCCACCACAATTTGACGCAGGTTGATTTCCCGCATCAGCCGTTCCATGTTGTCCTCCAGCAGCGTGCGAATTACCTCCACAGCCTTATCCAAAAGCGCCTCTTCCTTGTCCTCATACCGCTGGTACAGGTCGCAGACCCGGAAGGAGAGCATTTCTTCCTCAATGCCAGAAATGCGGCTTTCCAACAATTCAGGGGCTTTTTCTGCAATTAGAAGGTCAATCTCGTTGCCAATCTCGGTCATTTTGGCATCGGACATTTTAAAAGACCAGAGAGTGTCAAAAAACGAGGTTTTCTGCTTGGCAGAGATGGCACGGCTTCCGTATTGCAGCAGCAGCTTTCCCACCTTTTCCTCGGTGATTTTGCTGGTGATGAAAGAGGCGGCTTGGGCGGCCAGTTGGTTGGAATAGACCGTTACCGTTTCCGCTCCTGCCTGTTCCTCCAAAATTTGACGCAGGGTGCGTTCTTCCTGCCGCACACGGTGCAGGGCTTCCGCCAGACCCAAACGGATTTTTCCAAAGGTCTCGTCGGTCAGCAGGCTTGCCTTGAGCGTTTCTGTGTCCAGCAGATTTTGAGCCACCATGTCGCCGATGGCCTGCGCCAAACGGGATTGGTTCTTTGGAATCACGCCGTGTAGAATCCATTTTTTCTCATGAGGATGAAACAGCATCCAAATAGCCACGTCGTTGGTAATATAACCAATGATGGCACCAAGCAGGATGGCAAGCAGAAATTTGAACAGGATAGCGGGCATAATGTACCTCTTTCAGAATATGCTCTAGGTGTGAAACTGAACCCACTGAGCCAGCAGACCGCATTCCCGCTCGGGATAGAGATCCACCACGCCCTCCCAAAGATAGGGATTCTTCCGGCGCAGACGCATCAGAGCGTAAAATTTGCCGTGGTCGGCACAGCAAACGGTGCTGACGTAGCGGTTTTCCTCAATCATCTGCCAGCGAGTGCCGGGCAGCTTTTTTTTGCACTTGGGACAGAGGAAAGCTTTGTTGCCCGACTGACGGAAATACGCCTTGCGGTGGGTGTTGCAGGCCAGTTTTTTGTGCTGGGCGGAGCGGCTGTACCGGCTGGGTGCTTCCAGCCAATCCTCGAAGGAATCCGGCGGCGTGAGCGAGGCGGGCGCTTTGGGCGCACGGGGGGGATGCTTAGCCGCTCGGAGCTTTTGTAGCTGACCGTATAGATAGCTTTCACGGGTTTTAACGCCGTAATCCTCCCAGAGCTTGTGCATGATGCGGGCGGTGTAAACAGCATCACCCACCGCACTGTGGAACTGCTCGTCCTGCTCCAAGGCACAGGCATCCACGGCCTTATTTAGTGCCACAGCAGAGGTACTGCCAGAGATGAGCATAGAGTATGCGAATTGAACGTTGTATGCCCGCTTGATGGCGGCAGCGTTGAGATCGTAAAAGAGAAAATTCTGACGAAGAACGGGAATATCCGAATTGCTCCAAGTGAGAAAGCGGGGATTTTCACCGCACCAGTCCAAAAACGCCTCCGCTACGGTGGGAAAATCCTCCGAGGCATCCAAAGTCTCCTGCGTCACCTGCACCAGCTCGGCGATGCTGGGACTTAAAGAGCCTTGCTGATTGCGGACGTAACAATTAAAGGTGTCCGCAGGCTGGTAGCCCTCGGCCAGACGCACCGCACCAATTTGGATAATCTCGTCAAAGTGGTGGCGCTCACCCTGCTCATCGTGATAAAACACCGTATTCCATTCCAGATCAAGGACGATCATGCTCAAAGCGGACACCTCCATTCGTCAAAAACCGATGTTCTCTATAGTATATCGTATGGAGGAGATAAACGCAACGGGTTTTTTCAAACCTGACGGGGAAGTGTGGCTATTTCACGCTTGATGTGGTATAAAAAAAGTTGACACCTCAAAGTCAGACAGATGA
>JAKSQD010000121.1 GCA_024404315.1 Oscillospiraceae bacterium
TTGGACGGCTCACCGCCGTCCACTTCTTTTTTGAGAAAAAAGAAGCAAAAAATTTCTACCTGTGCGGTTGAGAAAAGCACACACAATTTATGCCGTTTTGAGGTTGCAATGGTACGAATTAGACCTGTAATTTAAGTGAGTATGTATCCAATTAGATAAATAACAGCAAAACAGAAGCTGTCCAAGAGTATTTAGCCCCACTTCTCAGGTCACGAGATAGGAATAACAGCATAAAAATATCTTCCATCCGCACAGGTAGAAAAATTTGCGGTCTGGCAAGCAGACCGAGAAAGGACGGATAATGATTGGCAGATTATCATTTTTCTGCATCGGTGATTAGCCGAACAGATGGACGCTCCTCTGTTGCTGCTGCCGCATACCGAAGCGGAGAGCGTCTTTATAACGACTACGACGGACTGACCCATGACTACACGAAGAAGCGGGGTGTTGTTCACACGGAAATTCTTCTGCCGCCCAATGCTCCCGCTGAATGGAAGGACAGGCAGACCCTTTGGAACGCCGTGGAAGCCAGCGAGAAAAGCAAGGACAGCCGACTGGCGAGAGAGTTTAATGCAGCTCTCCCCATTGAGCTTACCTTGGAGGAATGGATTCCGATGGTCAGAGAGTATGTCCAGAAGAATTATGTGGACAAGGGAATGTGTGCCGACATTGCGATACACGTTGCGGATGAACACAATCCCCATGTTCATGTGATGCTGACCATGCGACCACTGGACGCAAAGGGCAAGTGGCAGGCAAAGACGCAGAAGGAATATCTCTGCGTCAGAGATGGTGAGGAAAAGGGATTCACCGCCGAGGAGTTTAAGGCTGCTGAAAAGGAGGGCTGGGAGCGGCAATACCAATACAAGGTTGGCAAGAAGAAGGTATACATGACACCCTCTGCCGCCAAAGCTCAAGGTTTGGAACGAGCGTCGAAGCATCCCAAAAGCACCCGTTACGGGCGGCAAAATCCCATCACGGAGCGTTGGAACAGCGAGGAGCAGCTTTTGGAATGGCGGCGTGAATGGCAGGACGCTGTGAATCACGCTTTGGAGGAGGCTCATTGTTCGGAGCGTGTGGATTGCCGCAGCTTCAAGGACAGGGGCATTGATGAACAGCCCACCATCCATGAGGGTTTCGCCGCCCGTAAGATGGAAATGAACGGACGTATTTCAGATCGGCGTGAGAGAAACCGAACCATTCAGCGTGAAAATCTGTTCCTGCGATTCTGTAAGGAACGAGTACAAAAGCTGCGTGAGGAGCTGGCTGCGGCGATTGCAGCGGCGGCGGAGAAGCTGCCCACCATTCCAGAGATTGCCGAAGCACTGGAAGATCTCTTTATGAAGATTATGAGGAAAGAGTATTTTGCACAGGTGAACAGGGAAAAGCATTCCTCAAATAAGCATTTGCTCAAGCAGCGTGAAGCCGCACGGAAGGAATTTGACGAGATTCATCCTGTGCTGGTAGATTTATATGAGCAGCGTTCTAAAATGAGGGAACAGCTTCGTTCTCTGGCATTCTGGCAGGTGGTATCAAAGTCCAGCCTTGAATATCAACTGGAAAAGCTGGATGAAAAAATCAGGGATGCGGAATATAAAGAACATTCAACGCTGGTGGCAATGAGTATCCCGACCAGTGACCAATTTTATATTGATTCGGTTGATGCAAAAATCGAACACACAAAGGAGTTGATTAAAAAAGGTAAGGTCATAATCAGTGCGGATGCAGAAGACCTGCAACAGCTCTACCATGACTATCAGGAGGAAAAGAAGAATGTGACCGAGGAGAACGCCGAGGAAGTCGAGACAGAACGCAGCTACGTCAGATTTGACAAGTGGAGCGAGCTGTTGAAAGGTCTGCGGACAGGGGAAGATGAGAGATGGTACACTCCGAGCAGACTGCATGACACTCAGTCGAAGGTACAGAAGAAAATCGGAGAATACTACATCTCTGGAAAGCCCCGTCCGAGGGTCATTATAGCAATCGAACAAATTAAGTTGCATAACCACACGACTTAAACCAGCCAAG
>JAKSQD010000122.1 GCA_024404315.1 Oscillospiraceae bacterium
TGAAGAAAGCCGGTGTCTCGAACAGGCAGATTGCTAAGGATCTCAAGATGAGCCGGGACAAGGCTAACGAGTATGTGAACCGCGCAGAGAGTGATCCTCTCGGCATAGATGGGTTGCTTAAACTGGACGACCCGGTCCTGGAGAAGCGCTTCCATCCGGGTAATCCTGCATACACCGATGAGCGAATGGAGACGTTCCTGGAACTGCTTCCGGACTTTGTCGAGCAGCTGTCGCACAAGCATGTGACACGGCAGCTCGTGTGGGAAGACTACAAGCGTCTGCATCCGGACGGCTACGAGAAATCCCAGTTCTACTTCCACCTGGCGCAGAATCTCAAGGCCCAGAAGACGCCGACTTCCGCGTTGCCGCATGACCCCGGAAAGGAGCTCTTCGTTGACTTTGCAGGCGACACACTCGGCTATGTCGACGTGGAGACCGGAGAGTTGATCAAGGTGCAGACCTTTGTAAGCACGATGGCATGCACAGACTACACGTTCGCCCTGTGTGTCCCTTCACAGAAGACGGAGGACTTCCTCCATGCACTCGGCAAAGCCCTCGAGTTCTATGGTGGCGTGCCCAGGATAGTCGTCCCCGACAATCTCAAGGCTGCGGTCATAAAGGCCGACAAGTACGAGCCTGTGCTGAACAAGGCGATGGACGACATGGGCAACCACTACGGCTTTGTCACAATACCATGTCAGCCTGTCAAACCGACGCAAAAAGCCAAAGTGGAGAATCAGGTGCAGATCATCTACCACAGGATATATGCACGCCTGAGAAACCGCCAGTTCTTCTCTCTCGAGGAACTGAATGCTGCCGTGTCCGAGTTCCTTGCCTGCCACAATCAGACACGCATGCAACAGCGTCCATACACTCGAGAAGAACACTTCCATGCGGTGGAAAAGCCGGAACTGCTTCCTTTGCCCGAGACTCCGTACCAGATGAAGCGTTACGCCGAGGTCACCGTGCAGCAGAACGGCCACGTCTATCTTAGCTGTGACAAGCACTACTACTCCGTGCCGTATACACTCATAGGATGCAAAGCAAAGATGATCTTCACGTCAACTCTTGTGAAAGTATATGTCAAAGGCGAGCTTGTCGCAACACACAGGCGTGACCGCAGCTTCGGTTACACGTCCATGGATGAGCATCTGGCCTCCAACACGCTGGCCTTCACAAAGCGGTCGGCATCCTACTACAAGGACAGGGCAAGGAGCGTCTCCGATGCTCTTCTCGCATTGTTCGACTCGATGTTCGCAGGATCCAACGGCTCATGCCCTCCGGAGTACTACTACAAGACGTGCGACATGATGCTGAGACTTCAGCGAAGCTATCCGGAGGACATCTTTGAGGAGGCTTGCGAGATCTGCCTCGAGAACAGACTCTTCACCGGAAAGAGACTGGAGAACGTCCTCAAGACCGTACAGCAGTCACATCAGATAAGGGAATCCGCAGCCGTGCCGGAGCCCACAGGTCATGCCAACATGCGCGGCACAATCTTCTTCCAATAACAACCGACAACAACAATGGATACAATATCAAACTCCTTCCACACCCTGCACATGCCTGGCATGGCATCATGCTGGAAAACGCTCAACGAAACACACCAGATAGACAAACTCTCCTTCCCGGACGGCCTCGAACTGCTGCTGCAGAGCGAGCTGGACAGCCGTCGCAACAACAGAATCGACAGACTGATACGCAATGCCAACTTCAAGCAACAAGCCAGCCTGGAGGAACTCGAAGCCAGCGATGCTCGCGGCATCCCCGCCGGAGCCATCACCCAGCTGGCCACCGGAGAGTATCTGAAAAATGGCGCGACAATCGTCATAAGCGGGCCGACAGGTACCGGCAAGTCGTTCCTTGCCTGCGCTCTTGGCGAGCGTGCTTGCAGGCTAGGATACAAAGTCAGGTACTATACTGTCAGCAGGCTGATGGACGAGCTCAAACTTGCCCGGCTTGAGGGTCACGAACT
>JAKSQD010000123.1 GCA_024404315.1 Oscillospiraceae bacterium
ATTGTGCGGTGTTGCCTTAGGAATCAGAGGGGCCGATGAAGGTAAATTCCAGCTCTTCATCCTTGATATACATCCAAAGCACATAGTTGAAGACGTTGCCCAGGATGACCACGTTTGCGCAGAGATAAAGCCACACCAACAGAATGATGATAGAGGCCAAAGAGCCGTACACCACAGAGTAGCGGGAGGAATAGCTCACCATAGAGGAAAAAGCGGCGGAAGCAGCGGTCAACACCAAGGCGGTGAGGGCTGCGCCTCGCTTCACGGGAGGGTGTGCGCCGCCTCTGGGCGCAGTCAGCCGGTAGAGAAGCATCAGCACCAGCATGGCCACCGTGTACATCAGCGCCAGCCGGAGCAGAGGCCAGTAATGGGGAAAGGCGAGAAGGGGGAAAGTTCGCCGCAAAAAGTGAATAAACCACCGTCCCGTCAGCACCACCAGCAGGGAGACATAGACCATGACCACCAGCAGAATGGGAAACAGCAGGGACACCAGCCAATACCACACACCCCGGTAAACCTTCCGGTTATAAATGGCGCTGGAGGTGGAAACGATGCTTCGGAAGGCGGCGGAAGCGGCCATAAAGATGGTAATAATGCCGCCTGTGAGCAGGCTGTTGTTGCTGTGGAGCTGGGTGCTCTTGGCGTACAAGAGGTACTCCGAAACCAGGTTCATCGTGGAGGGGGGGAAGATATCGGAAAGGAGGTTGGTGAGCTGATATTCTGTAATGGGCAGCCGCTCCACCAACCAGATGGAAATGGAAAGCATGGGGAAAATCGTCAGTGTCAGGTAATAGGCAAGCTCTGCGGCGCTGCGGCCAATGCGCCGATCCAGATACACCCGGAAAAGATCGGTGGTGAAGGCAATGGGAGGATGTCTGCTGACAAACAGATTGAGCTGCTCCAAAAAACGATTCATCACAATTACCTCATTTGTCCCGAAAAAGGGACAAACTGTCGAATGCTCGGGAAATGCAAAAAACCGCCTGCTTTGATGCAGACGGCTTTGCAAACCGTTGGAAACAGATTAGCCTTCCATAGCGTTGAGCTTGACGGTCATCTGGCTCTTCTTATGGGCAGCCTTGTTTGCATGGATCAGACCCTTAGCGGCAGCCTTGTCAACGGACTTCACAGCAGCTTTATAGACGCTATCAGCCTCGCTGCGGTTGCCCTCAGCGACTGCTGCGTCGAACTTCTTCATTGCGGTCTTCAGAGCAGAACGGGCGGACTTATTCTGAGCATTCTTGGTCTCGTTCACCAGAACACGCTTCTTAGCAGACTTAATATTCGGCAAACCAAACACCTCCTCTAATAGCATTATGCACAATATGCCTGTGCGATTAAGTATTATAGCATCAAACCACAGACATTGCAACAGGTTTTTCAAATTTTTTTGGAGAAAAAGGGAAGAAATTTTTAAAGGGCGAAGCAGAGCTTTTTTGTCCATTTTGCGCAAAAGCAAGGGGATTTTTTATGAGAATTTTCTCCCATCTTTTGGGCGGGAAAAAGCAGAAGCGGCTGGCGTCGTACCACACCAGCCGCTTCCTATGAGAGAGAAACCAAATATCGGGAAAAATCTATGGATGGGTCTGACGGAGAAGCTTACTTGCCAAAACGCAGGAAGTTGTGCAGACGGTCAAAAATGTTGGTGTCGTTATGGGTATGACCCATCAGCACATCATAGTTGTCTGCCTTCATCCAGGAAGGAATCTCACGCTCGGTAACATTGTTCAAGGTGACATCAGAAATCATAATCATAATCAGTACCTCCATTCGGTATTTTTTAGCAGTGATTTGAGAACGGTTCGTCTCTTGCTTTGTGAGTATAGGATACCATATTTTTTGAGAAACACAATGTGTTCGGAATTTAAAAAAATACTTTTTATATGTGCTAGCAGCACAAAGATGTGGTATAATCAAATTCGGAAAGGTGATAGTAAGAAAGTGGGTTGTTATTTGCTAGAATCACCCCCC
>JAKSQD010000124.1 GCA_024404315.1 Oscillospiraceae bacterium
TCGTCGGAGCTTGTCCGCAGAACCACACGGTTGATCGGGGCTTTTGTGGGAATCACTGCGTCAAAAGACCCCAATTCAAACAGACCGAAGAGCGCATCATAACGAACGCCCAGATAGAGCGTGTTGTTTTCTTCTTTGGAAACATAGCCCACACAGCCAGCGGGGAAAGAGCTGGGGTTGAAGCCTTTGATTTCCACCTGGGTTTCACTCACCTCTACAAACGAAATCCCGGTGCCGCCGCAGGAGCGGAAGCCCAGCAGCTTCCAGCCATATCGTCCCAGACACCAGACCAGCACCAGCGCCAAGGCGATGGCGGCCAGCGTTTTCAGTTGCTTTTTCATAGGCTCATCCTTTCCAAACTGCATTGACAAAGCAGGTGTGCACAATGGAGGGGCTGTCGTTGAGAATCAGCAGACGAATTTCTTCTGGGGTGAGATACTCCATCAAAAGAAATCCATACGCTTCCAGCAGGGAGGACAGAGAAACGACATCATAAACGCCCGCATTGGAGCAGTCAAAAATCAAGGAACTGCCCTCGGCAGCAAGCGAGGCCACCTCAGACAGAACACGGCGGAGAGATGCTTCTGTTCCATCCCAGCTGCATCCCAGCCAAGTAAACAAGCTTTTTTTCCTGGGCGAAAACCCTTGGGCTAATAACTGCTCATTCCAGTTGCCGCTCCAATCCACTTGAAAGCTGCGAGATTGTGCTTTCAGCTCCCGCTCTCGCAGGGCAAAGTCTCCCAACTCCTCGCCCAGTACCACATATTGGGTCGTCCCCGTTCGAAGAGCGGTAGCAAGGCTTCTCTCGGTGAAACGTGCCCTCGCAAGAGCGGCCATTCCTTCGGTGTGTTTCGTGTCTACCATTTATTCCTCCTGGTCGTCTTCTTCCTGCTGGTTCTGTTTGTTGAGCTGCGTGCTGAACATGCACAAGCAGAAGGAGCCCAGACACAGCGTTATGATTTTCAGTGAGCTGTCACTTCCGGTTACAAACAAGAGGGTTGAAGAGAGATAAAACAGCACCGCTATCCATACCCATAAATTTTGCTTCCAGTTTTTCATCAAAAACCCCTTCTTTCTTCACTGAATGCGGTAGCCGCTGCGGGTCAAGCCCATGATGTAATCCCAGAAATGCGTTTCTTCGGCTCGGTATACCCGACTGTCCTCAATGCAATGGAACGAGACAATTTTGTTTTTCTCGTCCAACCAGGCCTGTTTCCATCTGCTTTTCATGATAAACCTCTCATTGTTGTTCAAATTCTGGGAAAGCATGGTTCATTTGCTTTCCGGTTTCACTTTCTCTGGGAGCCGGAGTTGCGTGAAAGGAGCTGGCTCCGCTCTTGATGAGCATCATCTGTCCGGCAAAGGCGCTGCCCAACATACTGTTCAGCTCTTGTTCACTCAAGGTACAAATACCGGTGGCACAAAGCACACAGATGCCGTAGGCGCAAACCCAAACATGTTGGAAGAGCCGTTGAGCCTGTTCAGGAGAAACATGGTAGTTGTTCTGAATGATTGCCAAATCCGCTTGGAAGCCGATGACCCGTTGCTGCATCATGGTGTTGAATTCCATGGGGGCTTCCTCCTGCATGAAGAGCATCTGAAACAGCTTGGGCTCGTCCTGGGCGAAATGGATAAATTGGAGCCCTCGCATTTTAAAGGAAGGTGTGAAGCAATCCGCCACAGACAGATACTGGTTAAAACGTTCCCAGGCCATGCGGACGACCTCCTGTAAAAGCTCATCCATGCTGTGGAACACCGTGAAAATGGGACTGGAGGAGGTTCCCAGCCGCTTGCCCACCTCACGGGCAACCACGGCGGAAATTCCCCGTTCTCTTGCCAGCTCAAAGGCGGCAGTAATGATTTCTTCTTTGGAGTACTTGGGCTTGGGAGGCATAGGCGGTCGATCCTTTCA
>JAKSQD010000125.1 GCA_024404315.1 Oscillospiraceae bacterium
TCCCTGGCAGTGCGTCCGAAGACTTGAAGCACTACCCTGTTCAGGAATACTACCCTATCACAGAGAACCAGCGTGGCGTCTATCTGGACTGGGAGATGCACCGTGAGAGCACTCAGTACAACACACCGTCCGTGCATCCGCTGCCTTTCGACACTGACCTTGACTATGTAGCATCCAAGCTCAAGGAGGTTATCGACGCACACAGTTACGTCAAGACACGTTTCTGCCAGCGTGACGAGGACGTGATGCAGCAGCCTCACGTCTCGGAGCCTGCCGAAGTGAGCCTCACCTTCCTCGACTTCGAGCCCGACGAGGCCTATTTCCAGAGCCTCGTGCGGCCGTTCGACATCTTCAACGAGAGGCTGTACCGCATAGAACTGTTCGGAACCCCGTCCCGCAAGTACGTGTTCTTCGACTTCCATCATCTTATCTTCGACGGACTGTCGATGAACGTGCTGTTGACGGATCTCGGGACCCTTATGAGCGGAGGCGTCATAGAAGCGGAGCGTGTGAGCGCTTATGACTTCGCGCTCTACGAGAAGGAGCTGAGTCAGGGCGCGGCTTATGCGAAGGCAGAGGAGAGGTTCGACTCCCTTCTGAACCGGATGGGGCTGCAGGCATATCCGGATTCGCTCACTCTGGACGAAGAAGGAGAATCGCGTCAGTCGTTATGCATCCCCTCATCGGAGATAGACACATACTGCTCCCGTACCGGAGTCACTGTCAGCAGCTTCATGCACGCGGCGTTCAGCGAGACCCTGCGTCGTCTGACCCGCGACGACCATCCGACGTACGTAACGGTGAGCAACGGCCGTTCCGCCTCTTCGGAGCTTCTTCGCTGTATGGGAATGTTCGTCAAGACCATCCCTGTAGTGGGCGGTCTCGAAGAGGACTCCGTCACCACGGTGGACGGGATGGTCCGCGGTATGCACACCCAGTTGCAGGACAGCTTCGCTATGGACTTCTACCCCTACACCCGTATGGTGGAGCGTCACGGAATCCATTCCGAGATACTGTTCATCTATCAGGGGGGCCTGATGGAAGGATCGGGCGATAATTCAGGCAAGGACACGGAGTCTTTCAACCTGAATCTTGACACCAACAAGTTCGCTCTGGAGATAACCGCGGCACCCGCAGACGGCGCCTATGTCCTGACTGCCGAGTATGACTGCCATCGCTACAACAGCCGGGATATCGGCATACTTCTGAATACGATAGGCACCATTGCGTCGGGAATGACGGAAAAGGTCATTCTGAGCGAAGTGCAGAATGTCGATGATGAGTCACAGTGCGAGCTGATGGCCCTCGGCAAGGGAGAAGAGCTGGCGTATGACCACAGCGAGACCCTCGTGGACCTCATCCGGCGCCAGGCGAAAGCCACTCCGGATGCCACGGCTGTCGTATATGAGGAGAAGCGCCTGAGTTACAGGGAGCTGGACGAGTTGACGGACCGTCTGGCATCGCTGCTCATCAGCCGCTACGCTGTCCGAAAGGAAGAGGCCGTGGGAGTGATGATTGAACGCTCCGAGCTGATGGCCATCTATCCTCTGGCCATAATGAAGGCCGGCGGAGCATATATGCCCCTGGACTTCAAGTTCCCGGCCGAGCGTCTTGAGTATATGTGCCAGGATGCCGGCGTTCGTCTGATTCTCAGCGAGGGCAACCGGGTACAGGAAGCGATGCCGGACTATGATGGAGAGACGTACCTGTGGTCAGGATGCGAGTCCTTCCCTACTGTCACATCCCCTC
>JAKSQD010000126.1 GCA_024404315.1 Oscillospiraceae bacterium
TGCCCTTGCCTGCGCCAGTGGCATTGCGGACAGCAGCAATGTCGGTTCCGAACTGCTCACAGCTCATCAGCTCGCTGGTGGTATACCATGCAATGGCAGCCTGAACCTTGCTGGAAGCCGCCACGCCCACAGACAGATCGTCCATCTCGGGCTTATCGCCGGTGACAGCCAACAGTTGAGTCACATTGCCGCCAGCGCTATTGCCCCACACGGCGAAACGGTTGGGGTCGAGGTTGTACTTCTCAGCGTTGGCACGCAGGAAGCGGATGGCTGCCTTGCCGTCGATGAGCTGGGCAGGCCATTTTGCCTCGTGATACAGGCGATACTCCACCGTGGCAATGGCGTAGCCCTGCGTGATGGGCTTGCACATGCTCTTGATATAGTGGGTGCGCTTGTGACCGGCGGCGAACGCACCGCCATGGAACACGATGACCAGAGGATAGGGACCTTCCCCCTGATCGGGATACCAGATATCGAGAATCTGGTTGACGGACTCTTCGGCGTATTGCAGATCCAGCTCTACCTTACGGAACTGCTTCACGTCGATTTCCGGCTCAGATTTGATCCAGCCGGAGCGGTTGGTGGGATAATTCTTATCCATACTTCTTCCTCCTGATATTGATGTCCGGCGGCGTGTCCACCGGATAGGGATAACGTTTTCACTTGACGCAGCCGAGAATATCTGCTATATTCTGACAGAGAAAGGGTTTCAGTTCAAATCATGCGTCAAAGCAGGGAAAAATTGTGGTCAGCGGTCAGAATTTCAGTTCATCCCGCATTATAACAGTCAAATATGCGATGTTGCCTGAAACCCGATCCACTGATGTCTATCATAGAAAGGTATGGGTCCTGATGGACACTCTTCAAATCTCTTATTTTCTTAAGGTGGCGGAAACAGAGCACATGACCAACGCCGCCAAAGAGCTTCATGTCTCTCAGCCCGCACTGAGCCGCAGCCTCCGTATGCTAGAGGAGGATCTGGGCGTGAAGCTGTTTGATCGTCTCGGACGGCGGCTGGTGCTCAATGAGAACGGACGGCAGTTTTATACCTCTGCCCTCCAGTTTCAGCGGGGCATTCAAGACCTGAAAAACGCTCCCCTCACCAACACCGAGCTGACAGGCGAACTGACCGTGCAAATTCGGGTGGACAATCTGGCAGTGATGCAGGCGGTGGCGGACTTCTGTAGCCGATATCCTGGAATCCGTGTATGCGCTGTGACCACCAGCTGCGTCAATCCCTCTGAATTGTACTGGGATTTTGCGCTAGATGCCATCAACCCTCTCTTTTCTCAGGAAAAGTCCCGCTACATGCCGCTTTTTGAGGAGCCGTACATGCTGGCTGTGGCTGAGAATTTGCCGCACTTGAAAGGTTCTGTGGTCTCTCTTGCCGAAGCACAGGAGATTCCCTTTGTCATTCCCACCGAGGAGCAGGAGTTGACAAAGATGATCCTTGCCTACTGTCAGGAGGCCGGATTCCGTCCCGTTTGCCGGATGGAAACCAACGATTATCTCATCATGCTCTCCATGGTATCGCAAGGCGGCTGTGTGGCACTGGTGCCGAAGCTGGCTCCCGCCCTGAGCAACTATCCTCATGTGAAGCTGCTGGTTCTGCGAGAGCAGGCGTTCCGCCGCACCATCATCCTCCGGGAAGCGGAGGACGGCGTGCACAGCAGTGCACGGGAGGCGTTCCGCAGCTTCATGGAGCAGAAACTCAAGTCTGCTTTTTAAGGCAACACCGCACAAT
>JAKSQD010000127.1 GCA_024404315.1 Oscillospiraceae bacterium
AACTAAAGAGGTCTTCGTGTGACCATAGGTCATTTGAAGACCGAGTTGTACGAGGGCGGCGAGAAGATTATGGGGATTAACCGTAGTTTTTCATAGCTTATCATCATCGAAGAAGTGGAAAAGTGCTGTCATGAGGGAGTAAAAGGGTGAGAGCACATGAAAGAATCGGAAGGGGAACCGACCGAAAACGATCTTTGAAATACTGAATACTGTCACGTACGGGTACTATCCATGCTGTCCGTCAAGAATCACACATTTGACGGACTATAGGATGAAGGTTTACAGGTTAGCAGTACGGGCAGAAAGAGAAGCATGTGGTGGTGCACGGGCCGGCTCTATAATCTCGAGAACCTGCATTCTGCACTTGCAATGCGGACAGATACCGATCTGCCATCCCTTGTCCTCGCAGATCTGCATATAGGACTTCTTCTTGCGCTCCTTGGGCACAGGCGTACCGCCAAGCTGGATCTGCACCTGACGTACCTTGTCACGATTGGAAGGAGAAAGCAATCCATAATGACGGATACGGACAAAGGCCGGTGGCAGGACGTGGAGCGAGAAGAGATGCAGGAAATCCACAGCATGCATCTTCATCGTCTTGTGCCTGCCGGCATTGCGGTAGTCCTTCCAGTCGTATGTAACCATACCGTCAGCAGAAACATCCTTGATGCGGGAATTGCTGATGGCTACGCGATAGGCATAGCGGCCGATGTACTCGAGTACCTGACTGACACCCTTTGCTGGAGGGCGGCTGAATACTACCCATCCCTGGGAGAAGCAGGCCTTGCGCACGTCCTGTGGTATGACAACATTCTCCTGCTTCAGGGCATGGGTAAGCATTGCCATCATCTTGGCACGGAAGACCTTGCTGAGAGCCTGCACGGGAAAGAGGAATTTCTTCGACTCCCCGCATCCCTTCAGGTGATGCCAGACGCCATTCTCGTCCACACCGCCGCCAGTGACGATGCAGTGGATGTGCGGATGATAGAAGAGGTTTGAGCCCCAGGTGTGCAGAATGCTCGTCATGCCACCCTGCAGCCCTTGCTTCTCGAAGAATGCCTTCAGGGTTTTCCATGCCGCACGGAACATGCAGCTGTAGAAGAGCGACATGTGCCGCATGGCAAGGGGATGAAGGACGGCAGGAATGGTGAATACCACATGGAAGTACTTCACTCCGGGGATGATCTCCTCCTTGCGCATCTCGATCCACACCTCGCGCTCCTTGTTCTGGCACTTCGGGCAATGGCGGTCACGGCAGCTGTTATAGCTCACGTGGATCTCACCGCATTCGGGGCATACCTCCACATGTCCGCCGAGGGCACGAGTCCGGCAGAGCGACATGGCAACAAGGGACTTCCTCACCTGAGGGACGACTGGGTAGCGAGAGAAAAACTCCGCTCCATAGTCACGAATGATCTGACTGACTTCGAACAGCGGACGGCTCACTTCCTGAAGTCCTTGAAGATCGTGTCAATCAGATCCACACACTGATGCTTCCTGACCCTGGCGATGTGCAGGTAGATCATCGTGGTGGCAACGGACTTGTGACCGAGTCTCTGCTGCACGGTTTGGATATCCTCACCGGCTTCAAGCAGATGAGTGGCATAGGAATGACGGAGCGAATGGGTGGTGAGAGAGGTATTAAGCCCAGCCTTCTGAAGCACCTCCTTCAGGCGTTTGCGTATAAAGGCATGATTG
>JAKSQD010000128.1 GCA_024404315.1 Oscillospiraceae bacterium
TTATTCTTCGGTTTCGTCCGCTTCCTCCTCGGTGATGGCAACCTTGATTTCCACCACTCTCATACGGGTGATGGCGGTCACGGTTACTTCGAGGTTTTGATAGCGGAAGCTGTCCCCCACTCGGGGAATGTGTCCCAGCTGGTCAATGACCCAGCCAGAGACGGTGGCGGAATCGCAGTCGGAGCGAAGCTCCAGCTCCTCAAATACGTCACCCAGGCTGGCAGAGCAGTCAATCAGATAGGTTCCGTCCGCCTGCTTGCGGATAAGCTCCACCACCTCATCATGCTCGTCCCAGATTTCGCCCACCAGCTCCTCCAGAATGTCCTCTAACGTCACCAGACCCTCTGTGCCGCCGAATTCGTCCACCACAATGGCCATGTGTATCTTGGCTCTCTGCATCCGTGTGAGCACTTCTGAGGCCTGCTCCGCAGCGGTGGTGTAAAGGGCGGGGGTGATGAGGGGGAGCCAGTTTCCGTCCGGCTCCAGCTGGGCTTTGTGGAAGTCCTTTTCGTGGATGAGACCCAGAATGTTGTCCCGGTTATCGTGAAAAACGGGGATGCGGGAGAAGTCGCACTCCTGAAAGAGCCGTTCCAGCTGCGCTACGGTCAGGGTATCCTCGGCGGAAACCATGTCCACACGGGGGAGGAAGATTTCGCCTACCTCCAAATCGCCAAACTCAATGGCGCTGCGGATGAGGCGGCTTTCGTCGGCCTCCAAACCGCCTTCGTTCTCGGCCTCGGAGACCATGGTAATCAGCTCCTCGTCCGTGATGCCGGGGTCGTCCGAGGTCTGAAAGAGTACCTCTAACAGCTTGTGCCACAGGGAGAAGAAGGCCGTCAGCGGGGTGAGCAGCAGCATGATGATCTTCATCAGCGGCGTGACAGCCATGGAAAAGTCCTCCGGGGACTTTTTGGCCAGGGTTTTGGGGGAGATTTCACCGAAAATCAGCACCGTGACGGTCATCACCACGGTGGAGACCATGGGGCCGTTTTCCTGAAACAGCCGGGTGAAGAGCACGGCGGCCATGGTGGTGGCGGCGATGTTGACAATGTTGTTGCCAATGAGGATGGCGGAGAGAAGGTTATCATAGTCCTCTGCCAGAGCGAGGGTGGCCGAGGCTCGTTTGTCGCCGTCTTCTGACCAGCTTTTCAGGCGAATTTTGTTCAGCGAGCTGAAAGCGGTCTCCGTGGCGGAGAAAAAGGACGAGCAGCCGACCAGTGCGACCAAAGCCGCTGTCATTCCGATACTTTGACTGTCCATGAACGGACATCACACTCCTGTTTTTTTGTGGTGGGTTGTTTTGTGGTGGGTTAAAAGTTGGAAGAAAGTGGTGGGATAGAGCGTGTTTTCACGTTCGTTTTCCCGCTGGCGTTTATCCCTTCCAGGACTTCCAGGTCAGGCGCATATTCTCCGATATGTCTTCCAGGGAGCCAATGTACTGGAGGGATTTGGGAACGCCCTTCCAGCTGCTGCGGTACTTGGAGGGATAATAGATGGTGAGGAACCCGCCCCAGAACACATCCACGCCGAACTTGGGCGGCTTGCCCTTGAAATAAATCTTGCTGATGGAGGTG
>JAKSQD010000013.1 GCA_024404315.1 Oscillospiraceae bacterium
TCTGATGAAAAAAACCGCTCGTTCCTTTTGACGGGAATGGGCGGTTTTGCTCTTTGATAGGTTTTATTTTAATATTTAACCCGTTCGCTGAGGATTTCTACTCTCGGGATGAGCACCGTATCCTCCACAAAGAAAATCAGGTTCATCAGCAGGAGAAACACCACATGAAAAATCGACGGCGGCCACATAGCGCCCTCTATGCCCAAAGCAGACAGGAAAATGGTATACGTCAACAGAAAAACCGCATTGAACAGAGCATACCGCAGCAGAATGGACACTCCTCTTGGAAGCCCCATCAGCTTGGGACGAATCACGGGATACCAGCCAAACATGGTCAGGTACACCAGCGCCAGCTCTCGATCCGTAACAATCAACAGCGCCAGCAATCCGGCGGCGACCCACACGGTCAGGCCGGTTTTCACGCCGTAATGTTTCCGAATGGGAATCAACAGCAGGGCGGCTATCATGGGGGCGGCGTAGGTTCCCACACCGGTCAGACCCAGCACCAGCATGAGCGTAACACTCATGGAGGCAGTCATGGCGCAGAAAGCCAATCTCCGGGAACGTCTCTTCATAGCACGAACTTCTCAATAATCTCGGCAATGCCGTCGTGGTTGTTGTCCAGGGTAGTAATGTAATTGGAAACGGCTTTCACCTCCTCGGTGGCGTTGGCCATGGCACAGCCCAGGTGAGCCGCTTTCAGCATGGCCAAGTCGTTGGCGGAATCGCCTGCGCAAATGGTGTTTTCATGGGGAATATCCAGCTGTTCCGCCATGCGGAGCAAAGCATTTCCCTTGTTCACGCCCATCGGGACAATTTCCACATAGTTGTCACAGGAGAAAAAGCAATCCAAAACACCGTCCGCCCACGTTCTAATCCAATTCTGGAACGCAGCCAGAGGCTTGGGATCCCGGTAATTGATGATAAGCACCTTGGGCGGCTCCTTGGTCACTTCGTCCAGACTGGAAATCACCCGGAAAGTGGTGTGGATGAGGCCGCAGTAACGGCGAATCTCTTCGTCATCGTTTTCAGGAAGCACCAGCACATCCTTTTCGTCGTAGGTCTGGACATGAATCCCCCGGCGGGCAGCCTCCTCCATCACCTTACGCATCAACTCCAAAGACATGGTTTGCTGGAAAATGACCTCACGCTGCCCCATATCATAGACCACGCCGCCGTTATAGGAGATGACAAAGCAGCCCGGAGTGGTCAGCTCCAGCTTCTCCGCCTGAGCAATGGCACTGCTCAGAGGACGACCCGTGGTGATAACCACCTGATGTCCCGCTTTCAGCGCCTGAACAATGGCGGCTCGATTTTTGGGTGTGATTTCTTTTTGATCGTTTAAAAGCGTTCCGTCCAAATCAAGGAACAGCGCTTTGATTGGATGTTCATTCATTTTGAGCTTCCTCCCTTTTTTGCTCTTAGAATCTATCGGTCAATAATGGATTTCTGTGAAATTTCGCAGGAATACAGCGGAAAAGAAACCAGTCAGCGGTACGCCGCTTAGTTGTGGATTGGCTCTTAGGGCAACACCGCACAACAGTCGAATGTGCGCCTTGCTTGTCCTTTCACTCCCAAATTTGCCGTAAAACCCTTGAAATACGTCAGTATTCCTGCGGCTTTCCCAACAAATTTGGAAGCAAAATTACTGTGCAATCCGCACATCCCTATTATGCGGTATTGCCTTAGTATAGCACACCGGCCATTTTTCAGCAAGAAAAAGGTGCCTCTTTTCAAAACCTGACCGTCGGTTTTCTGTTTTTTCCAACGGCAAGGAATAAAGTTTGTGCACTTTCCCGCTCGCTCTCCCTCAAAAATCCCTTTACGCTTTTTTCAAAACATGATATAATGTGTTTTAGTTAAGCGAAGCAACCTTGCTTCGCTTAAAAAGAAAAACGGAGCTCCAAACAGCCTCAATCGGGTCTGTTTTCTTCCGTTTTTTCGGTGTATTTTGCTTTTTACCGTCAAGGAGAACCAATAATGGATATTTTACAGGAATTAGACCGTCAGCACGCTGCTCTCCGCGCCAGCAGCGATGCTTCCAAACAGCATTCCAAGGGCAAGATGACTGCGGATGAGCGTTTGGCTTATCTGTTCGATCCTGAATCTTTTGTGGAAATGAACGTTTTTCAGAATCGTGGGCAGGATCTGGCAAAGCCCGTGAAGCGTGACGGCGTGATTGCCGGCTTGGGCAAAATCAATGGCCGCTACGTTTACGCCTACGCTCAGGATTTCACCATTCAGGGCGGCAGCCTTTCCACCTCCAATGCACAAAAAATCATCGCCTGCCAGAAGGCCGCACTCAAGGCTAAGGTTCCCATCGTCGGCCTGATGGACAGCGGCGGAGCCAAGATTCAGGAGGGCATTCAGGCTTTGGCCGCTTACGGCGAAATCTTCAAGAACAACGTGGACGCCTCCGGCATCATTCCTCAGATCACCGCCGTGATGGGTCCCTGTGCGGGCGGCGCTTCCTACTCCCCCGCTTTGCAGGACTTCATTGTCTTTGTGGAGAACACCGGCGAGATGTTCGTCACCGGCCCCAACGTGGTGAAGGAAGTCATCGGTGAGGACATCACCATGCAGCAGCTGGGCGGCGCAGATGTCCACATGCGGAAAAACGGCGTTGCTCACGTCCGAGCCAAGAACGACAAGGACTGTCTGGATAAAATCCGCGCCCTGTTGGGCTACCTGCCCGAAAACTACCTGGAAAAGCCCCCCGTCAAGGAGAAATTCAAGGTTCGCTGGCAGCGTGGCATTGAAAACGTGGTTCCCGAAAACAAGCGCAAAATGTACGACGTGAAGCGTATCATTGACTATCTGGCCGACAGCGACAGCTTCTTTGAGATTCAGCCGGAATTCGCCGCTAACATCGTCATTGGCTTTGCCCGCATCAACGGCCACCCCATCGGCATCGTCGCCAACCAGCCCGCCGTCATCGGCGGCAGCATGGACATCAACGCCAGCTGCAAGGCTTCCCGTTTTGTCCGCACCTGCGACTGTTTTAACCTGCCCATTTTGACCCTGGTGGACGTTCCCGGCTTCTTCCCCGGCTCTGACCAGGAATATTCCGGCATCATCCGCCACGGCGCCAAAATGCTCTACGCCTATTCCGAGGCTCATGTGCCCAAGCTGACCCTGGTGCTGCGGAAAGCCTATGGCGGCTCCTACATTGCCATGTGCTGTAAAGAAGTGGGCGCTGACGTGATGCTGGCCTGGCCTTACGCCGAAATCGCCGTGATGGGCGCTGAGGGCGCTGTCCGCATCATCAACCGCAAGGAGCTGAAAGCCGCCGGCCTGAACGCCCGCCAGGTGCTGGCCGACAAGGTCAAGGAATATCAGGAGGTGCAGCTCAACGCCTACGTTGGCGCAAAGCTGGGCTATCTGGACGACGTGATTCAGCCCCAGGATACCCGCCGCATTCTGGAAATGCAGCTGGATGCCCTGATTGAGTTCCAGGATCCCAGAGAGAAGCCCTTCCACCGCAATATGCCCCTGTAATCGCCTTTGTTTTGCTCTGTCCGGTCGCTTTGGCCGGACAGATTTTTTTGTTGAATTGCTGTAAAATTTTGCAGGAATCCTGTCAGCTTTCAAAAAATTTTACAGTAATACAGCGGAAAATAAATAAGTCAGTGGTGTGCCTTTTATTTGCGGATAGGCTCTAGTCCAATACCGGATATTTTTTCTTATCCTCCTCTGTAATCGCCCGAAGCACTCTGCACGGGTTGCCAACGGCAACAACACCATCCGGGATATCCCGGTTGACAACGCTTCCGGCTCCGATGACCGTATTGCTACCAATGGTCACTCCGGGGAGCACTGATACATGCGTGCCAATCCAAACATGATTGCCTACCGTGATTGGCAGCGCAATTTCCAGCCCCCGGTTTCTCTGCTCTGTGTCCAGCGGATGTCCTGCGGTGGAAAAAACGCAATCCGGGGCAATAAATACATTGTCTCCAAATGTCACCTTGGCTCCATCGAGGATTGTCACGTTATGATTCGTGTAGAAATTTTCTCCCACCGAAATATTCGTTCCATAGTCGCAATAAAACGGGGCAGTGATTGTAATACTGCCTTTGATTTCGCCCAGGATTGCCCGGAGCAATTCCTGCTGTCTTTCCGTATCCGACGGCCTGCACAGATTGAATTCCCAGCACAGGTCTGCACATTTCTTGCGCATGGCGATGAGCTCCGGCTCATAATTGGCATCGTACAGGAAACCCGCCTGAGCCTTTTCCCATTCTGTCATTTTCTTTTTCCTCCTATCTTCGCAGCAGTGGTCTTAGAGGCTGTTTCGTACACACTTGTGTAAACACTACATCTACAATAAGATACCACAAAGTAAAGCAATTAGCAATGATATCCTGAGCTTCCTACAAGGCTTCATTCGATGCGGCAACCCATCAGACAAAACAAAAAACCTCCAAGACTCTTACGAATCTCAGAGATTAGGTGGCGCAGAAGAAGGCGATTCGTCCGCATTTCAAAGTGGCGGCTGCGCCGCTTTCTTGAAATTCAAATCCCTTCTTCCGTGCCAGATGAAACAAAAAAGGACACCCCACTGGGATGTCCTTTTTCCTGGCGCAGAAGAAGGGATTTGAACCCTTGAGACGCTATCAACGCCTACACGATTTCCAATCGTGCGCCTTCGACCACTCAGCCACTTCTGCATACCGGCTTTTCAGTGCTCTACTGCATCGCTGTCTCTCAGCGACAAGAGTTATTATATCAGACTCCCCGAAAATGTCAAGCGTTTTTTCGAGAAAATTTCCAAAAAATTTTCAACCCCTGAAAATGAACCTCAGAGGGAAAAAAGAGTTGCTATTTCCCCCCTCTTCGCCTATAATATTTCCTGAAAATAAGAAAAACAACTCTATTCTTTGTGAGGTTTATTTCTATGGATTATCAAAAACTTGCTCACCTTCTCTTCCCCGATGTCACTTTGACCCGTGAGGAAGCCGAAGCTCAGTTCCCCAAGCGTGATTTGCCCGAAGGCGCTTGCGTGACCCGCATCGGCCCCAGCCCCACCGGCTTTATTCACCTGGGCAACCTGTACAACGCCATCATTGCCGAGCGTCTGGCTCACCAGTCCAAGGGCGTGTTCTACCTCCGCATCGAGGACACCGATACCAAGCGTGAGGTTCCCGGCGCTGTGGAGACCATCATCAACTCCATGGCTTATTTCAGCGTCTATTTTGATGAGGGCGCAACCATCAACGGCGACAAGGGCGCTTATGGTCCCTACCGCCAGCGCCAGCGCAAAAACATCTATCATGTCTTCGCCAAGTGGCTGGTAGAGCAGGGCATGGCTTATCCCTGCTTCTGCACCGCCGAGGAGCTGAACGCCGTGCGTGAGCAGCAGCAGGCCAACAAGGAGCTGACCGGCTACTACGGCAAATACGCCATTTGGAGAGACAAGTCTCTGGAGGAGATTCAAGCCGCCATTGCCGCCGGTATGCCCTACGTTCTGCGTTTCCGTGCCGCTGAGACAGAGGGCGAGTACTTCCAGGTCAATGACGCCATCCGTGGAACTCTGAGTATGCCCGTCAACAACATGGATTTCGTTCTGCTGAAGTCCGACGGTATCCCCACCTATCACTTTGCCCACTGCATTGACGACCACCTGATGCAGTCCACTTATATCATCCGTGGTGAGGAGTGGATTGCCTCCCTGCCCATGCACGTCGCTCTGTTCCAGGCCATGGGCTGGCCGGAGCCTGTTTACTGCCACACCGCCACCCTGATGAAGATTGACACCACCACCGACGAAAACGGCGAGACCAAGCAGATCAAGCGCAAGCTTTCCAAGCGCAAGGATCCCGAGCTGGCTCTGGCTTACTACCAGCAGCAGGGCATTTGTCAGGACGCTGTGTGGGAATTCCTGCTGACCCTGCTCAACTCCAACTATGAGGAATGGCGCATCGCCAACCCCACCGCCTCCTATCTGGAGTTCCCTTACTCCATCGAGAAAATGAGTAACTCCGGCGCTCTGGTGGATTTGGAGAAGCTGGACAACATCTCCAAGGAAGTCATCTGTAAGATGCCCGCCGAGGAGGTCTATGAAAAGTGGACCGCCTGGTGTGAGCGCTACGCTCCTGACTTCTACGCCTTGGCCACCGCCAACAAGGAAAAGACCATCGCTGCCCTCAACGTGGGAAAAGGCGGCAAAAAGCCTCGTAAGGATCTGGTCAACTGGAAGCAGGCCTGTGAGTTCCTCTCCTTCTACTACGACGAGACCTTCCAGGTCGCAGACGAGATGCCCGCCGAGGTAGACGCTGAGACCCGCCTTGCCTTCTTCCAGCGCTATCTGGACAGCTACGACCACGCCGCCGACTCCGCCGCCTGGTTCGCCAAGGTGAAGGAGATTTCCAGCGAACTGGGCTTTGCTGTCAAGCCCAAGGATTACAAGAAGAATCCCACCGCTTATAAGGGCAGCATCGTCCACACCACCAATATGCTCCGCATCGCCCTCACTGGCCACGCCAACGCCCCCGATATTTGGGAGGTCAGCCACGTTTTGGGCGAGGCCACCGTCCGTGAGCGCATCGCAAAGGTGATGGAAGCATGAGAAAACTGCTTATTCTGGTTCCTTTTCAAGCGTACCATATGGATCGCATTCGCCGTGCTGTGGGCAGCGACTTTGAAATTGAATTCCATCCCCACGGCCTCCCGGAGGAGGAGCTGCGGCTCGCTCTGGCGGATGCTGAGGTGGTCATTGGTGAGCCTGCGCCCCACCTGCTCCATGAGACCCGCTCGGTCAAGTGGGTTCAGATGACCTGGGCAGGAACCGACCTCTACACCCGGGGCAGCCTTTCCTTCCCGGAGGGAATGCGCCTGACCAACGCCAGCGGCGGCTTTGGCAACATCATTTCCCAGTATGTGGTGGGTCAAACCCTCTCTCTCATGCAGAATCTCCCCCACTACCGCCTCCAGCAGCAGGAGGACAAATGGGCGGATTTGGGCCCTGTTGCTTCCCTGGAAGGTGCCACGGTGATGATTTTTGGCGCTGGCAACATCGGCTCCGAAATCGCACGCCGCTTGCAGGGCTTTGACTGCACCATTATGGGCATCTGCCGCAGCCCGCAAAAGAACCGCACCTATTTTGACTCTCTGTTCACCCTCTCTCAGGCCGAATGGATGCTTCCTCTGGCCGATGTGGTCATTGGCTGCATCCCCAACACGGAGGAAACCTGCCATTTCCTCAACGAAAAGCGCCTGAGAACAATGAAGGCGGGTGCTGTGCTGGTCAATGTGGGGCGTGGTAATTTCATCGACTGCGAAGCGCTGGCTCGTGTGCTGGCGGAAGGACACCTGCGGGGCGCTGCTCTGGATGTCACCGAGCCGGAGCCTCTGCCTGTGGGTCATCCCCTGTGGAAAGAGCCTCGCTGCGTCATCACGCCTCACGTCTCCGGCGGTTCTTTTGGCCGCCACAAAATCACAGAGGATTTAATCTGTGATATCTGCTGCAAGAACCTGATGAAGTGGAGAGACGGCGAACCGCTGAATAACATCATTCTCTAATCATCATTCTCTAATATGACACAAAAAGCCGACTGCTCCCAAACGGAAACAGTCGGCTTTGTCATGCGAAAAAAAACAGAATCAAGCGTTAGAAGCCTTGAAAGCGGCCATAGCCTCTTCGTCGGCCTTACGCTGTGCCTCGATCTGCTGCGCAAGCATCATATCCTTGACCTTCATCAGGCGGATGGTGTTGTTGCGCTCGTTCTCGTCCAGCTTCATAGTGATGGACTTAATCTTGGCCTCGCAGTCGGGAATGACCACATATTCCAGGGCGTTGACACGGCGGCGGGTCTTTTCAATCTCCTCTGCCATGAGCTGGCAAGCCTTCTCCATCTGCGCCAGCTTGAGCATATCCTGGAACACGCTGGAGAGAGCGTCCACAGCGTCGTCCAGCTCACAGCTGGTCGTGGCGAAGCCATAGGGATAAATCTCACCGGAGTCGGCGCTTTTGGTCTGGAACTGGTAGAGCGGCACGTTGACGGACATGATGTTTTTGAACTTCATCCCCAGCTCCACGCTCTGCTTGGGATAGAGCAAAGACTGCTCCATCATTTCGCTGCTCATCAGTGCGCTGGCAACGGTAAAGCTGCCGTGGGCACGCATCAGAGCTTGCTCAACCTTCTGGCGGAGGGCACGGTTTTCCTTCACCATGTCGAGGAACTGCTTCATCAGCTCGTCACGCTTGTCTTTGAGCAGTTTATGACCACGCTTGGAGGTTGCCAGCTTTTTCTTTTGCTTGGTCAACTCCATACGGGTTGCGTTTACCTGTGCGGAAGGCATATCCGATCCCTCCTTTTAGGTTTTGTCGTTTCTGTGGAGATATTTCTCGATATATTCCGGCTTGATACGCTTGAGCTCGTTCTCGGGCAGGATTTTCAGCAGCTCCCAGCCGGTGTCCAGCGTCTCAAAGATGGAACGGTTCTCCTCCTGACCCTGAGAAACGTAGCGCTTCTCAAACTCGTCAGCGAACTTTGCATACAGCAGGTCGTTGGGGGACAGAGCAGCCTCACCCAGAATGGCCATCAGCTCCTTGTTTTCCTTACCGGTTGCGTAAGCAGCGAAGAGCTGGTTCATGGTTCCTGCGTGATCCTCACGGGTCTTGCCCACACCGGTGCCCTTATCCTTCAGACGGGACAGGGAGGGCAGAACGTCGATGGGAGGCAGCACGCCCTTGCGGTACAGCTCACGGCTGAGGATAATCTGACCCTCGGTGATATAACCGGTCAGGTCAGGGATGGGGTGCGTCTTGTCGTCTTCGGGCATGGTCAGAATGGGAATCATGGTGATGGAGCCTTCCTGACCCAGGTGACGGCCTGCACGCTCGTACATGGTAGCAAGGTCGGTATAGAGGTAGCCAGGATAACCACGGCGGCCAGGAACTTCCTTCTTAGCGGCGGAAACCTCACGCAGAGCCTCGGCGTAGTTGGTGATGTCGGTCAGGATGACCAGGACGTGCATACCACAGTCGAAGGCCAGGTACTCAGCGGCGGTCAGTGCCATACGAGGCGTTGCGATACGCTCGGCGGCGGGGTCATTGGCCAGGTTGAGGAACAGAACGGTACGCTCCAGAGCGCCGGTGCGGGTGAACTCCTGCACAAAGTACTCGGATTCCTCAAAGGTGATACCGATAGCGGCGAAGACAACGGCGAACTTGGAGCTGTCGTCCAGAACCTTTGCCTGACGAGCAATCTGGGCGGCCAGCTGGTTATGAGGCAGGCCGGAGCCGGAGAAGATGGGCAGCTTCTGGCCACGAACCAGAGTATTCAGGCCGTCAATGGCGGAAATACCGGTCTGAATAAACTCGTTGGGATAGTCACGGGCGGCGGGGTTCATAGCCAAACCGTTGATATCTCGGTGAGCGTCGGCGAGAATGGCGGGGCCATCGTCGATGGGCTGACCCATGCCGTTGAAGACACGGCCCAGCATATCCTGAGAAACAGCCAACTCCAGCGGGTGACCCAGGAAGCGAACCTTGGAACGAGCCAGGTTAATGCCTGCGGAAGCCTCGTAAAGCTGAACCACGGCGGTGTCGCCGTTGACCTCCAGAACCTTACCACGGCGGACGGAGCCGTCAGGCAGCTCGATTTCGACCAGCTCGTCGAAGGTGACACCAGCGACCTTTTTGACCATCATCAGAGGGCCGGAGATCTCTTGTATCGTTCTATATTCTTTAATCATCAGTCTTCTTCTCCTTTCTCAGCCAGAGCGCTGATCTGTGCTTCCATATCGGAGAAGATCTGGGCGTAAACAGCCTCATACTGATCCTCGGGGACGCTCTTTGCACGGCCAATGCCGTTACGGGCATCAATGGCAAACAGCTCATTGAGGTTAGCGCCCTTCTCCAGAGCGGCACGGCACTGAACGTCATAGTCCAGAACCATCTTCAGCATCAGATACTGACGCTTATAGGAGGAGAAGGAGTCCACATCCACGAAGGCGTTCTGCTGTAGGAAGTCCTCACGAACCATTCTGGCGGTTTCCAGCGTCAGCTGATCCTTGGGAGACAGGGAATCCTTACCGACCAGCTGCACGATTTCGTTCAGGCTGGCTTCCTCCTGGAGGATGGCCATTGCCTTTTCACGGTTGGCAACGTAGTCGCTGCCCAGCTCGGTATCATACCAGCCCTTGAGGGAGTCGGTATACAGAGAGTAGGAATTCAGCCAGTTGATAGCGGGGAAGTGACGGCGATAAGCCAAGGAGGAGTCCAAAGCCCAGAACACCTTAACGATACGCATGGTACCCTGAGAGACAGGCTCGGAAAGGTCGCCGCCGGGAGGGGAAACAGCACCGACAGCGGTCAGGGAGCCGGTACGACCCTTGTCGGAACCGATGCACTGAACCACACCGGCACGCTCGTAGAACTGAGCCAGACGGGAGGCCAGATAAGCGGGGTAGCCTTCTTCGCCGGGCATCTCTTCCAGACGACCGGACATCTCACGCAGAGCCTCAGCCCAACGGGAGGTGGAGTCAGCGATAACGGCCACGTCATAGCCCATATCACGGAAATACTCGGCGATGGTGATACCGGTATACACGGAAGCCTCACGAGCGGCAACGGGCATATCAGAGGTGTTCGCAATCAGAACGGTACGCTTCATCAGAGACTCGCCGGTACGGGGGTCAATCAGCTCGGGGAACTCACGCAAAACGTCGGTCATCTCGTTGCCACGCTCGCCGCAGCCGATATAAATCACGATGTCCACGTCAGACCACTTAGCCAGAGCGTGCTGCACGACGGTTTTACCGGAACCGAAGGGGCCGGGAACGGCGGCAGTACCGCCCTTTGCCACGGGGAACAGGGTGTCAATGACACGCTGGCCGGACTGCAAGGGGGTCTTGGGGGGATATTTCTTGGCGTAGGGACGGCCAACACGGACAGGCCAGCGCTGAATCATGGTCAGATCCTTCATCTCGCCCTTGTCGGTTTTCACCTTGGCGATGACCTGTTCCACGGTAAAGCTGCCGCCCTTGATGCTCTTGACCACGCCCTTAACGCCCACAGGAACCATAATATGGTGGGTAACAGAGGGCGTTTCCTGCACATAGCCCAGGAAGTCGCCGGCGGAAACCTGGTCGCCCACCTTGGCAGTGGGGACAAAGTTCCACTTCTTCTTACGGTCCAGAGCGGGAACCTCCACACCACGCTTGATGTTAGAGCCGCAGACCTTCATAATGCCCTCCAGGGGGCGCTGAATACCATCGTAAATATTTTCCAGCAGGCCGGGGCCAAGCTCAACGGAGAGCTGCATACCGGTGGTGACAACCTCAGCACCGGGGCCAAGGCCGGAGGTTTCCTCATAAACCTGAATGGAAGCGGAATCGCCGCTCATGTTCAGGATCTCACCGATCAGACGGTCCTTGCCTACTCGAACCACGTCGGACATATTGGCATCCGTCATGCCAGTGGCAACCACCAGCGGGCCGGACACCTTGACGATTTTGCCCATAGGTCAACCTTCTTTCATAGTTAGGAATTGGGAACGCAAACCAAGCCCGGAATCCCTCCGGCTCTCACGGAGCCGCTCGAAGGACACAACAGAAAAGGGAAACGTTTTCGCTTTTTTGTGTGTATCGGCCTGTCTGTTCCTCCCATTGCAGGGAAGCAAAACAGGAACCAACAGGTGATTCTGCTCTTGGTTGGTATCAGGAGTGAGGGAAGAAGCAGCATCCATCCTTCCGCCGGAAAGGCGGCGTGTGGAGGCTTCTCTCTTCTCACTTCACACCTTAAAAGATATCTGCGCCGACGGCACGCTCCACGGAATCGGTGATGTTTTTCATACCAATGCCCAGGGAACCGGACTTACCGGGAATCAAAATGATTGCCGGAGTAACCTGATCCTTATATTTTGCGATTTCGTCGGTCATTTCGGCGGCATACTGCTCCGTCAGATAGATGATAGCAGTTTCGCCGTCCTTTGCCAGGGCGTGCAGGGTCTTTTTTGCTTCTGCGGCGGTCTCGGCGGAATGAACCTCCAGTCCCAGCGCCTTGAAGCCCAGCACGCTTTCCCGGTCGCCCAGTACAGCAATTTTAAACATAAGCGTCACGCAGCCTTTCTCGGATCAGATCCGCTTTCAGGCCAGCCAGACGACCTGTCATGATGATACGGACAGCGGTCAGTTCGTTTTCCTTTGCTGCCAGATAGCCCACCACCACGGCTTCGCCAAAGGGAACGAACTTCGCCCCGCTGACATAGGCCATTATAGCGTTATCACAGCTGCGTTCAAAGGTGGTCAAGCCGCCGCCTGCAATGGCTGCCTGTCCCTCTTCCGCCGCTTTGGAGAAGATGGTGCTGCCATAGACGGTTTCCAGCTTGTCGCCGTTCTCCGCCATGCGCAGCAGAGAATGGGTGCTGACCGTTCCGCCCTCAAAGAGGACGTTTTGCAGATAGTCGCTGTTTTTCTTCATGCGCAGCACACGAACCACGCTTTTCAGGTTGGCAGCGTCCACCTGTCTTTGGACATAGCCCAGCAGGAAGGAAGAGTTGGCTTCCTTTGCCATCTGCTCCATCTCCCGGAAATAAGCCTTGTCCAGCGCAAAGTCACTCAGCTGGGGATCCCGGCTGGCAGCCAGAATATCCCGAGCCTGCTTGAGAGCCTCGGCAAACAGGGGGGAGAGGTCTTTGTAATTCTTCTCCCGGAACTGCTCGGCCAGCTTCTTGGCGGGATACCGTCCCACGTCCACCATCAGGCGGCTGGGGTCGGCGTTCATCGCCTCGGACTTGAGCAGGGTCTTTGCGTTATGATAATCATATTTCATCTTGAATACGTCGATCAACCGGGGATCAGGCGCACAGTCATGCAGTTCCCGGAAGAGATCGTTCCTCACTGCCGCAATGGCGGCGTTGATGCCATCCACATCCACCTTGGTGATTTCGGGATAGCCACACTCCACCAGCACACGGACAGCGTCTGCGTCAGTGGCGGCTTCCAGCATTCGATCCATCCGCTCACGGGTCAAAAGAGCCGTCTCACGGACACGAATACGGGTAGAGAGGAACAGATATTCCGTGTCTTTGATTCGTTTCGACATTTGTTCCTCCTTATTACGGCGAATCCATCGTTCAAACTTTTCCTTCGCCGAATACGGAGCGTATCAGCCGAAGAGCACCTTTGCCACTTCGCCAGCCGTCTCATTCCGGGTCAGGCGCACCAGGGTGTCAAAGGTACAGTTGACCTCCACGTCTCCGTCACTGAGCAGCAGACCGCCAGCAAAGTTACCAGTCGTCTTGCTGAGGGTCAGGTTCAAGCCCTTGCTGTTGGCTTTTTCGACCACCTCGGCTCCCAGGCGCTTGGCCACGTTCGCATTGAGGATGATTTCCTCCTTGCCGGTGACGCTGGCCTTCTGAGCCAGGGCAGCCAGCGTTTGAACCATGGCTTTGTCCGGCAGGCTGTTGAGGCGCTTTTCTGCATCGGCATAAGCGGCATCCAGCATCTCCTGCTTGGCGGCCAGAATCATCTTGCGAGCCTCCATTTGCGCACTGCTGCCCAGATGGGTTTCACGATCCTCAGCGGCATTTTTACCTTTGGCGGCGGCATCCGCATAAACCTTGCGGGCTTCGTTGGCATACTTGGCGGCGATGTCGGCGGCCTGCGCCTTGGCATCGGCCATGAGCGTGTCAATTTCCGCCTGGGCATCGCTGAGGATGCGGCCAGTGATTTTTTCGATACCAGTCATGAATGGTTGTCTCCTTTCCGTAGGGATTTTGTCTGCGGAAAAGAGATCAAGCGATTGCCTGAGTCAGGAACAGGATCATCAGGAAGGAAGCCAGCAGGCAGAGGATGGCGTAGAACTCGACCATGACGGCCATCATGATGCCCTTGGAGAGCTGGTCGGGACGCTTGGCGATCAGGGAGACACCGGCGGCAGCGCAGCGAGCCTGAGCAATGGCAGTGAAGTAGCCGCCCAGACCCATGGGCAGGCAGCACATAGCAAAGGCAATGCCCTGCTGCCAAGTCAGAGCCAGGGGAGCGCCGCCCATGATGCCCAGCTGGAGGATTGCCCAGAACCAAATAACCAGACCATACAGACCCTGGGTACCGGGCAGAATCTGAAGAACGAGGCAGCTAGAGGACTTCATGGGGTCTTCTGCGACGACACCGGCAGAAGCCTCACCCACCATACCGGTACCCTTACCGGAGCCAACACAGCAGATACCAACAGCGAGAGATGCGCCCAGCAGGGCGATAGCCAGACCTAAATATTCCATAATTTACTCCTTCTCGTCAATATCGACGAATTTTGTGTTGTATTTGAGCGGCTTGAAGAAGTGGCCGCCGTCTTTATAGAATTTGCCGTAGTACTCCAGGTACTGAAGACGTGCAGCGTGGACATAGGTGCCGATCAGGTTGACACCGATGTTAAAGGCGTGTCCGACGAGGAAAATCACCACGAACACAAGGAAGATGCCGGGCAGAGCGGCCAGCGTGTTAAACACCATGGCAATGACCGAGGTTGCCAGCATCAGAGCCATCAGACGGGCATAGGACAGCACGTCGGACAGCCAGCTGGTCACGTCGTAGAGGCTTGCCACGCCGCCAAATGCCTTGCCAAAAATACCCTTGGCATGGCGACCCTGCGTGAGCACCAGGGCAATCACGCCCAGGATGACCAAAATGGGACTGCCGGTGAGCAAAACCACGGGCAGACCTGCGAGGAAAATCCACCAGGGAACCACATCCAGAACGCCCTCCATGGCATGTCCGTCCCGTGCCTCCATGTAAATGTGGATGCACTGGCCGCAGACCAGCTGGCAGAAGCCAATGGCCATGGCCATGATGAGAACCGTCATAGGATCGTTGATGGGATTGACAATAATACCATTGCAGAAGGTTTGCAGCCAGCCGGGGAAACGCTCAAAGGGAATGCCCATAAAGTTCTCGGCGACAACCTGAATGGCATTACCGAAGAAGCCGCCCACGAAGAAGCCGCACACCGCCGTAGAGAAGCCCAGCCAACGGCCCAAATAGAACACATAGCCCTTGGGCTTGGTCTTCTTGATGATGATGTGGGATACCAGCCAAATAATGATGCCATAAGCCACATCTGCGAACATAAATCCGAAGAAAAAGACATACCAGCCGAAAATCAGCGGGTTGGGGTCAATTCCGTCATAGGCCGGGGGAGAATACATCTCCGTGACCATGTTGATGGAATCCATCCACTTAGGGCCTTGCAACAGGGTGGGAACGCTGTCGCATTCCTCGGGGTCGTCGATGGAATAAGCCACGTCATAGCTTTTGAGGACTGCTTCCACCTTTTTCTGCTTGGGAGCGGCTGCCCAACCCTCCAGATACACCACGGTACCATCGGTCATGCCGTTCTCACGAGCGGCCTCACGCTGGGAATCCTGCGCCAGGCGATCCAATGTCACCTCAATGGCGGAAAGGCTGCCTGCGTGAGCGGCGATGCTTTCTTCCAGCTTGGCCTGTGCGTCGGCGTTTTCCTTGAGCTGGCTGTCAATGACCTCCATGTTCTCCGCCGCCGTACCTTCCAGACCCTTGAAACGAGCTGCCGTAAAGGTATAGGGCTTGAGCGCATTGAGCGCCTCGCTCCACTGGGACTTATGGCAGAGGAGAACCACATAATGAGAGGTTTTATCCTCACTGATGGGAACGATTTCCGCCAGCTCCGCCTTTTGCGCCAGCTCTCCCCGGACGGCATCGAGCGAGGTGCTGATGGGGAACATTCCGGGAACCATTTCGACGTTTTCGGTGCCTTCCATGCTGAGGGGCATATCCAGGCTCTGCCAAGGTGTCAGAGAAGCCTTTTGTGCGTTCAGTCGGTTTGCCTCACCCGACAGACGCTCCAGCTCACTGACTGCGTGATTGATGGACTTTGCCTCATTGAGAGCGCTTTCCTTTTGCTCTTGATTGAGGAAGTCCTTTTCGGAGATGATGCCACGGGAGCGGAACAGCCCGCCCTTTTGAGGAGCGTACTTTTTCAGCGTGTTCAGCGCCTCGTTCAGCTCGCTGATTTGTCCTCGAACCTGGGTCAGAGCGCTGGTTTCTTTGCCCAGCAGCGCTGTCCAGTCTGGGTCAGCCAGCTGATCGTCCGTCTCGGCAATCTCCACGCACCCGAGGCGCATCAGCTTTGACAGAATCACGTCCCGCTCTTCCGCCAAAACCAGCATCTTCAGGTGTTTCATCTTGACGATGGACATTAACCTTCCACCACCCTTCTGACAATCAGTGCCGCAGCTTTTTCAAGCTTCACCTGCGCCTCAGCCCGAAGCTGATCGCAGGTTCCTTCCGTCTCACGGATGACCTCGGCTCGCGCCGTTGCAGCCTTCTGCTCTGCCTGAGCCATCAGCTCTGCGGCTTCTGCCTTTGCTTTTTCCAGCGCATCGGCAACAGCCTGTTTTCCGGCCTTTTCCGTGTCAGCTATTAGCTTTCTGGCATCTGCCGCAGCCTGCACCTTACGGGCTTTGGCATCCTGTTCTGCCTGCGTGACCATCTTGACTGCTTCCAGAGACATCGTCTCACCGCCTTTCTTTTGTTAATTGCGCAACATGGGATTTGACCTGCTGATAAAACATTCAGCAAACCAATATATTCCGCTTAATTTATTCTACTCGCTTTTAGCGTTTTTGTACAGAGTTATTTTTGCATATTTTCCATTTTCTGTCCGCTCTTTTTCTCAAATATTTATCAAATTCAAAACATTTGATTTTCATTAAGAATACGTTTTCACTGTTTTTTTCGGTTATAAACCATCTTCTTTCTATGTCCTTTTGGGGGCAATCCTCCAAAGAGCCAAAAAAGACACGCCTGCAACCAAGCAAGCGTGTCTTTTTTCATCAATTTTATTGATTAGTCCACGTTCATCTGACACCAATCGTATTCATTGTTCAGGTCGTCGGTCAGGACACCCAAAGCGTTCTCGGGGAAGTTGGCCTTCTCCAGGCGCTTGTTGAGCTCGTCCACCTCGTCGGCATCCGCCTCCACCCACAGACGGCCACCCAACTGGCGCAGGTCGTCCAGGTTGTGTCCCATGTCACCGTCAGCGCCGTCATAGATGGTCTTGCTGCTGGTGACGACAGAGAGGAGGGTTTTCTTTCCCTTCATCGCCTTGGCCAGCTTGCCATAGAAGGACTTGAGGGTCTTTGCCATCTGCTCAGCCTGATACTGCTCCTCGTTGATGTTGTCAAGATCGCCGTTGACAGGATAGCCAGCGTTTCTGAGCACAATCTCGTCATAGCCCAGCTCTGTCAGCTCTTCAACGATGCCGAGGAGATACTGCTGATAGGTCTCACTGGCGGGGTCTGCCCAGCAGCGGTCATCCCCATCATACCAGGGGTCGCCGTCGCTATCCAGCAGGACATCACCGTCCAGCCCCTCGGCGTTGGCATCCTGGAAGCAGTCCACATAAGCAATGGTATACAGTCCGTCGCTCTTGAGGTCTTCCAGCGTCTCCTTGAGGCGGTTGATTGCGCTGGAATCGCTCCGGGCATCCAGCTCATCGGCCAGCTCCAATTCGGTGGGGTAGTTCAATCTACCGCCGCTCTCCTTCATGAAGAGCATCAGGCCGTTGCCGCCTGCGTCCTGCACATCGCCCCGAGCGTAGCCGCTGCCAAAGTCGCCCATGGAAACGTGCTGAACGAGGATTCCCTCACGCAGCGGATCGGGGCGTTTGACCGGTTTTTCCTCCGGCTTGGGTTGGTCAACGGGAGCGGTTGTGCTGGTATCTCCCTCGGCGGAAGCGTCACCGGGAGCAGAGGTCTCCCCCTCCGGCTCCACAGAGCTGGAAACATCGCTGGTATCCTGAGGCGGTTCGGTCGTGGCGGGCTGAGAGGAGAAGAGGTTGCTGAACCAAGCCGCAAGGCCTCCCAGCATACCGGGCTTTTTGGTTTCTTCCGTCGGCTGGGCGGGCTGGCTCTCCTCCGGCTGTACGGATTGGTCAGGCTGGGAGGCATCGCCCTGAGAGGCAGAAGCATCCCCGGGCTGAGACTCGTCAGCGGGAGGTGTCACATCGCCGGATTCGGAAGCGGAACCATCCCCAGGCAGAGAAACGTCACCGGACACAGAAGCGGAAGTGTCGCCCTCCTCAGAGGAATCGGGAAGGTCAACCACCAAATCCTGCTCGGGGTCAGGCATTCCTTCTCCCGGCTTTTCCAAATTGGGTTTGTTCCAAGGGAATTCCAAATGACCTCCCTCGGCGGTATACACCATGTATTTCTGCATGGACCAGGTGACACCGCCCACCACCAGGGCGATGATAACCGCCAGGGTGACGAGGATGCGTAAAATCCACGCCGGGCCGCCGCCGCCATAATAGCGGCTGTAGCCATATCGGTTTGTTCTGCGAAACAGCATTCAAAAATCGCCTCATTCCACCGGGCCCAGCCGTACCAAAGGCAAACACTGTCCCGTTTTACAGATTGGTTTCTTGCTCCGTTCCCTTTTTGTGGTACATGGCATCGTTGAGCAGGAGCAGGGCATCCAGAACCTGAGCCTTTTCTTCCGGTGTCATATCGCTGATGCACTGAGCAAAGCGGGTCATGGCATGGCTTTTCTGCTCTGCCTCGATCTCACGGTATTTATCCGTCACGTCCACATAAATCACACGGCGATCCTGCTCGGAGCGCACTCTCCGAACCAGCTCCACCTTCTCCAACCGGTCAATCACGCCGGAAATGGTGCTGTTAGCGCTGCCGGTGGCCTTGGCCAAGGCGCTGATGGGCATGGGTCCATCGCTGTCCAGAAGGGTCAGCACCAGGGTCTGGGGGAAGGTCAGGTTCAGCTTGCCGCAATGACCTCTCAATTCTTCTGTCATTTTGCGGCTGACCTGTAAAAATGCGTGTAAAATATCGTTCGCTGCCTGCATAGCTGCACACTCCTCGAAAAATCCAATTTAGCCTGTTACTGTGTTACTCTGCGAAAGAATCTAATACATCAGGAATGTATCATACAGGTCAACCGAAAAAAAATCAATCCGAGGAGCGAAATGTTCACAAATTGTTTACTAAACTTAAATTTTTTTAAGACATAGACGGACAGCTTTTTCCTTTCCGTCCGCCACGGAGCAACATTATTTTCGCAGAGTTGAAGGAAAATGTCAAGAGCAATTCGATATCATTCATCAAGAATTCATATTTCGCCGCATTCTTCCACGAAATAAGCACCGTTTCAACAAAAAACTTCAATTTTTAGAAAATTCAGGTTTTGTCACAGTGCGCCGTGCGGTCGGTGCAGATGTTGAGGGGAACTGACAAATGCGCAAAAGAACCTCCCCATTTCCCCTCACCCCAGCGCTCCCGCTGTGCGGTACTGGAGCGCCTCCGCCAGGTGCTCTACCTTTAATTCTTCGCTTTCCGCCAAGTCTGCGATGGTTCGAGCCACCCGCAAGGCTCGGTCATAGCTGCGTGCGGTCAGCGCCATTTTTTCATAGGCAGAGCGCATCAAGGCGGTGCAGGCGGCATCCAACTGGCAGTACTGCCGCAGCTCCTTTTGACCCATCTGGGCGTTACAGAGGGGGCCGTCTTTTCCGAAGCGCTCCCGCTGAATGGCTCGGGCGGCATCCACCCGCTTTTTGATGGCGGCGGAGGATTCGCCCGGCGCACGCTGGCTCAGTTCCTCAAAATCCAGGGCGGGAACCTCCATTTTGATGTCAATGCGATCCAGCAAAGGGCCGGAAATCCGCCCCAAGTAATGCTGAACGCTTTGAGAGGAGCAGGTACACCGCCCGGAGGGATGCCCATACCAACCGCACTTGCAGGGATTCATGGCGCAAATCATCTGGAAGCGGCTGGGATAGACCATCGTACCGGAAACACGGGAAATCTGCACCTCGCCATCCTCCAGCGGCTGTCTCAGCACCTCCAAAGCAGCGGACTGAAACTCCGGCAGCTCGTCCAAGAACAGCACGCCATGGTGGGCCAGCGAAATTTCGCCGGGACGGGGAACCGTTCCGCCGCCCGCCAGTGCATGACTGGAAATGGTGTGGTGCGGAGCCCGAAAGGGACGATGGGTGACAAGCGGGCGTTTGGGATCCACCAGCCCGCTGACCGACCACAGCTGCGTGGTGGCGAGGGATTCCTCCCGGGTCATCTCCGGCAGAATGGACGGAAACCGGCGAGCCAGCATACTTTTTCCCGAACCGGGAGAACCGCTCATGAGAACGTGGTGGCCGCCTGCTGCGGCGATTTCCAAGCCACGCTTCACCGGCTCCTGTCCCCGAACATCAGAGAAGTCGGGCAGCGTGGTTTTCTCCTCCCGCAAGTCCCAGGCGGCGGTGGGGTGCATCTGACTGCGGCCACAAAGGGTATCCACCAGTTGGGTGAGCCGCTCCACGCCGTACACCTCGATTCCCTCCACTAAGGTGGCTTCGGCGGCGTTGGCCACGGGAACGAATAGCCGTTTCATCCCCGCTTCCTTGGCGGAAAGCGCCATGGGAAGCATCCCTTTCACCGGGCGAATCGCCCCGGAGAGGGAAAGCTCTCCCACAAAGGCGCAATCCTCCGGGGGAACCGGTATTTGTCCGGTAACAGCCAGCAGTCCCACCGTGATGGGCAAATCATATAAAGTTCCCTCCTTGCGCCGGTCGGCGGGAGCCAGGTTGACCGTGACACGGTTATTGGTGTTTTTAAAACCGCTGTTGCCGATGGCTGCCCGCACACGCTCCCTTGCTTCCCGGACGGCGCTGTCCGGCAGTCCGACCATATCAAACCGGGGCATTCCACCGGAAACATCACATTCCACACGCACCTCATAGCCTTCGATTCCCAGAAGTCCCAAGGATCGAATTGTTGTAAACATGCTTCACCACTCCTTACGGTGTTGTTCTGCGTGAGCGGGTCGTTCGTCAGACGGCTGCGAAATAGGCTCTTAGAACAAACGTTTCTTTTGTTCATCATACAGGATGTTCCAATGTTTTGCAACGTCTTTTTCCTTTGATCTCCCTTTCCTCTCCCAATAAAAGCAACAGATTTTTGCCTTTTGTTTTATTTCATTCGTTTTTTACCTTTTTTCCACTTTGCCACACAGCCAAAAGATCGTTAAATTTTTGTCAATTATCCACAATCAACCGGTTTTTCTCAAATTTTCTGTTTACAAATCGCACAAAAACTGCTATGATAAGCTTGTTACAAAAGAATACTTTAGATTGCAATATCTGAGGAAAAAGAGAGGTCCTCTTTCCCGGCTTGCCGCCGTGGTTCCCGGCAGCTGCTCCCCGCAAACAAAACGGTAAACTCTGCCCGTTTACCCTTGCGGATGTGCCAGCCATGCGGCGCTCAGGTTCTGAGCCCCTCTGAACTATAACAAGGAGGAAACAAAACAATGGTAGTAAGAAAACAGAAATCCATGGACGCTAACAACGCCGCAGCATGGGTCTCTTATGCCTTCACGGAAGTGGCTGGCATCTTCCCCATTACCCCTTCCAGCCCCATGGCTGACTACGTTGACCAGTGGTCCGCCAACGGCCAGAAGAACATCTTCGGCAACCCCGTCAAGGTCATCGAAATGCAGTCCGAGGCTGGCGCAGCCGGCACCGTCCATGGCTCCCTGGCCACCGGCGCTCTGACCACCACCTACACCGCTTCTCAGGGTCTGCTGCTGATGATCCCCAACATGTACAAAATCGCTGGCGAGCTGCTGCCCGGCGTTCTGCATGTTGCCGCCCGTGCTCTGACCACCCACGCCCTGAACATCTTCGGCGATCACGAGGACGTTATGGCTTGCCGTCAGACCGGCTTTGCTATGCTGGCTGAGGCCAACCCCCAGGAAGTCATGGATCTGGCTCCCGTTGCTCACCTGACCGCAATTGAGGGTCGTGTTCCCTTCCTGAACTTCTTCGACGGTTTCCGTACCTCTCACGAGATTCAGAAGCTCTCCGTTTGGGATTATAAGGATCTGGCTGAGATGGTCGATATGGACGCTGTAAAGGCTTTCCGTGACCACGCTCTCAACCCCAACCATGGCATCGTCCGTGGCTCCCACGAAAACGACGATACCTTCTTCCAGCACCGTGAGGCCTGCAACAAGTTCTATGATGCAGTTCCCGCTCTGGTTGAGAAGTACATGGATAAAATCAACGAGAAGCTGGGCACCAACTACAAGCCCTTCAACTACTACGGCGCTCCCGATGCAGAAAACATCATCATCGCCATCGGCTCCATCAACGACGTGATGACCGAGGTCGTGGATTACAAGGTCGCTCGTGGCGAAAAGGTCGGCATGATTAACGTCCACCTGTATCGTCCCTTCTCCGCAGAGCGCCTGCTGGCCGCTATCCCCGCAACCTGCAAGAAGATTGCTGTCCTCGACCGCACCAAGGAGCCCGGCGCTCTGGGCGAGCCTCTGTTCCTGGATGTCGTCACCGCTCTGGCTGAGGCTGGCAAGTCTGACATCAAGGTCATCGGCGGTCGTTACGGCCTGGGTTCCAAGGATACTCCTCCCTCCTCCATCTTCGCTGTCTACAAGGAGCTGGAGAAGGACGCTCCCAAGGAGCGTTTCACCATCGGCATCACCGACGACGTGACCTATCTGTCTCTGCCCGAGGAGCCCGCTCCCAATACCGCAGCTGAGGGCACGGTCGAGGTCAAGTTCTGGGGTCTGGGCGGCGACGGCACCGTTGGCGCTAACAAGAACTCCATCAAGATCATCGGCGACCATACTGATAAGTACGTCCAGGCTTACTTCCAGTATGACTCCAAGAAGACCGGCGGCGTCACCGTTTCCCACCTGCGTTTCGGCGACAAGCCCATCAAGAGCCCCTACTACATCAATAAGGCTGACTTCGTTGCCTGCCACAACCCCTCCTATATCGTGAAGCACTTCCCCATCGTCAACGATATTAAGGACGGCGGTACCTTCCTGGTCAACTGCCAGTGGACCTTCGAGGAACTCGAAAGCCATCTGAGCGCCGAGGCCAAGAAGTATATGTACGACCACAACATCCAGCTCTACACCATCAACGCCATCGACCTGGCCGCAAAGGTTGGCATGGGCAAGCGCACCAACACCGTTCTCCAGTCCGCATTCTTCGCTCTGGCTGGTGTTCTGCCCGCAGAGGATGCCCTGAAGTACATGAAGGATGCCGCCGAGCACTCCTACCTCAAGAAGGGCCGTGACGTGGTTGACAAGAACTGGGCCGCCATCGACGCTGGCGCTACCGCTTTCGTCAAGTACGACATTCCCGAGTCTTGGGCAAATCCCGCTCCCGATGCCGCTCCCGCCGCTAAGTCTGGCCGTGCTGACACCGTTAAGCTGGTCGAGACCGTCATGGAGCCCATCAACCGTATGGATGGTTACAGCCTGCCCGTCTCCGCTTTCGAGCCTATGGCTGATGGTACCTTCGCAAGCGGTGCTTCCGCTTATGAGAAGCGTGGCGTTGCAGTCAACGTGGTCGAGTGGACTCCTGACAAGTGCGTTGCTTGTAACCAGTGCGCCTTTGTCTGCCCCCATGCCACCCTGCGTGCTTACGCTCTGGACGCTGACGAAATGGCAGCCGCTCCCGCACAGACCAAGACCACGGAATTCAAGGTCGGCCCCGGTAAGGGCAAGTATAAGTTCGCTCTGGCTGTTTCTCCCATGGACTGCATGGGCTGCGGCGTCTGCGTTGGCGTCTGCCCCACCAAGTCCCTGAAGATGGTTCCCCAGGAGAGCCAGCTGGATCAGCAGCCCGTCTTCGACTACGCTGTCGCCAATGTCTCCGTCAAGGAAGAGCTGGTGGACAACACCGTCAAGGGCTCCCAGTTCAAGACTCCTCTGCTTGAGTTCTCCGGCTCCTGCGCTGGCTGCGCCGAGTCCACCTACGCCCGCATCATCACCCAGCTGTTTGGTGATCGCATGTTCATCTCCAACGCAACCGGCTGCTCCTCCATCTGGGGCGGTACTGCTGCAACCTCTCCCTACACCGTCAACAAGGAAGGCAAGGGTCCCGCTTGGGCAAACTCCCTGTTCGAGGACAACGCCGAGCACGGCCTGGGCATGTACTATGGCCAGAAGACCATCCGTGAGTCCCTGAAGGGCAAGCTGGAAGTCATCGCCGAGAAGACCGAGAACGCTGATGTCAAGGCCGCTATCGCTGCATGGCTGGAGACCTATGATTCCTCCGCTCAGAACCAGGCTCCCACCAAGTCTCTGATTGCTGCTCTGGAGGCTTGCGGCTGCGACGCTTCCAAGGAGATCCTGGAGAAGAAGGATTACCTGAACAAGAAGTCCTGCTGGATCTTCGGCGGCGACGGTTGGGCATACGACATCGGTTATGGCGGTGTTGACCACGTTCTGGCCACTGGCGAGGACATCAACATCTTCGTTTTCGACACCGAAATCTACTCCAACACCGGCGGCCAGGCTTCCAAGTCCACCAACATCGGCGCTGTCGCTCAGTTCGCCGCTGCTGGTAAGTCCATCGCTAAGAAGTCCCTGTCCGAGATTCAGATGCAGTACGGCTATGTCTATGTGGCTCAGGTTGCTATGGGCGCTAACCCCGCTCAGTGCATCAAGGCCATGGTCGAGGCTGAGGCTTATCCCGGTCCCTCCCTCATCATCGGCTACAGCCCCTGCGAGCTGCACTCCATCAAGGGCGGCATGACCAACTGCCAGAGCGAGATGAAGAAGGCTGTCACCTGCGGCTACTGGAACCTGTTCCGCTTCAACCCCATGAACAAGGCAGAGGGCAAGAACCCCTTCATGCTGGATAGCAAGGCTCCTCAGGCTGGCTACCGTGAGTTCATGATGGGCGAGGCTCGTTTCTCCGCTCTGACCCGTTCCTTCCCCGAGCGTGCTGAAAAGCTGTTCCAGAAGAGCGAGGACACCGCTATGGCTCGTTACGAGCATCTGACTCGTCTGGCCGAGCTGTACAAGGTGTAATTCTTTGGAATTTCCCCTGTAAAGCACTCTAAAAAGCAATTTTTCCTCCCCAATTGGTTCAAAAGGCTGATTGGGGAGGTTTTTTTGCGGCTCTTTCCCCCATCACCGAGGATGGATGAGGAAAAAAAACACCGGAACAGCTCGTCAGAACCATTCCGGTGGAAAAATCAGCTATTCAGTTGTTTTTTACACTTCAACCGTGATTAGTTGGCAGTGTTGATGGTTGCATGATAGAAGTACTTCATGCCCAGAGCAGTGCCATACACGCCGTCAACATAGTCCTTAATCATGTAGGGGTCAACGTAGTAGTACAGGGGCACGACGCACCAGGTATCCATCAGCATATCCTCAGCCTCGTGCATCTTCTGAGCACGCTCGGCCAGGTCGGAGGTGGTGCGGATGTCAGAGATCAGGTTGTCATAAGCGGTCCAATCCAGAGCCTTGCTGTCGTCACGGCCAAACTGGCAATCGTTGTTGCCGGACTTGGTGGTCCACATCTCCAGCATGTTGATGGGGTCGTCATAGTCCATGACCCAGCCCTCACGAGCCACGTCGAACTGGCCATTCTTACGGGTATCCAGGAAGACGTTCCACTCCTGCTGGTCAATCTTCATGTTGATGCCCAGCTGAGCCAGGTCAGACTGGATGGCCTCGGCGCACTTGACGTTACCCTCGGAGTTGTTGGTCAGGTAGGTGAAGGAGATGTCCTGGGTCAGCTTCTCGCCGTCCCACAGACCGATGGAAGCCAGCAGCTCCTTGGCCTGCTCCACGTTGCCCTCGTAATCGGTAGCGGAGTAGTAGCCCTCAGAGCCTGCCTGGAAGACACCACCATTGCCGTCAGCGGCAGCAGCGGGAACGAAGGTGTTAGCGGGAATCTGGCCGGTCTGACCAACGTAGTCACAGATGTACTGACGGTCAATCAGCAGGGTGATAGCATGACGGAAGACAGCGGCCTGCTCCTCGTTCAGACCCAGCTCGTCATAGATGGGGGAGCTGTAGTTGAAGCCGACATAGTAAGTGCCCAGCTCCTCAATGATCTTGAACTCGGGAGACTGCATAGCGTTCTGGGTCTCATCGGTGGGAACAGAGTCGATGAAGTCCAGGTCGCCGGTCTGATAAGCGGTGTAAGCGGTGACATCGTTGCTGGTCAGCATGATGTTCAGGGTGGTGACGGAGACGGAATCAGCATCCCAGTAGTTGTCATTCTTGACATAGGTCATGTCAGCGTCATGATTCCAGGTCTGGAGGTTGTAAGCGCCGTTGCAAACATAGTCCTCGCCAGCGTCGTTTGCCCAAGTGCCAGCGGGAGCGGTGTCGGAGACGGTCTTCTCAACGGAAGGCTGATAGACGGGCATGAAGAAGGGGAAAGCGCACAGATCCAGGAAGTAGGGGCAGACAGCGGCCAGCTTAACGGTCAGGGTCTTGCCATCCTCAGAAGCGACGACGGAATCAGCGGGGATGCCCTCTTCATAGGTGAAGCCAGCGAAGACCGCAGCCAGATAGTTATAATCGGCTGCGGTAGTGGGAGCGGCAGCACGCTGCCAGGAGTAAACGAAGTCGTTGGCGTTCAGAGTCTCGCCGTTGGACCACTTCAGATCGTCACGCAGGGTGAAGGTGTAAACAGTGCCGTCCTCGGAAATCTCCCAGGACTCAGCGCAAGCGGGCTCCAGCTTGCCCTCTGCGTTGTAGCGCAGCAGACCCTCGAAGGAGTTGACAGCCAGGCAGCCGCCGTCAACGGAGCTGTTCAGGGCGGGATCCAGGTGAGCGGGCTCGGAAGACATAAAGATGTTCAGAGTAGTGGGGTCTGCCTTACCAGCGGAAGGAGTGGCATCACTGGAACCCTCGGTGGAAGCGGGAGCGCTGGAGTTGCCAGTGCTTTCAGCAGCGGGCTTGGAAGAGCCACCGCCGCAGGCGACCAGAGAGAGAACCATTGCCATTGCCAGAAGCAGAGCAATCAGTTTTTTCATAATTTTCCTCCTGATGATGTGTACAGAGCCGATTTGGTACGTCACCGGCTCTTCGGTTATGTGAAAACCACGGCAAAGTGGGTTTCGACTGTCTCTGTGTGGGAAACAAACGTCCCACCGACCTCCGATTTTATCACAACGAAAAGCGGAGGTCAATGTTTTTCCTTACAGAATCGCAAAATTTCGGATAGCGAACAATCAGCGATTCCAGCAGGCGACCATATGGCCTTCGCCACGGTCGGTCAGCTCAGGCATCGCCATGGCGCACTGCTCGGTAGCGTACTTGCAGCGGGTACGGAAGGGGCAGCCGCTGGGCATACGCAGGGGGGAGGGCACGTCGCCTTCCAGAATGATACGCTTGCTGTTGCGGGCGGTCTCGGGGTCAGGAATGGGCACGGCGGAGAGCAGGGACTGGGTATAGGGGTGCTTGGGGTTGTTCATCAGCTCATCGGATTCCGCCAGCTCCATCATATGACCCAGGTACATCACGGCGATGCGGTCGGAGATGTGCTGCACGACCAGCAGGTCATGGGCGATGAAGAGGTAAGCCATGCCACGCTCGGCCTGGAGATCCTCAAACATATTGACCACCTGAGCCTGAATGGAAACGTCCAGAGCAGAAACGGGCTCGTCACAGACGATGAACTTGGGGTCAACGGCCAGGGCACGGGCGATGCCGATACGCTGACGCTGGCCGCCGGAGAACTCATGGGCATAGCGGGTGGCGTGCTCGGCGTTCAGGCCGACGGTCTCCATGAGGGAGATGACCTTTTCGTGACGCTCTGCTCGGTTGCTGTAGAGCTTATGAACGTCCAGAGGCTCACCGATGATATCCTCAACGGTCATACGGGGGTTCAGGGAGGAGTAGGGATCCTGGAAGACCATCTGCATCTCCTTGCGGAGGGCGTGGATGTTCTTTTCCGTGACCTCTTCGCCCTCGAACTTGATGGAGCCGGAGGTGGGCTTATACAGGCGCAGCAGGGTACGGCCAACGGTGGTCTTGCCGCAGCCGGACTCACCAACCAGACCCAGGGTCTCGCCGGGCTTAATGTTAAAGGAAACATCGTCAACGGCCTTCAGAGGGATGGTCTTAAAGCCGGAACGGACGGGGAAATACTGTTTGAGGTGGCTTACTTCCACCAGATATTCACTGCTCATTACGCATTGGCCTCCTCATACATCTTTTTGACGTTCATCCAGCAGGCCGCACGGTGATTCTCGCCCACCTGCAACTCCTCGGGCACCTCGGTCAGGCAAATCTTCATCGCTGCGTCGCAGCGGGGGCAGAAGGCGCAGCCCTTGGGCATATTCAGCAGGTTGATGGGAGTACCGCCGATGGGAACCAGGCGCTGGCCGTTGTTCTCGGTGGTGGGAATGGAACGCAGCAAGCCCTTGGTATATTCGTGGGCGGGTGCATAGAAGATATCATCAGCGGTGCCACGCTCGCAGACACGGCCACCATACATAACGATGATTTCATCACACATGGAGGCGATAACGCCCAGGTCATGGGTGACGATGATGATAGCCATGCCGAGCTTCTTCTGAAGATCCTGCATCAGCTCCAGAATCTGTGCCTGAATGGTCACGTCCAGAGCGGTGGTGGGTTCGTCTGCAATCAGGATGTCAGGCTCACAGGCCAGCGCCATGGCGATCATAACACGCTGACGCATACCACCGGACAGCTCGTGGGGATACTGATCCACACGCTTTTCCGGCTCGTTGACGCCGACCAGGGTCAGCATCTCAATGGCACGCTCCTTGGCTTCCTTGCGGTTGCGGTTGGTGTGGAGCAGGACAGCCTCCTCCAGCTGGTAGCCGATGGTGAACACGGGGTTCAGGGAGGTCATGGGGTCCTGGAAGATGATGGAGCAGCACTTGCCACGGAAACCGGCCATCTTCTTTGCATCCCACTTGGTGATGTCCTCGCCCTTATAGAGCACCTTACCACCGGAGATTCTGCCATTGTTGGCAAGGATCTGCATGATGGAATAAGAGGTAACGGACTTACCGGAACCGGACTCGCCAACGATGCCGAGGGTCTTGCCGGGCTCCAAACGGAAGTTCACGCCGTTGACGGCATGAACATCGCCTTTGTCAGTTTTAAAGGTGGTGTGCAGATCCTGCACATCAATAACATACTTGTAATCAGCCATTTTCACTCACCTCATCTGGACAGCTTCGGGTCGAACGCATCACGGAGACCGTCGCCCAGCAGGTTCAGAGCCAGAACGATGAGGCAGATGGTCAGAGCAGGGAAGATCAGCTTGGAGGGGTAGCTCTGGAGGCCGCTTCGAGCGTCATTGGCCAGAGAACCCAGGGAGGGCATGGGAGCGGAAACGCCCAGACCCAGGAAGGACAGGTAGCTCTCGGTGAAGATAGCGGAGGGAACCTGAAGAGCGGTGGTGATGATGATAACGGACAGGCAGTTGGGCAGGATGTGCTTGCTGATGATGCGGGGGGTGGAAGTACCGATGCACTGTGCAGCAAGGACATACTCATTCTGCTTGATGGTCAGAATCTGACCACGGATCAGACGTGCCATGGAGACCCAATACAGCAGGCCGAAGACCAGGAACAGGGAAATCATATTAACGCCCAGCTTATCCAGGATGGTGCCCTTGATGACGGGAGCCAGGGTCTCGTTCAGAACGACGGCGAACAGGATGATGAGCAGCATATCGGGCAAAGAATAGATGATATCAACGATACGCATCATAATCAGGTCCACACGGCCACCCAGGTAGCCGGAAATGGAGCCGTAGAGCATACCAATCATCAGAACCAGCAGGGAGGCGAACACGCCAACGCCCAGGGAAACACGAGCGCCATAGACCACACGGATGAAGTAGTCACGACCCAGGCCGTCCGTACCCATGATATGGGGGAAGACGCTCTCGCCAGCGTTGATTTTGGCCAGCTCGGAGGAGCTATACTGGAAGGCGCTGAGGTTGCTTGCGCCCTTCACGATGTCGGCGTAGCCATAAGGAACGACGAGGGGGGCAAAGAGGATGATAAGAACGATGAGCAGCAGAACCACGATGGAACCCATAGCCAGAGGGTTCTTTCTCAGGCGGCGCATACCATCCTTAAAGAAGGTGGTGGACTCGCCCATGACCTCCTGCTGACGCTTTTCGTCGTCGGTGGCCTTCTCAAAATTGCCCATGTTGAACTTGCTCAAGTCAATCTGGGCAGAGAGAGGAGCTTTCTTGAATTTATCAGCCATGTTATTTCTCCTTTCTTACTCCAGCTTGATGCGAGGATCGACCAGCTTATAGACGATATCGGTCAGCAGGTTTGCCACGACCATAATAACGGCCAGGAAGATGGTGGTAGCCATAATCATGGTGTAGTCACGGTTGGTGATGCCGCTGACGAACTTGGAGCCAAGGCCGCCGATGCCGAAGATGGACTCAACGACCATGGAGCCGGTCAGAATGGAGGCGATCATGGGGCCGACGTAGGTGATGACGGGAATCAGAGCGTTACGCAGGCCATGCAGGAAGATGACCTTGAGCTGGGGAACGCCCTTGGCTCGTGCGGTACGGATGTAATCCTGGCTCAAAGCGTCCAGCATAGAGGTCTTGGTCAGACGGGTGATGTACGCCATGGGCGAGAAGGAAAGCGCAATAACGGGCAAAACAATGTGGTTGCTGCCAGCGGTGAAGGCGGGAACCCAGTTCAGCTTCATGCAGAACAGGTACAGCAGCAGGGTGGCCATGACGAAGGAGGGCATGGCGGTGATGAGGGTCGTCAGGAAGACGATCAGTCGGTCAGGCCACTGGTTTCTCATCAGGGCGGCGGTGGAGCCGAGGATCAGGCCAGCGACAATGGCGATGGCGGAGGCGATGAGGCCCAGCTTGGCGGAAATGGGGAAGCTCTCACCAATGATGGTAGAGATGCTACGGCCAGTCTTGAGGCTAACACCCAGCTCACCACGCAGCAGGTTCTTCATATACAGAACGTATTGGACGGGGACGGGCTTATCCAGGTTGTATCGTGCGTTCAGCTCGGCCATGGTAGCTGCGCTGGCGGCCTTTTCGCTGTTGAAGGGACCGCCGGGGATGGCGTTCATGGCGAAGAAGGTAATCATGCTGATGACGATAACGGTCAGGATAGCCAGCAGGACTCGTTTCACAATATACTTGGTCAAAACGGTTCACTCCTTTGACTTGTTTGGAGCAGCCCCAGATGGGTGGAGCGGCTCTGGTTTCTCCCTTTTTCTGAACGGGCGGCTTTGTCACCCTCCAGCGAGCCTTTTCCTGGGTTCTTGTCCTGTCACCACGAATTTTGAGGAGAATCACGAGGGTTCCCGCAACATTCGGCGGCAATCTGACAAATAAGCTCCATTGGGCTGGGCACGAGAAGCGATACAAAACAGCCTCTGAACAACAGGGCACATCCGTTTTGTCCCGTCCCAGAGGCCGGAGGTCCTGTGTTCACACATACAAAAGAATAAGGTAAACTCCACGCACACACCAACGATCTACAGAATGGATCGTCTGCCATCTTTGGCAAGCCCGCTGAAATTTACCACATCTTCAGGTATGCTAACATATAGGGTATTATAACCTTTTCCCCATTTGCTGTCAATCATTTTTTGCAATTATTCCCAAAAAACTTGCAAGAAACCTTTTTGATTTTCGCCATTCAGCCGTCAATTGACACATTTCGTTGCACTTTGTGGAGCAGTTCCAACATCTGATTGCAAGCCTTCCTTCTTTTTCCGCTCAAGTGAAAAGGAAATCCCCCTTACCAGCCGAGGCATATCGGCCAAGCAAGGGGGATGTGTTGCTGCAATCAGTTGTTGGAGCCGCCTCTTCTGGGACGGCGGCGGGTACGCTCGCCACGGTTGGCCTGTGCCTGACGGCTCTCAGACTCAGACATAAACTGCTTGAGCATATCGTCAAAGCTGGCGGGCTCCTTGGGCGTGTTGCTTCTGGGTGCGGGAGCGGGACGGGGGTTGGCGGGACGGCTGCCACGGTCATTGTTATAACGACCCTCGGGACGGCTGGCACCACGCTCCTCGCTGCGTCCCTCCTTGGAACCACGGTTATTATCAAAGCGACGGTTTCCGCCTCGATCACCGCCACGGCCTCCATTGCGCTCCGGCTTGGGAGGCGGGGGCAGGGTCTGCTTGATAGAGAGGTTAATGCGGCCATTTTCATCAACGCTGATGACCTTGACCTTGACCTCCTGACCCACGGTCAGGAACTCGCTGACCTCACTGACATAAGAATAAGCCACCTCGGAAATGTGAACCAGGCCGGAACGTCCCCCCGGAAGGCTGACAAACGCACCGAACTTGGTAATACCAGTCACTTTTCCCTCTAAAATTGCTCCGATTTCTAAATCCATACCCTGCTTTGAATCCTCCAAAAGTTTTCGGGCCCACGCCCATTTCTCTCTTTCTCTGCCTGTTCAAGCCATCACTTTGCGGAATCGTAGAAGACCGTTTCGCCCTTCTCTGTCAGACCCAGCCGCTCTTTGGCAATGCGGAGCCAGGTATCCTCATCCTCTTTGTTTTCGATGCGGGTTCTCAGCTCGGCGTTTTGAAGCTCCTGAGCTGCTACCTTGGCCTGCACGCTTTCCAGCTCTGCGCCTGCGGTTTGGATTTTTCCCCGGGTGTTGATGAGCGTGATGGACAGGTAAACAATCATCAGAAGCAGCACCAGCTTGGTGATGAAACCGGATTTCAGCGTCATTTTCATAGGGTTCTCCTCCTTTTCCGTGGTCAGGCTGCACCGCCCGGCTCTCTGCCGGACTGGTTGCGAACGCAGACCTTATTTTATACCAATTTCGGCAAGAAAGGAAGTGTTTTTTGAGAAATTTTTTTATTTTTTTCAAAGCGCCCGCCACGATGCGGACAGGAAGGAGCAATATGTACACAACATACGCACATCCATCGGCAATTTGATATCCCAGAGCCAAAAAGTACCGACTCAACAGGCGAAACCAGCCCCAGCCTCCAACCAAAAAGCCGATTGCAATGGAAAGCTGACCCCTGCCACCCAGAGAAACCGCCGACCAAACGAACAAGGCCAGCATAGTAATGAACCAGTACAGCAAATCCAGCATTCCCCCCAGCAAAGCCACCTTCACCCGAACCCGGAGAATGCGGAACACATCATAAATCAGACCCAGCCCCAGACCCAGCAGCAGTGCGCCCGCCAGAGAAAGCGCCTGATCTGCAACGCTGACCTCCATCAGCGCCAAAGCCGGGCAAAGAATCCGCCCTTTGTCGGCTGCTCCTCATAAGTGATGGAGTCAATGGTTCCCTCTACCTTCAGGTCTCCCCCATCCAGACTGAGCTTTTCGATGTGCAGCTCCTGTCCCCGAACGGTCAATCCCCCTTGGCTGGTGGAAAGGGAAATGGTGGTTTCGTCAAAGCTCTCCACCTCCTCCACGCCGGAGATGGACAGAGCGCTTCGCTCCTCCAAGTGGATGCGATGGGGCGGCGTGACGGGTAAATCACGGGATTCAAAGGGCATAGCAGTACCTCCGTTCGCGTCGTTTGTTACAGGGTATGTGCGCTTTGGGACAACTATTCCTGATAGCTGGCCGTTCCGGTTCGCTTGTTCTCCTCCGGGGACTGCTTCTGCTTCGATTTCTGTGCGGGCAAAAAATCTCTCGTTGCACAATCGCCCACGGCGTTGTATAATGAAAAATGCGGCGCTTTCCGCCCCATTCCGGTTCAAACAAGCGGAGAAAGGCCGTATTTTTCCATCTATTCTGAATTCTGAATCCCGCATTCTGAATTTACTTGCGGAGGTTTTTATGCTTCTTTCTGCTGAACATCTTTCCAAAAATTACGGAACCAAGCAGTTGCTTTCCAACGTCTCCCTCTACCTCAACGAAGGGGACAAGGTGGGAATCATCGGCGTGAACGGCACCGGTAAGAGCACCTTGCTCAAGCTGCTGGCCGGACGGGAGGTTCCCGACGAGGGAACGGTTTCCCTCAATCCCAACATTCAGATTTCCTATCTCCCCCAAAATCCCGAAATGGAGGATGAATTGGACGTTCTGGAGCAGGTCTTCCGTCATTATCCTCCGGAGTTCCGCACCTTGAACGAATACGAAGTCCGTTCCATGCTGACCAAGCTGGGCATTACGGATTTCTCCCAAAGGGTCGGTGCGCTCTCCGGCGGGCAGCGTAAGCGGGTGGCTCTGGCCGCCGCCCTCATCCATCCGGCGGATATTCTCATTCTGGACGAGCCGACCAACCATTTGGACGCTGAAATGGTGGCGTGGCTGGAACAAAAGCTGATGCGCTTTCGGGGCGGCCTTATCATGGTCACACATGACCGTTATTTCCTGGAACGAGTCGCCACCAAAATTGTGGAGCTGTCCCGCAGCAAAACCTATACCTATGATGCCAACTGGTCCCTATACTTGCAGCTCAAGGCGGAACGTTTGGAGATGGAAGAGGCCAGCGAGCGCAAGCGCCAATCCTTCCTGCGCACCGAGGCGCAATGGATTATGCGTGGATGCCGGGAGCGCCGCACCAAGAGCAAGGATAGAATTGAGCGCTATGAAACCGTCAAGGCGATGGATGCTCCCGAGACGCAGGATGCAACGGTGCAGATGTCGGCAGGCTACAGCCGTCTGGGGCGAAAGGTCATTGAGGTGGAGCACATCTCCAAGGACTTTGGCAAAGGCCCCATCCTCTCTGATTTCTCCTATCATGTGGTGAAGGATGACCGCATCGGCATTGTGGGTCACAACGGAGCGGGCAAAACCACCCTGTTAAACCTGATGTCCGGTATGCTCTTCCCGGACAGCGGCGTGGTGGAGATGGGCAGCACCGTCAACATCGGCTATTTCACCCAGGAGGGGCGGGAGCTGAACCGCTCGGAACGAGCCATTGACTACATCCACGGCATCGCCCGGGAGCTGAAAACCAGCGAGGGAACCTTCACCGCCACCAAAATGATGGAGCGCTTCCTCTTTAACAGTGATTTGCAGTACTCCCCCATTGACCGGCTTTCCGGCGGCGAGCTGCGCAGGCTGTACCTGCTGGGCATTTTGATGGCCGCCCCGAACGTGCTGATTTTGGACGAGCCAACCAATGACCTGGACATTGCCACCCTGGAAATCTTGGAAGAATATCTGGACAGCTTCCAGGGCGTGGTCATCACTGTCTCCCATGACCGCTACTTTCTGGACAAAATCGCCAGCCAGATTTTCGAAGTCACCGGTGACGGACGGGTAGAGCGCTATGTGGGCAACTACGGCGACTACCTCAGCAAGAAAAAGGCCGAGGAAAAGGCCGCCGCCCAGCCCAAAGAAAAGGCCGCCACTCCCAAGCAGCGCAACAACAACCGCCAGTTGAAATTCTCCTATAAGGAACAGCGGGAGTATGAGACCATTGATGACGATATTGCCGCACTGGAAGAAAAAATTGCCGACTGTGAGGCGCAGGAGGCTCTTTGTGGCAGCGATTACGTCAAGTTGCAGGAGGTTTTGGCCGAAAAAGAGCGCCTGGAAGCGCAATTAGAGGAGAAAACCGAGCGCTGGCTGTATCTCACGGAGCTGGCCGAGAAAATCGAGGCGCAGCGGAAGTAATCAATCAGCGACACGCCGAACGCCGCCGGGAAGCGCCAAATGGAGCACGCTTTCTCCCCTGAAACGGCAAAACACAGGCAAATGACCACACTCCCGCTCATTTTTCCACTTTTTTTCAATATGCCCTTGCATTCTACGCTCTTTTTCCGTATAATAGCAAGGTAAACAAAATGGGGTTGTGTGTTTTCTTTGCCCAGCCCCTTGTTCAAATGACAGAACTCATCATTATTGTGTGTCACGCTCCCGTGAAAAACGGCGGGCCACCAAAGGAGATATCGTTACTATGGTTAAAGCTATCGTAGGCGCAAACTGGGGCGACGAGGGTAAGGGCAAAATCACCGATATGCTGGCTGAACAGTCCGACGTTGTAATCCGCTTCCAAGGCGGTGCCAATGCAGGTCATACCATCATCAATGACTTCGGCAGATTTGCCCTGCATATTCTGCCTTCCGGTTCTTTCTATCCCCATATCACCAACATCATCGGCAACGGTGTGGCGCTGGACATCAAAAAGCTGGTCAATGAGCTGAAAAGCCTCACCGATCAAGGCGTACCTGCTCCCAATATGATTGTTTCCGACCGTGCCCAGCTGCTGATGCCTTACCATGTCCTTCAGGACACCTATGAGGAAGAGCGTCTGGGCGGCAAGGCCTTTGGTTCCACCAAGTCCGGCATCGCTCCCTTCTATTCCGATAAGTACGCAAAAACCGGTATTCAGGTCTGCGATCTCTTCGAGGAGGATCGTCTGCGCCAGCGTCTGTTCGCCGCCGTGGAGCGCAAGAACCTGATGTTTGACTACCTCTATCATAAGCCCGGCGTGGACGCAGAAGAACTCTTCCAGGAGCTGCTGGAGTACCGTGAGCTGATCCGCCCCTACGTCGGCGACGTGGCAACCTTTGTCCACAACGCCCTCAAGGAAGGCAAGACCATCCTGCTGGAAGGCCAGCTTGGTTCCATGAAGGATCCCGACCTGGGCATCTTCCCCATGACCACCTCCTCTCACACGCTGGCCGGCTTCGGCACGGTCGGTGCCTGCGTGCCTCCCACCGCCTTTGAAGAGGTCATCGCTGTCACCAAGGCTTATTCCTCCTGTGTCGGCTCCAAGACCGAGCCTTTCGTCTCCGAGCTGCTGGGCGAAGCGGGCGACGAGCTGCGCCGCCGTGGTGGTGACAAGGGCGAGTTCGGCGCTACCACTGGCCGTCCCCGCCGTGTTGGCTGGTTTGATGCCGTTGCCACCAAGTATGGCTGCATGGTGCAGGGCGCTACCACCGTCGCACTGACCTGCCTGGACGTTCTGGGCTATCTGGATGAAATCAAGGTCGTCACCGGCTACGAGATTGACGGCGAAGTGACCACCAGCTTCCCCACCCCCGGCAAGCTGGAGCGTGCAAAGCCCGTCTTCACCACCCTCCCCGGCTGGAAGAGCAATATCCGTGGCATCACCAATTATGATGATATGCCCGAAAACGCCAAGAAGTATGTGGACTTCCTGGAAAGCCAGATCGAAACCCCCATCACCATGGTTTCCTCCGGCCCCAAGCGTCATGAAATGACCTTCCGCACCTCTAAGCTGTAAAAAACTGGTATTTTGGCCCGGATGGTTTCTCACTGTCCGGGCTTTCTCTCACCAAAGAAAGCTTCGGAACCAATCCGCAAAAGGTTCTTCCTCCACGGATGGTTTTCGCAATGCGAGCGTTCAGCGCCACGTCACGGCGCACCGCTCATAAACCGCTAGTAAGGAAAGGAGGGGAAACTATGGCACTAACGGATCCTGTTGTTTTTATCGTCATCAAAATCGACGGCGATTACGCATGGCTGCGGAGGGCAGACACTCCCGCCGCCGAACCCATCATGGTAGCACAGGCTCTTCTGCCCGACGAAATCACCGAGGGCTGCAAGGTGCAACGTGTTCTGTTTGACTATTCCATGGCTTAAACACCGCCCGACGGTACTGTGTGTATGACCAAACCAAAACGCAAAACAAGTGAAAAAAAACAAAAAGTTTCCCAAAGGTGCGATTTCAACTCCTTTGGGAAGCTTTTTTGTTGGCGTTTTTTCACTCCGTCCCGTCCAGCGCCTCCTGCCCCTGCAAGGTGAGGGCTGCGCTGCCCGGCTCCAGGAACGGCTCCACGCCGGGCGCTTCCATGGAAAAAGCAAAGCCCTGATAGTACTCTGACCGCCTCCAAGCGTCATAATCAAAGCCGGAGAGGGGCACGTTATAATCCAGCGTGATATAACGGCGCTTTTGCAGGCTGAGGAGGGCGGCTCCATACGCCCGAACGGTCTCCTTTGAGGCGGCAGCGTCGGGCAGATAGACGGGAGCGGACATGACAAAGGATAGCTCTTTGCTCTCCGGGCTGCGCAGCAGCAGCCGACAAAGAGGAAGGAAAGCGTTTTGCGCCAGCTGGTCGAGCAATTGATTTTCTATTTCATTCAATGGTTCGGGACGGGCGGCTCCGCAGCCGCCGCAGTTGTGACAGGCCATGTGGTTTCTCCTTCTTGTCAATTGGATTCAGACGAGGATAGTATACCATTTTTCCCGCCGCTCTTCATGGTTCATCCTTCCCAATTTTGAGCGGGAATTTGCCGTCGTTTCTTCTCTCTCGAAAAAATTCCTTGAATTCCTACCGGGTTAGTAGTATAATGTTACGAAAGAAAACGTGAGGTGATGAATCATGAAAATTTCCGCTAAGGGACGCTATGCCCTGGATTTGATGATTGACGTGGTGCAGCATGGCAGTGACAAATGTGTTTCTATCAAAGAATCCGCCCGCCGTCTGGACATTTCCCAGAAGTATCTGGAGCAAATCGCCGCCCAGCTCGCCAAAGGCGGACTCCTCCGCAGCGTTCGTGGCTCTTCCGGTGGCTATACCCTCACCCGAAAACCCCATCAGTACACCGCCGGGGACATTCTCCGCATCACCGAGGGCAGTCTTTCCCCCATCAGCTGCGTGGAGGTCGGCGGCTGCGAAAAACTCAGCGAGTGCGGAACCATTGACTTTTGGACTGGTTTTAACAATGTGATTCAAAAATATGTGGACAGCGTAACGCTGGATGATCTCGTCCGCACCAAGGAAGAAAAGGCCGGCAATAACTATTATATCTGATGGAGCGCTTCTCCTTTTGCCCTGTTGGAAAACCGTGTTGCGCCGGGGTGTGTCCTCCCCCTTTTGTATGGCACACTTTTTTGTTGCTTTTCTTCTACAGAGCTGATATAATCATCCCCTGAACCCCATTCACTGCATATTTTGTTTTTTTCCCGATTCGGAGGAGATACAATGGACGAGATTGTAAGAGTCATTACTTCTGACGGCGCTGTCATGGCCGCCGCTATTTCTGGCCGTGAGCTGGTGGCTGAGGCACAGCGCATTCACGGCGCTTCTTCCGTGGCAACCGCCGCTCTGGGTCGCACCCTGATGGCGACCTCCCTCATGGGCAACCAGCTCAAGGGCAAGGATAACAGCGTCACCGTGCAAATTCGAGGCGGCGGCCCCATTGGTACCATTACCTGCGTCTCCGATGCAGAGGGCTATGTCCGGGGCTGCGTAACGGATCCCAAGGTTTTTCTGCCTGTCCGCAGCGTGGGAAAGCTGGACGTGGGTCGAGCCGTGGGCACGGACGGCAGCCTGACCGTCATCAAGGATTTGGGCATGAAAGAGCCTTACATTGGCTCCATTCCCTTGGTGAGCGGCGAAATCGCCGAGGACGTGACCTCCTACTACGCCACCAGTGAGCAGCTTCCCACCGCCTGCGCTCTGGGCGTTCTGGTCGATTCCCGAGATCAGCATGTGTACGCCGCCGGTGGTTTCCTGATTCAGCTTCTGCCCGGCGCTGACGAGGAAGCGATTTCTAAGGTAGAGCGTGGCATCGAGAAAATCGGCTATGTCACCCGCCACTTCCAGGAGGGCGTCACTCCGCTGGAGCTGGTTCAGCAGGTGTTGAGTGAGTTTGACGTGGAGGTGCTGGAGACCGTGCCCGTCGGTTATCGCTGCTCCTGCGGCAAAGATCGCTATGTCCGGGCGCTGGCTACGCTGGGGCGTGCCGAGCTGGAAAGCATCATCCAGGAGCAGGGCGGAGCCGAGCTGCAATGCCATTTCTGCAACAAAAAATACCAGTTCACTGCACAGGAATTGGCTGAAATCGCAAAAAACTGCGTAAAATAAGAATTTGAAAAAATTCTGAAAAAAACCGAAAAAAGGTGTTGACAAACGGGGCTTGAGCCGTTATAATAGCCACTGTTGAGAGCGAGAGCAGCAGCGAACGCAACAGCTAAGGGAGCATAGCTCAGCTGGCTAGAGCACCTGCCTTACAAGCAGGGGGTCACAGGTTCGAGCCCTGTTGTTCCCACCATCCTCTCTTCAAATGTGGCCCGGTAGTTCAGTTGGTTAGAACGCCAGCCTGTCACGCTGGAGGTCGACGGTTCGAGCCCGTTCCGGGTCGCCACTTTTTTCAAGCCCTGCACACAACAAGGCTTTTGGCTTTTGCCTCTGTAGCTCAGTTGGTAGAGCAGGGGACTGAAAATCCCCGTGTCATTGGTTCGATTCCGATCGGAGGCACTTTTTGCGGGAGTAGCTCATCTGGTAGAGCGCCACCTTGCCAAGGTGGAGGTAGCGAGTTCGAGCCTCGTCTTCCGCTCCATCGTCCAGCTTAAAGACGCAAAAGAAAGCAACTTGCGGGAGTAGCTCATCTGGTAGAGCGCCACCTTGCCAAGGTGGAGGTAGCGAG
>JAKSQD010000129.1 GCA_024404315.1 Oscillospiraceae bacterium
AAACGGTTAGATATGTTTCGCAAAACAGATACGAATCCACAGCTTGACCTCTTCTCTGCTCCGGGCAACATTCTGCCTAAGCGAGCCCAGAGGAAGTACACCGACGAGAAGGCCTGGCACAACCAGTTCTTCAAGCTGGTCACATCCCAGATAGACGAGGAATCCTTCAGGCCTTTGTTTGAGGAGACCAGGATGGGGGCTCCCAATGCCTCAATCCGCATTCTCGTGGCAATGAGCATCCTCAAGGAGGGCTTTGGCTGTAGCGACGATGACCTGTTCGAGAAGTGCGAGTTTGATCTGTTGGCTCGTAAGGCTCTCGGCTTGGAGATGCTGGATGACAAGCTTCCTTCGCGAGATACCTACTATCTGTTCGGCCGCCGTCTGACAGCCTATGAGCAGGAAACCGGCATCAATCTGATGGAACGCTGCTTCGAGCAGGTGACCGGAGAGCAAATCAAGATATTCAAGATATCCGGCAAGTCCGTCCGCATGGACAGCAAGCTCATCGGCAGCAACATCGCGCAGTATTCCCGCTATGAACTGATACACCGCACCCTCTGCAAGGTACTCCGCGATGAGCGCATCATGATAATGCTCAACCCCAAGCTTCGTAAGGGTGCAGAGGCCTGGCTCAATGAGGATTCCAGCAAGACTGTGTACCGCTCAGACAAGGATGAAATGGCTCAGCGGCTCGTCAAGATAGGCTCATATATATATGATGTGCTCAAGCGGCTGAAGGAGGATGCTCCCGGATACGACCTGCTCCATCGCGTGTTCCATGACCAGTACGTGGTCGAGAAGGGCAAGGTAGAGCCTCGTGACAAGCACAAGATAGCCAGCGACAGCCTCCAGAGCCCAGATGATCCAGATGCCACCTACCGCGACAAGAACGGACAGAAGGTGTCCGGCTATGTGACCAACATCACCGAGACTGTGGAAGAGGACAAGCCCAGCATCATCACGTCCGTACAGACAGAACCCGTCACCTTTGCGGATTGCCATTTCCTTGAGGATGCCGTCCATAACACGGAGAGAGTGACGGGACAACTTGTCAAGAACGTCTATGCAGACGGTGCATACCAGAGTCCTGACAATCGTGAGTTCGCTATGCTCCACATGGGAATGGAACTGCTTACGAGCAAACTGCAGGGAGGGTGCAAGTACGTCCTTGACAGAGAGCCCGGCACCGACAATCTCAAAGTGACAATAGTTGAAACCGGCGAGGTGATCGATGCCGTATATGTAGGCGAAAGCAAGTGCGAGGGCAAACGCTGGAGGATAAACCTGCCCAAGGACAAATTCAAGTTCCCGAGACGCTATTTCAATGAGGAGGAGGTCAGACGATCCGAGCTTAGGCGCAAGATAGAGAGCCTTCCCATAGAAGAGCAGAACAAGAGAAACAACATCGAGGCTGCCATGTTCCAGTACAGCTTCCACACACGCAACGGAAAGACGCGATACAGAGGCCTGTTCAGACATCGCCTCCAGGCTTTCCATCGCTGCATGTGGATGAATCTGCGCAGATTAGTGCTATTCCAGACAACAATAAATCAAAGACCACTTACGGAAGC
>JAKSQD010000130.1 GCA_024404315.1 Oscillospiraceae bacterium
GGCAAGGTCAGCAAGACCAACCCCACGGTCGACCTGAAGTTCAACCACTCGCTCGCGCTGGTGGAGATAAAATTCGACATCTACGGCTTCGACCATACGATGAACAATCTCAAGATGAGCGACATCAAGCTCTACGGCGAGGGCTTCAAGTTCAGCGGCAGTCTCAATGCCAAGGACGGCACACTGACCCCCGACAGCGGTGACGCACCCTCCGAGGGCTCTCCGCTCGCTTCGCCGGCAGAACTGCAACTTTCCGTTTCTGACCATTCAGTCGTTGCCGACGGCCTTCTCGTGCCTGTGGACGGCAGCCGCAATGAAAGGACAATAACCATCAGCTGCAGCTTCGGCGGCAAGGTGCGGAAAGCCACCGTCCCGGGAGTCATCATCAGTCCCAACACCAAATCCACCATCCTTCTCAACATCAAGGACAGCGACAGCAAGATGGAAGTCGTCTCCGTGGGAGTGGACGGATGGGACGACAAGGTGAGCGGCAACACCGCTGAGGTGGACGGTCACACCGTCACCTTCAACTGCCCGGAAGGCCTGATATACAATCTCCACCTTGAGCAGGAGGCATCCGGCAGCTTCGACGAGCAGACAGACGGCACGCTGAAGTCCGTACTCACGTTCTCTTATGACGGCAGCGCCCCGTCCGTGCCCCAGGCCAAGTTCCTCTCTGTGGAAGGACCGGCATCGGGCTGCGAATTCAAGTTAGACAAGGCCGCCCACACCATCACCGTCACCGACGTGACGACGGATGTCAACTTCAACCTGAGCCTTGGCGACATCACATTCATCCCTTATACCGCAACCGCGAAGGTGGAGCCCACGGACAAGAAAATCGACGGACTTCCTCTCAATGAGGAGAAGTCCACATTCAACGGCACCAGCGGCACAATAGCCATAGACGGCGAACTGACGGCAATCGGTGACAATGCCTTCAACGGCAATACCGCCCTTACCGGCATCACTCTTCCGGAGGGCATCACGTCCATCGGGCAGTCGGCTTTCGACGAGTGTCACAACCTCGTGCTGCCGACGTTGCCGAACTCTGTCGCATACATCGGCAAGTACGCATTCCGCAGGGCTGGCAAGAGTGGCTCTCAAACCACCGACCTTGTCCTTCCGGAAGACCTCACGACAATCGAGCGCTACGCCTTCGAGGAGTGCAGGATAAAGACTCTCACCGGCAATGCGAAACTTCAGACAATCTGGATAGGCGCATTCAAGAAGTGTAACGACCTGACCGCCGTCAGTTTCAAGGGAGAGACGGCACCGACCATACAGGACGGTGACATTTTCATTGACACTGACCTGACAAAGACCAGCGGCATCGCAGTCCCGAAGACCAGCGGCCACGCCACCCTGTTCAGCTACAAGAAGGCTGACTGGTGGAAGGACATCGCCAACGGCATCATCAGAGAGGAAGGAACGACAGTGACGCTCATTCCATACACCGCCACAGCCAAAATCACTCTCAAGAC
>JAKSQD010000131.1 GCA_024404315.1 Oscillospiraceae bacterium
ATCCTCAGCTCATTCTAGACCTTTTCAACGGTCACAGATTCGCGCCTCCACTCCCGGTTAAGGGAGCTTCACGCTGTCCAAGGATAGCTCGCATGGGCTTCGGGTCCAATCCGGCAGACTAAGTCGCTCTGTTCGAACTCGCTTTCGCTTCGCGTCCCCTTCCGGTTACGCTTGCCAGTCGGATTGACTCGCGGACTCATTATGCAAAAGGCAAACGGTCGCGTCTTGCGACGCTTCCATAGCTTGTGGACGCACGATTTCAGGTCTGTTTCACTCCCCTAGCAGGGGTTCTTTTCGCCTTTCCCTCACGGTACTGGTTCACTATCGGTCATCATGGAGTATTTAGGCTTGGAGAGTGGTCTCCCCGGATTCGGACGGGGTTTCACGTGTCCCGTCCTAATTGGGATCCCGGTGGGCCTCTCGGGTTTTCGGCTACGGGGCTCTCACCCGCTGCGGCCGGCCTTTCCATGCCGTTCGCCTAACCCTTGAAATACCGTGTCCCGGTCCCGCAACCCCAGGGGGCAAGCCCCCTGGTTTGGCCTCCTGCGCGTTCGCTCGCCACTACTTGCGCAATCTCATGTTGATTTCTTCTCCTTCAGGTACTGAGATGTTTCACTTCCCTGAGTGTCGCTCCGTGCGGACTATTGAATTCATCCGCAGGTACCACTAAAGTGGTGGGTTTCCCCATTCGGAAATCGCCGGATCAGTGCTTGTTGACAGCTCCCCGACGCTTATCGCAGTCTGCCGCGTCCTTCATCGCCTCGCGATGCCAAGGCATCCGTCGTGCGCCCGTATACGCTTAGCAAGAAACTTCTCGCTCTCGTTACGTTGCAATTCTCTTTAATTCCAAACTTCCGGTTTTCAAAGATCGAAAAATGGTGCCGAACTGGTGGGCCTGACAGGAATCGAACCTGTGACCTCGTCCTTATCAGGGACGCGCTCTAACCAACTGAGCTACAAGCCCAATGTGATTGGTGGAGGTAGTCGGATTCGAACCGGCGACATGCTGCTTGCAAAGCAGCCACTCTACCAACTGAGTTATACCCCCGTGTGGGAGCGCCCAGCGTTATCGGAAGGGAGACGGAACACTCGGAGAGACGGTCCATGTCATGTTTCAACTTCGCCACCGAAGTGGCTGCTCCTTAGAAAGGAGGTGATCCAACCGCTGGTTCCCCAACGGTTACCTTGTTACGACTTCATCCCAATCACCACCCACACCTTAGGCGGACAAATGCCCGACTTCGGGTGCAGACGGCTTTCATGATGTGACGGGCGGTGTGTACAAGGCCCGGGAACGCATTCACGGCGTCGTAGCTGATACGCCGTTACTAGCAAATCCGACTTCACGGGGTCGGGTTGCAGACCCCGATCTGAACTGGGGCCGGCTCTGGGGGGTTGGCTCCGCCTCGCGGCTTGGCTTCCCTCTGTACCGGCCATTGTAGCACGTGTGCAGCCCTGGATGTAAGGGCCA
>JAKSQD010000132.1 GCA_024404315.1 Oscillospiraceae bacterium
ACAACTTCTGACATATAGGCACCGGTGTACACACCGAGAGAAATAATGCCTGTTGTGATGATATTAACCTTAAAGCCGGAAAACGCGAGGACATAGTACAGGAAGCACATCTGCAAAACAACAGGGGTATTCTGAATCGCTTCCACATACACTCTTGCAATGATTCGCAATACCCTCCAGTCAGATGTTGCCATAAGGCCGAACAGGAAGCCAAGAAACAGCGCCAGAATCAATGCCACGGCAGCTGTGCGCAGTGTATTGCCAAAACCGGTTAAAAATGTGGAACGAAATGTCCACACTTTCAGCCACGCATCATACGAAAAAATCTCATCCATAATGGTAATCCCCTGTCATGGTGTTAAAGTGGAAAATTGCGGGGCGGGTAATCCCGCCCCGCAGATCATTGGAAAGATTAGCCCAGGTTGTAGTCTGCGATGAAACCAGCAATGGTGCCATCGGCCAGCTTTGCCTGAATAAAGGCTTCACAGTAGGTGCTGAAGCCGCTGTCCTTCTTGGTGGCGATGCCGTATTCCTGAGGAGCAAACTGCTCTTCAATGTAGGAACGACCCTCAGTCTTGTAGACTGCCAGAATGGACTTGTCAACGGAGAATGCATCTACCTGACCTGCTGCCAGAGCGGTGGAAATGCCGGGATAGTCATCGAACTGCTGGAATGCAATGCCTTCCTTCCATGTTGCGGGATCAAAGGTGTCCTTGTCGAATGCAGCACCGTCAATGACACCGGCCTCGATCATGGCACTGGTCAGGGCACGGGCGGAGGTGGAGCCGGAGGAGACACCGACCAGCTTGTCCTTCAGATCAGCCAGGGACTTGATGCCGGAAGCATCCTCAACCAGGACGGTGACATGATCGGTGTAGTAGGGAGTGGTGAAGTCCCAGCTCTGCTTACGCTCTTCCGTAATGGTAAAGGTTGCCAGTACGCAGTCAATATCGCCGGAGTCCAGCAGCTCTGTACGGGTGGCTGCGGTAACGGTGGTAAATTCTACGTCAACGCCCAGCTGTGCAGCAAGAGCATTGGCAATGTCGATCTCCATGCCGGAATACTCGCCGGTGATGGTATCCTGGAAGCCGAAACCGATAACAGCATTCTTGACGCCTACACGCAGCACACCACGGTCAATGATGGCCTGCACATCGGGGTCAACTGCTTCTGCGGCAGCAGGAGCCTCTGCTGCTGCGGGTGCTTCGGAAGCAGCGGGTGCGGCAGCTGCGGGAGCTTCTGCCTTGCTGCCGCAGGCTGCAAGACCAAACAGGCATACCAGAGCAAGCATAGCTGCCAGGATCTGACGATAAGTCTTTGTTTTCATTTTCTTTTCCTCCTTGCGGAAATAATATATATTCAAGGTCAATGGCCCGAATACGCT
>JAKSQD010000133.1 GCA_024404315.1 Oscillospiraceae bacterium
TGGCATCCTCGGTCACGCCCTGGAAGGTCTTGAACATCAGGTTGAACTGACGGATGTCGGTCCAGTTGTGCTTGCCGCAGGTGGGGCAGCAGACATTGTGCTCCTCGATGAAAGCGGCCATTTCCTCCTGAGTGAAGGCGTCAATGGGCTGGGACAGCTCGAAGTTGTTCTCAGAAGCCCAGTTCTCAATGAGCTGGTCAGCACGGAAACGCTCGTTGCACTCCTTGCAGTCCATCAGAGGATCAGAGAAGCCGCCCAGATGGCCGGAAGCAACCCAGGTCTGGGGGTTCATGAGGATAGCGGAGTCCAAACCCACGTTATAGGGGTTCTCCTGGATGAACTTTTTGCGCCATGCGCTCTTGACGTTGTTCTTCAGCTCCACACCCAGAGGGCCGTAGTCCCAGGTGTTGGCCAGGCCGCCGTAGATCTCGGAACCGGCAAAAATAAAGCCGCGGCCCTTGCACAGAGCGATGATTTTTTCCATCGTTTTCAGGTTGTTCTTCATAATACTCTTCCTTTCCCTCATCTACCGCCGTTGAGCAACGGCTCCCGCCTGCTTCCCGAAGGAAAAGCGGGGTGGTTGGTGGAACACACTGTGTGATGAGGCTGTCATAAAAAAAATAAAAGTCCGCTCTAAGTCACATCTGACTCAGGGCGAACAGACTTGTCCGTGGTGCCACCTGAATTCCTGCCGCAGCAGGCACTCTCATTTCGGTAACGGTGAAAACCGGCGGCGTTTACTGGGCGTGATGCCGTTCCTGCCGCAGCTCCGGGAGGCCCTTCACGCTGCTCCTTTGACGGTCTCGCACCAAACGACCGCTCTCTTAACCCCGGAACAGAGTTACTTTTCCCTTCTTTGCTGATTGTGGTTATGTTATCATGTTTTTTTGTCTGCGTCAAGTGGGCAAAACGGGAACTTTTCCCCGCTATTTTGAGCTTAATTTGGGAAATCTGAGAGAGGAAGAAGCGTCCCGAGGAAAGCGTCAATTTTTTCGTAAATTTTTTAAAATTTTTCAAAAAAACGCTTGACATTTCCGAGGTGTGGTGGTATTATCATACCTGCGATGAGCGAGAGCCAATGACAAAGCAGATGCGCGAGTGGTGGAATTGGTAGACTCGCCGGCTTCAGGTGCCGGTGCTCATTGCGGGCGTGCGGGTTCGACTCCCGCCTCGCGCACCAACTCCTCGGACTTAGGTTCGGGGAGTTTTCTTTTTGTTTTGAGTAATTTTGGCGGGTTTTATGCCTGAAAAGTTCATATCTCAAGAGGGCAATTTCCCCTCTACCCCAGTTTTTACCCCAGACAGGATTTTTTGTCTTGTCTGGGGTAGATTTGTTTTCTATGAAATTGTTCAAAAAGCTGTAAAAAACG
>JAKSQD010000134.1 GCA_024404315.1 Oscillospiraceae bacterium
TGATCAGGCCGTAATGGCTATCCTCCCAAATCAGATTCACAAAGGGAACATGCTCTCGGACAGCGGTTTCCAGTTCCTGACTGTTCATCATAAAGCCGCCGTCACCGCTGATGGCCAGCACCCTTTTATCCTGGTTCAGCATCTTGGCAGCAAAGGCTCCCGGCACAGCAAAACCCATGCTGGCAAAACCGTTGGAAATCAGACAGGTATTGGGTTCGTAGCAGTTATAATGGCGGGCAATCCACATTTTGTGGGCACCCACATCGCTGACCAGAATATCCTTCCGATCCATCACCTTGCGCACATCCGCCAGTATTCTGGCAGGCTTCATGGGATAGCTGTTGTCCTGCGCCATCTCAGCCTGATCCTCTTCCATTTCTTTCCGAATGGCAAGCATCTCCAGCGGCACGGTATTTCTGCGGGCAGAACGAAGAATTTCGTAGATACTTTCCGTGATTTCTCCCACCACTTCCACTGTTGGCTGATAGTCCCGGTTCACATCCGCAGGCTGGGTATCCAAGTGGATAATCTTCATATCCGGGCGTGCATCCCATTTGGCAGGCGCACATTCCACGATATCATAGCCAATAGCAATGACCGTATCCGCCAGCCGGAAGGCTTTGTTTACATAATCTTTTTGAGGGATGCCGATTGTCCACAGACTGTAGGGATTATCCATTGGAATAATTCCCTTTGCCATCATCGTATTGACAACAGGGATATGAAGCCGATTCGCCAGCTCCGTTACCGCCTGCGCCGCTCCTGCACGCACAGCACCGGAACCGACCAGAATAATCGGGTTCTGTGCATGGCTGATCAGATTGGCGGCAATGCTGATGTGTTCCGGATTTGCATAAGTCACCTGAGGACTCTGCCGAAGCATTGGCTTTGTATTGGCCGGAAGCTTTGCAATATTATTGGGCAGGTCGATATGGGTAGCTCCCGGCTTCCCGCTCTCTGCGTACTTAAAGGCAAGGCGGACAATTTCGCTGACAGTGTCTGGCCGAATGACCTGCTTTGTCCGCTTGGTGATGGGCGCAAACATGGCACTTAAGTCCAGATACTGATGGCTGGTCAGCTGCATTCTATTCGTGCTGACCTGACCGGTAATGGCGACCAGAGGTGCTCCGTCAAGGAAGGCATCGGCCACACCGGTGACCAAATTGGTTGCACCCGGCCCCAGCGTAGACAGACAAACACCGGCATGGCCGGTCAGTCTGCCATAAACATCTGCCATAAAGGCGGCTCCCTGTTCATGCCGCACAGGAATAAAACGAATGCCGCTTTCCCGGATTGCGAACATCAAGTCCAGCGTTTCCTCGCCGGGAA
>JAKSQD010000135.1 GCA_024404315.1 Oscillospiraceae bacterium
TTGGGCATAACGGAATTGGTGGTGACATCCTCGCTGGTAATGTCCTCCTGCAAAGCCATCAGAATCAGCTTATCAGCGTTCATTTTCATGGTAATCTCATTCATGGTCGTTTTTCATCCTTTCAATTTCGTCCAAAACACTGCGACGATACCCTTCAAACACAGCGTCAAGATTTTTGTACTCGTTTAAATCAACATGGTCGATATCACAGCCGGTATGGGGCGTGCCGAAGATGATATCATCAGCGGCTCTTTGAGCAAACACCAAGGATTCCAGCAGAGAGTTGCTGGCAAGGCGGTTTCGCCCGTGAACACCGTTACAGCTGGTTTCACCCACGGCATACAAGCCCTTCATTGTGGTCTGGCTGGCCAGGTTGACAGAAATACCGCCCATGAAATAATGCTGCGCCGGAACAACAGGGATGGGCTGCTCCAGACAGTTATATCCTTCTTCCAGGCAGTGATGATAAATGTTGGGGAAATGCTCCAGAATGGTTGCTTCACCAATGGGACGCATGTCCTCCCAAACAAAATCCGTTCCGTCCTTCTCCATCTGCTTCCAGATTGCCTGACTGAGCAGATCACGGGGTTGCAGCTCGTTGGTAAAACGATTGCCGTCTTTATCATACAGCAAAGCGCCCTCTCCTCGAACGGACTCGGAAATCAGGAAACGTCTTCCCGGCTTGGTGGAATAGAGCGTTGTGGGATGAATCTGAATGTAATCCAGATGCTCCACCTGAACGCCATGCTTCATAGCAATAGCAAGGGCATCTCCGGTGATATGGGGGAAGTTCGTGGAATTGGTGAACAATCCACCGATTCCTCCGCAGGCAAGCACCACATTGGGAGAAGCAATGCACCGCAGCTCTCCTGCCGCATCCGCTACCACCACACCGCCGCAGACGTTATCTTGGGCGATGATATCGACCATGGTTGTGTATTCGATAATGTCGATATTGTCCTGATTTCTGGCGTTTTTCAGCAGAACAGAGGTGATTTCTTTGCCTGTTACGTCCTCATGGTAAAGAATACGGGGCTGAGAGTGGGCACCCTCACGGGTATAATCCAACGCACCCGTGCTGGTACGGCAGAAATCTACCCCCATCCGAAGCAGTTCTCGGATGATGGTGTTGGAGGATCGAATCATGACCTCAACCGTATCTTTGTTGTTCTCATAGTGTCCGGCACGCATGGTGTCCTCAAAATAGTTCTGATAATCCTCCTCGCCTCGAAGCATACAAATGCCCCCCTGAGCAAGGAAAGAATCCGATTCATCTGCTTT
>JAKSQD010000136.1 GCA_024404315.1 Oscillospiraceae bacterium
CCTGAAACCATGCGCCTACAAGCGGTCGGAGCCCCTTCGTGGGGTGACGGCGTGCCTTTTGCATAATGAACCTACGAGTTACCATCTCTGGCAAGGTTGAGGGAGACGACTCCCGTAGCCGCAGCGAAAGCGAGTCTGAACAGGGCGCCTGAGTCAGAGGGGGTAGACGCGAAACCGAGTGATCTACACATGTCCAGGCTGAAGTACCGGTAACACGGTATGGAGGGCCGCACGGATAAGCGTTGAAAAGCTTCCCGATGAGGTGTGTGTAGGAGTGAAAGGCCAATCAAACTCGGAGATAGCTCGTACTCCCCGAAAGGCATTTAGGTGCCGCCTCGGGTGTTTCCCTTGTGAGGTAGAGCGACTGATTGGATGCGAGGGCTTCGCCGCCTATCAAGTCCAGACAAACTCCGAATGCGCAGCGGCCAAGGGCGGGAGTAAGGGCGCGGGTGCTAAGGTCCGTGCCCGAGAGGAGAAGAATCCAGACCATCGGCTAAGGCCCCGAAATGCATGCTAAGTTAGACTAACGAAGTCCGGCCCCCATGACAGCTAGGATGTTGGCTTGGAAGCAGCCATTCATTCAAAGAGTGCGTAACAGCTCACTAGTCGAGGAGCTGGGCGTGGATAATAATCGGGTATGAAGCATGCTGCCGAAGCCGTGGGATCCGTTGAGGATCGGTAGGGGAGCATTCCAGTCGGCGTCGAAGGTGTCCCGCGAGGGGTGCTGGAGCGTCTGGAAAGGCAAATGTAGGTATAAGTAACGCTAAGGGGGGTGGGATGCCCCCCCGCCGCAAGACCAAGGTTTCCTGGGCTACGTTAATCGCCCCAGGGTAAGTCGGGTCCTAAGGATAAGCCTAATGGCGAGGCCGATGGAAGAAACGGTCAAGATTCCGTTACTGACTCAGCGCGCGACGTGGAGACGCAGGAGTGAAACAGCCGCCGGCCGACGGAAGTGCCGGTTGAAGGGCAAAGGCGTCGAGGGAGGCAGGCAAATCCACCTTCCGAGCCGAAGCCCGATAGTACCCTGCGCCCTTCGGGGCAAGGGGATAGCGCTGGTAACCATACTGCCGAGAAAATCCGCTAAGCAGCAACGCTGAGTCACCCGTACCGCAAACGGACACACGTGGTCGGGTTGAGTATACTGAGGCGCTTGGGTGAATCACGGTTAAGGAACTAGGCAAACTGACCCTGTAACTTCGGGAGAAAGGGTCCTCCAGCGATGGAGGCGCAGAGAATAGGTCCAGGCAACTGTTTAACAAAAACACAGGGCTGTGCG
>JAKSQD010000137.1 GCA_024404315.1 Oscillospiraceae bacterium
AAGCGGAAGCTCTGGGCATTGCGCACACTTATCTGGAAGCTCCCGGCGATCACGAATGGCCTTACTGGGATAAGGCGATCCAATACGCATTTCACTTTTTCCGTGGTATGGATTCCGATTCCGTACCGCTTTATTAGAAAGGATGTTGACAATGAAATTTGAAGCAAAGGCCTGGGAAGAAGCCCAGGGTGCCTGCCTGCGCAATTTTGACGAGGCCGGTGATATTGCCAGTGTAAACGGTGCTTTGGCACTGCGTCCCCAGATTGAAAAGATTATCGATCAGATTTGGGACGAAGGTTTTGACAACATTTACTTCATGGGTATCGGCGGCACCTACGCTTCCGCAATGCAGGTTGAGGTTTATATGCGGGGCAAGTCTTCTCTGCCGGTGTATGTGGAGAATGCTGCTGAGTACCTGACCACCGGCAACAAGCGTCTGACCGATAAGTCCGTTATCATCTACTCCACCGTCTCCGGCAACACAAAAGAGATGGTTCAGCTCATCGACAACGTGAAGGCCAAGGGCGTCCGTGTATTTGCCTTCATCGATACTCCCGGCTCCACGCTGACCCAGGAGGGCAAGTGGGACTATCTGGTGCTCTATCCGAAGAACGAGCAGCTGAAGTTCTACATGGTTGCCAACTATCTGATGTACAAGAACGGTGAATTTGCCGACTATGACCGCTACAATCAGGAGATGGAAGCCCATTTGGCTCTGGATCTCGTAGAGATTGAAAAGAGTGCCGATGCCTGGGCTTATGACTACGCCGAAAAGAAGGTTGCCTTCCTGAAGGAGCATCCCGATCTGCCTCACTACTTTGTAGGTGCCGGCAACCAGTGGGGTGCTACCTACTCCTATGCCATGTGCTACTGGGAAGAGCAGATGTGGATTCGTACCAAGTCCATCACCTGCCCCGAGTTCTTCCATGGTATGCAGGAAATTCTGGTGTCCGATACTCCCGTTACTCTGTTCATGGGTGAAGACGAGCAGCGTCCTCTGGCTGAGCGTGTGGCAAAGTTCCTGCCCAAGGTCTGCGCCAACTACACCATCATCGACACCAAGGAGCTGCCCATGGAGGGCATCAGCCCTGAGTTCCGTGGCAGCCTAAGCCACCTGATGATGCACGCTGTCAACAACCGTGTGGATGCTTACATGGAGCTGTTCCTGCGCCATCCTCTGTCCATCCGCCGTTACTACCGGCAGTTCGATTACTAAGATTCTCTGGGCTGGTAGGAAACTGCCAGCCCTTTTTCTATTGCCTAT
>JAKSQD010000014.1 GCA_024404315.1 Oscillospiraceae bacterium
GAATCCCCTAAGAAACAATTGACGGAAGAAAACCTGCGTGTTATAATAAAAATACGCAGTATCATGATTTTCGACAAAGAAATCACAGTTTCCGGTATATAGTGTCAGTTGTTGCAATTTGCATCGACTGGCACTTTTTGTTTTCTTCCGTTTTCATCCCGTTACGGGTTGAGATATATATCATTTTAACGCAGCTAAGAACTGCAGAAAGGGGATCACTATGATCAAAGTCATCATCACCAACGCCATTGTTTCCAACGGTTACAATGGAGCACCTGCCCTCAAGTACAGCGAGAAGGGCGATTCCGTCCGCTTCCGCATCGGTCAGCGTGTGTACGACACCCGTGCCGAGAACAACACCCGCTGGATGAACCTCACCGTCAAAGCCTTCTCCGGTCTGACCACCCGCATCCAGAAGATGCAGATGGCAGAGGGTGCCCACATCAACCTGACCGGCAGACTGGACGAGGAGACCTGGCAGGACAAGGAGACCGGTCAGACCCGCAGCCAGAATATCGTCATTCTGGACGACATCGAGTATTGCGGCGGCGGCAGCAAGCAGGAGAACAACTCCGCTGCACCCGCTCCCAACAACGGTCAGTCCCAGTCCCGCCGTGGCACCCGTCAGCAGCAGGCTCCCGCTCCCGCTCAGGGCCAGCAGGGGTATCCGCAGCAGCCGCAGCCTCAGCAGAACTATCCGCAGGGCGGTAATCCCAACGGTTACGCACCTCAGCAGCCCCAGAACAACGGTGGTTATGGTGCTCCTAACGGATACGCTCCCGCTCAGGCTCAGCAGTACGCCGCTCCCGCAAACCCGAACAGCGGCTTTACCGGCTATGAGTCCTACGGCACCGGCGGCAGCTTCTACTGATACCTGAACCACGCCTTACATAGAGCCTATCCACAAATGAATCCGATGCTGAAAACGCACATGAGTTCCCATTTCGGTGACCCGTGTGCGTTTTTTGCGTCCAGAAAGAGAAAGGATCGACAACATCATGACCAATTCCAACACGACAGAGCTGAAAAGCCACAAGACCTACCACCTGATGCTCATCTCGCTGGGAATCGCACTGCTCCTGTTTTTCCTCCGGCTGCTGCCCCTCTGCATCTGTGCCATGCTGGTGGCAAAGGCCGCAGGCTGCCGTCTGCTGTATCTGCGTTTTGCGGAGCCGAAGGGAGAAAACATCCTGCCTGCTCCCATCAAGGACGAACAGGAACCCACACCGGCAGAGCTGGAGCTGGAAGCCTTCGGTCTCATCCAGCAGCGGGTGACGGAGCTTGTGACTGCCCAGTACCCCGAAGCACGCTGGCTCTGGGAGCATCCCAACGCAAGAGCGGCTGTCTTCAACGGTGAGGACACCTTTATCATTCTCAACCGTGCCGGTGGCTTCCGCCGTGCTCAGGTCATCATCCACAATCTCATCGTGCAGGAGGTCAGATTCTGTACCGCCGATACGGATACCGAGGAGGATGGCACTCCCGATGAAGATACCGAGGACGAGGAGGAGCTTCCGCCTGCACCGCCCCAGAATTTCGAGCTGATGGCATTTGAGTGGGTGGAGAATAACACGACGCTGCTCAATAGCCTCTGTAATGAAGCCATTGCCCAGAAAAAGGACACTGCGATGCTGACCGCTGACCAGCTCCCCGTCAAGGAATGCTGGGCGGACATCTGCAATGAGCTGAAACGCACGGAAAACATCGACTCCGTTTTGCTGGAGGACGGCATCCTGCTCCGTCTGAAGAATTAAGAGATAGAAAGAAGGAACATAAAATGACCCCTGCTGCTGCAACCAATCTGTTTGCATATTCCCGCCATCTCCCTGTTCCCTTTGATAAGCTGACCGATAAGAAGGTCAAGGTGGCATCCAAATACTCTCCCGGCTCTACCGAGGCGACCCTGAGCTGTTCCATGCTGAAGGCGATCCACGCTCTCTGTGACACGATGCGTGGTACTTCCGAGGGTGCGCTGGGTCAGACTGACCACCTCAGCATTGCGGAGTATAAAAGCTCCATGAACGCTGATGCCTATCATCTGGTGGTCTACAACAGGGATACGGGCAACCTGATGGCATCCGTCTACGACAAGAACACGGAGACCAACGAGGTTTACACCTTGAACAGCAAGAATCGGGACGGTGCTGCCGTTCTGTTTGCTGTTCTGCCCAAGCTCCTGAAAGACCCTGAGTTTAGTGAGCATTTTGACAACTACCGCTTGATGCGAGAGAAGGGTTATCCCGTTCTGGATGATGCCAAGAAGGAAGCCGCCTATCTCTGCGACAACGCCTATCGCCGTGTGACGGATGACAAGTGCCCCGCTCATGTGAAGCTGACGCTGGATAAGGGAGGCAATCTGACCCGCATCTCCAGCACTCAGATGGATTCCGGTGCCTACACTCCCACCAACGTGATCTCAGGTCAGTTCACCATTTTCACGAACTCCGCTCCTGTTATCATCAAGGGTGCCGGTGTGGTGGTGGAGCACAAGGATTTCGTCGGAAAGTACACCCTGAACACCGCCAGAACCCTGAATCCTCTGGAACGGATGCTGGTGCCCACGCTGCCTGACTGGTACATCATCCCCAAGGAAGCGGAGGACATCTGCAAGCACGCCTGCCAGACCACCGGCAAGTCCATGCCCATGCGAAACTTCCTGCTGCGAGGCCCTGCCGGAACCGGTAAGACCATGGGAGCACAGGCAATCGCTGCGGGTCTGGGACTGCCCTACGTCAAGTACACATGCTCTGCCGGAACGGAGATTTATGACTTCATCGGTCAGATTTTCCCCGAAACGGACAGCATGACCACCGGCGACGAACAGCTGGACAAGGAGCTGGAGACCCTCAATGCGATGGGCGGCATCACCTACGAAAATGTATCCAAGGTAATGAACCTCCCCGAACTGGACGATATGGACTACGACCCCGAAGGCGTTTATCAGTCCTTGACCGGACAGGAAAAGGAAGGTGCCAGCTCTCAGGACTGCATGGCTGTGGTGCTGAACAGAGTGACCGAAAAGGTGACCCAGCTGAGCAAGCGGGCCGAGCCTGTGGAGGAGAAAAACGGTCAGAACTACACCTATGTGGAGACTGACTTCATCAAAGCCCTGAAAAACGGCTATGTGGTGGAGATTCAGGAGCCGACCACCATCATGCAGCCCGGTGTTCTGGTTGGTCTGAACTCTCTGCTGGAGCAGACCGGCTCTATCACTCTCCCCACCGGCGAGATCATCCAGCGGCACCCCGATGCAGTGGTCGTCATCACTACCAACGTGACCTACGAGGGCTGCCGTGGCTTGAACCAGTCTGTTATCGACCGCATGAGCCTTGTTCGAGATGTGGAGCTGCCGTCCATGGAGGTCATGGTGCAGAGAGCCATGTCCGTCACCGGCTGTGAGGATGAAAACATGGTCAGTCAGATGGTGCAGGTCACAAACGACATGGCTGAGTATATGCACAAGAACCAGATCACCGACGGTATCTGCGGCATGAGAAGCCTCATCGACTGGATCATCAGCACCGAGATTACCGGCGACCCCTACACCTCCGCCCTCTATACCATCATCAGCAAGGCTACCGCTGACCCGATGGACAGAGAAGCCATCATTTCCACCGTTCTGGAGCCGTTCTTCGCTCCCAAGCGGAAAGCCTCTTAACCATTCCAACCCGAAGGGAGGGATCATAACCTATGCCAAAGGTAAATCACAAAAAAGTCCGCCGCCTTGTGACGGGCAAAAGCTCCAAAATCACCGACCGCCAGTTCTTCACCTCCCGCATCCTTGCCGGACACTATGAGGACATGGCAGCCGCACAGACGAGGCGGTATCACTACACCCGCCGAATCAAGGTAAGGATCGTCTGGAAGCCCAGAGAACCCGACCTTGCCCATACCGACAACTCTGTTATCTTCATCAACGCAGGACATCCTTCCATCACGAAAAAGCACCGCTCCAGACAGGAACGGTACGATGTGGTGACCGGATTGTTTGCTCATGAGTTGGGTCATGTGCTGTATACCGACTTTTTAGCGGCTCAGACCCACAGGAATTTCCTCCGCAGCTACCGCTGGTATCCTGAGCCGCCGGTACTGACCGAACCTGACGATAGTAAGCGAGAAGGTCAGCTCTGGGCCTATGCAAAGGCAGACCCGAACCATATCGAGATGCTGAATTACATTTCACATCTCATCGCCAATATGGTGGAGGATGGGTATATTGAGGGCCGTATCCTCGCTCAGTTCCCCGGTACGCTGGGGTACTGCCTTGACCAGATGCGGAAAACGCTCTGCGAGGACTCCTACACCATGGACGAGATGGTGGCGATGGAGAACGATGAGGAAGCGGATTGGACCATCTGCGACACGATTTTCCAGAACATCCTCAGCTATTCCACCTCCGGTATCATCAAATACGGCTCTGTTCCCAAAAACGATGAACGGATTCAGGCTGTTTTCGCTCTCATCCCCACCATTGACTCAGCCCTGATGTCCCGTTCTGCCAAAGACCGCTGGCGAGCCGTGAATCTCATTATGGTTCGCTTGTGGGACTATGTGGTGGACTACATGGACGTTTGCAAGCGTCGTCTGGCTGAAAAACAGGCTGCCGGTGTGATGATGACGGCCTCGGAGATGCTGGACGAGATGCTCAAGGGTCTTGTAGGCGGCTCTGCCATAGGCTCCGGCACCACCGGTTCCGTTGCAGAAGTCGGCGGAGGCTCGGTGCCGCTGCCCAATGCCGCTGTTCGTGCTGCTATCAAAGAGGCACTGGAGGCGATGGCGGAAGAATCCGAAGAATCCAAGGACGAAGAGGAAGGCTCAGGCGGTTCCCCCTCTGCGACGGAGGAGGAAAACACCCCCTCCACTGAGTCAGAGAACGCAGAAGAGCTGTCTTCCACCGAGGATGAAACCTCAAAGCAGAAGACCACCTCGAAGGAGGGCGGACGCTTCCAGCAGGAGCAGACCGAAAGTGTTTCTGCTCCCGTTGGCGGCGAGACCACCTATGATGAGAACTATCAGCGTGAGCATGACGCAAACGCCGCCGCTGACATTGAGCGGCTGCTGGACAGCATGGCGGAGCGTGCAGCCGTCAGGGAGCTGGAATCCGAGAGGTTGAAGGAGCTGCAGGAAGCGGCTCAGAACATCTCTTACGGTGACATCCACGAGGGAGTCAGCATCAAAATCCATCGTATCCCGGAGGTTGACCCTGAGCTGGTGGAGCAGTATGACACCATCGCACCGCCGCTGATTGCCATTTCCAAACGGCTCCAGAAGAGTATGCTTCAGCAGCTCCAAGACCAATGGCGAGGCGGCAAGCAGACCGGACTGATGTTTGGACGCAGGCTGGATGCTCATTCGCTCCATCGTAATGACGGCAAGCACTTCTATAAGAACAGCCTGCCCAACGAGATTCCGAGGATCGCCGTGACCTATGTTGCGGATGAATCCGGCTCCATGTCCTACGGCGACCGCTCCACCTATGCCAGAGCCGCAGCCATTGTGTTGTATGACTTCTGTGATGCACTGCGAATCCCCATCAGCGTCTACGGTCACTCTACGGGAGGAAATTCCGTGTGTCTGTATTCCTATGCCGAATTTGAGAGCTATGACGCAGATGACCGTTACCGCCTGATGGATATTTCCGCCAGAAACAGCAACCGAGACGGTGCAGCCCTTCGCTTTGCGGCGGAGCAGTTGAGCAAGCGACCGGAGGAAATCAAGCTCCTGATTTTGGTTTCGGATGGTCAGCCCGCTGATTCGGGGTACTATGGCAGTGCTGCGGAGGAGGACCTGCGTGGCATCCAGCAGGAGTACAAACGCAAGGGTATCATCTTCGCCGCTGCCGCCATCGGTGAGGACAAGCAAGTGATCGAACGCATTTATGGCGATGCTTTTATGGACATCACCGACCTGAACCAGCTGCCCCAGAAGCTGACGAGGCTTGTGGGACGATATATGAAGGTATAACGAAAAGGGAGGCAGGGCAGAAACGCTCTGTCTCCTTTCACTTGAAAGGATGGATCTGAATTGCATATCAATCATCGAATACTGGTTCCAGCCAGCAGACTGAATGACCAAAAGGTACTGATGGAGACCATTTATAAACAGGTCTTGCACTGCTCTGCACTGGAAATTCCTCAGCCTGAGCTTGTCATTACTGGGGAAAAAGAGCCTTTGAAGCTTTTATTTGAGTTGAACTTCTGTATGGAACTCCACCGAGAAGCCCAAAACCGTAGGTTAAAGGAGGTTTTCTATCGTCCTGACGGAGTGCTTGAAAAAACGCTGCTTCTGCCACTTGGCACCCACAAGGCATATTACCACTTCTTCAGCTTGGAGGATGGATGCAATCAGATCAAGAAAAAACACATCAAGAGAGTGAAGGCGGCACCGGAGAACTGGGCAGTCATTCTGCTGGAACGCTGCGGATAAAGCTTTCTCTTAACGCCAAACAGAAAGAAAAAGGTGAATAAAATGATGTTAAATCAAGCAGGACAAGAGCTTGTTTGGGAAGGAAAACGCTATATAGTAGGGCAATCCGTTAAGACGGTGGAGGAATCCGACTATCCCTCCATGTTTGGAAGAATCCTTGAGATTCGGACGGACGAGGACAGGGAGACGGAAAACGAAACGCCCGATATTTATTGTGAGTTTTACGCTCCCATCTGTCTGGATGAGATTCAGGCATTGGAGGAGCATTTCTCTGCCCTGTATGGCTGCCCGAAGAAACTGGATGATGTTTCGCTGGATTGTGTCATCATGCAGCCGGATGAGCTGACACCTATAACTTTGGAACACGAAAACCGAAAGAAGCTGTGGATGCTCAAGGAGGACTGGGCGTGTAACGATGCCAGTGGGTCAAATAGTGATGTATTCACAACCTATGACGATGCGAAACTCGCATTTCTAAAGCGAATGTATGACGAAATCCAGTCCGGCAGCGTTGCGGATTGGATGGGACATGAAGAGCTGGTCATTGAAGCGGATGCCGACTCCTATGAGGCATATCTGGACGGAGAGTACATGATGAAGCATTATGTTCTTTCCATTCAGGAGATAGAGGTGCCTTTGTCTTTGTCTTTTATCCGTGAGGTTAGCAGAATCTACGAGCGTCAGTGCTATCACGAGGATTTTGAGGAGCACTTCTTAGGCTCCGAGATCGCATCTCAGGTGACTGACGAGGAATGTGAAGCAATCTTGAAGGACGAAGGCATCCCTGATCTGATCGAGCACTCGCTGGAGTGTGACGAAAACTACTGGTCTGCCTATTGGGGAGCTGTGGAAAACGCAGAAGATGATCTGGTTAAGGAACGCCTTGCACTGAGAGAAAAGAGAGAGGAGAATCCACAATGAGTTACTCTACATGGCATACTTATGGTTACGGTTTTCGTTTCAGCGACCTGAAGGGCTACACCAGTGAATCCATTGGCCGTCTGCTTCGACTGGCACCTGACTTTGAAAAGAAGATTCAGGAGGATTTTAAGGCAAATGGCATCACCACCCCCACCGTAAAGGATTACGAAGAGTATGACTGCGATTACGATATGGGAGTCGGTCATCTGCTTCGGGAGGTCATTATGGAGGCTGAAGGTATCAGCATGACTCTCTGTGATGACTTCGACTGCAACAGGTATCTGCTGTATGAACCGAGCTATCCTTGGAGTATGCCCACCGGTGAGAGAAATCTGACGTTAGAGGAGCTTCAAACGATCCTTCAACATTATGTCAGTGCTTTGGAGCCTGAAAACCTCTCCGAAATTGACTACGACTACCAGTCCGTAGAAAACTGCGGCTAAAGGAGGACATATCATGTTTGAAAAGGAACCGATTCGACCTCTCACCAGCATCGTGTCCTACCCTGAGCGTGGTGTCGGTGGCGACAACCGCTATCGTGGCAACTGCTCCCCGAAACTGATCGAAGACCTGATCCGCTTCTTCAAGCCCACTCAGATTTGCGATTATATGTGCGGCAGCGGCACCACCGGAGATGCGGCAGCGGCCATGAACATCCAGAGCCGTATCTATGACCTGCACAGCGGCTTCGACATCCTGAATTGCGACATCCCTGAACGCTCTGAGTTCACTTTTTGGCACCCGCCCTACTGGGACATCATCAAATACTCGGATGTGATGTACAAGGCAGCGGATGTGAAGGAGCGTTACGGCTATGACCCTCGGCTCTTTGACCTCTCCCGAATCAGAGAGTGGGATGAGTTCGTGCGGGTCATGAATTACGCCATGATGAAGCAGTTTTGTGCTCTGGAAAAGGGCGGCAGGATGGCTGTGCTGATGGGCGACATCAAGAAGAAAGGCAAGCTGTTCAGTATGCTCTTTGAGCTGAACAAGCCGGGAACGGTAGAAAACGTCATTATCAAAGCCCAGCACAATTGCTTTTCCAGCCAGAACCAGTACAGCGGGCGGTTTATCCCCATCGTTCATGAATATCTGCTCATCGTGCGGAAGGATGACCCCACGGTGTATCCCATTCTCTTTACGGAGCGTCATGATGTGGACATTCGTGATATGCCCGGTGCAACGTGGCGTGACATCATCGCCGCCGTTATGGAGCAGGCAGGAAGTGCCCCTCTGACCCTGACGGAAATCTACTCCCGAATCGAGCCTTATCGAAGGGCGAAGAAAACGCAGTTCTGGAAAGAGAAGGTGCGTCAGACCCTCCAGCTCAATCCTGCCAGCTTCCAGCACGTCCGTAAGGGCGTATGGCAGCTCAGGCAGCAAACTGCATAACTTTTATCCCTAAGAGGATGCCGGTATCACACTGGTATCCTCTTTTCTTATGCCATTTTTCAGAAATGAGGTGATTTCTATGACCAAAATAATCCTCCCGATGTGCCGCTCTCCTCCCTGTGGCCCCTCAGTTCCTTCCAACCATCTATCTATGTGAGGTAACAATGAAAATGAATCTTTTTTACCGCAGAAGGACCCGTATGATGGCATTTCTGCTGGTTTGCGTGATGCTTTTCAGTTGTCTTGCTCCGCCCCTGTCCTATGCCTCGGACTTCGGTGACGAGATCACGGAAAGTGCTGAAGCCGCCGAAGTGGTGGAGGTGGACGATGCTGCTGAAGAAGTGGAGGGTGACTTCACGGAGGAAGCAGAAGAAACCACGGAAGCCGAGAAAGAGGACGTTGCAGGCACCGAAACGGAGGACACCACCATCACTACCCAAAGCATGGGGTCTGAGGTCGGCATCAGCTCTGACAAAGGCATTGAGCTGACCTACTCCGCAGACGGCGTGACCGTGTTCAATCGGGATGCTCTGAAGGACGGCGAAGTATGGGCGGATAAGTCCGTCGAAAAGACCAGTGCCACCGACAGCAGCTTTAATGAGACCCTCTCCATCTACGGAAAACGCTTTACCTATGAGAGCACCTATGAAACCGGCAACTACGTTTTAGTTGTCGATACTACCCGCTCTCTGTACCTTGCCGACACCTCCGGCTCCTTTATTCAGTCCATCACCGCAGCAACCAACGCAATGGTGGCTGACATCTGCAAAAACCCCTTATCCAATGTCTCGGTCATCGGTTTCTCATGTGACCATTCCGACCGCAACAAATACACCCAGCGCAACAAAAACACCTACGCCACCACCGTGCTTCTGGGCATGGGCAACTGGGCAAAGGTGCCGAATCCGCTGACCTGTTCTGTCTCTGCCTCAAGCGAGCTGGACTGGTACATCGGAGCCACCACTGCGGCGACCAACTCCAAAATCGCCTCCACCGGCAAACGCTATATCAGCTATGGCACGTACACCCAAGCCGGCATCGCACATGCTGCCAACATTTTGGATCAGCAAACGGATAAATCCTCCCGTGCCGCCTATATGATCCTCATCACCGACGGCGTTCCCACTATGGGCACCACCTCTTGGACTTCTGCCTACACCACCTCCGGTTCAACCACTGCTAATGTCTGGCGTTCTGAGCACGCCAATATTGTTGGCGAGGCGATGGGGGCTGTGCCGGAGGCAGCGGCTTTTGTCCCGATGACTGCGGGTTACTGGAAGGTGCATCTGGCAAAATCCTACAAGCGTGTGGGCTTTTATTCCATCCTGCTTTCCAACGATGACTACGACTCAAGTGACGAGGCCCTTGCGAAATGGTCCTGTGGTGTGAGAAACGCCAACAGCTCCGGCAATAATGCAACCTATTCCATCACATCCACAAGCTCTACGAAGACCAATGGTTATTATGGCACGATAACCACCGGCTGGCCCTCCAACCGTATCAACGGGACCTTCACCGGAAGCAAAACCGCTGACCTCAAGACTGCGGCTGCACGAACGAAGAAAAGTCTGGAGACCTACAAGGACTCCCTCAAGCTGTATAACTGGCAGCGAGTAGGAGCAAGCAGTGCAACTGTGTTTGACACCCCGATTATCGCCCAATTTGCGGCAATCTCCAATGTATCCGGTGCATCCGCCAAAAGAACCATGATGGAACACGCTTATGCAAATCTGAAATACCATCTCACCGCAGCAACCTTCAACACCACGGCACCCCCGCTGAAGGACGGCACCAACGTCACGTTCTCTACCACGACCGAGAAGGGCATGGTCGTTTCCACTGCCCCTAAAATCAGTTTTAGAGGAACTTCTTTTGATCCCGCTTCCACCAGCGGAACGACCTACACCTTTAACTCAACCTACACCTATAACGGTACATCTACTCCCGTTACCGGCACCGTTTCCGTCAAGGCGGGAACGAAGAACAACTCCGTCGTCACCGTGACCCTTCCTGCCAGCCTGGTCAACGCTGCGGCAATGGCAAACAGTGCCTATCCCACGAAGGTCAGCTTCGGTGTTGACCTCTACACCACCGATCACAGAGCTGTCTGTGATAAGTACGGCGAAACCGTGGTGACCTACACCAACGACTACACCGCAAGCAAGACCACCGCAGCCTATACCACCTCTTCCGATAACCCCTTCTACGCTTCCGTCGGCACCGCTACGGTGAAGAAGAGCAAGAACGCTACCGGCACTCTGGATTATGTGTCCAGTACCGCCAAGGGCAGATCCGGCTCCACCTCCACCGTGACGCTGGGCAACAACGGCAAGCTCACTCTGGAGAGAAAGGGAAGCTGTGTGGAGGTGCTGGTGTGGGAGGTCAATCAGGCGGATAAGACCACCATCCTCCCCGGTGTGCCTTACCACATTGAGGATGCCAATGGGAATGCGGTCAAGCTGGACGGCAAGTCCCTGTCCTACACCTCCACGGATAAGGTTATCACCATCTTTGGTCTGCCTGCGGGTCAGTATCGTGTGGTGGCGGATTCCGTTCCTGAAGGCTATGTCATGCCCAAGCCTCTGACCATTGAGGTAAAGGACACCACCCAGCTTCAGCACTATGACCTCTATGTTCCCACCATCCTCATCGACATCTGGGCTGTGGACAAGCAGACCGGCGAGAAGGTCAAGGGGGTCAAGGTCAACATTCTGGATAAAACCGGAAAGACGGTAGGTGAAAACATCCCTCTGGAGTATGTGGAGGAGTATTTCCACGCCGGTGATTACGTTATCTACACCGTCACCGTTCCCGATGAGTACGAGCTTCCCGCAGATGTGACCATGAAGGTCAAAGCCATTCGTGAGAAGCAGGATTTCATCATCCCCCTCATTAAGAAGGGCAGCATCACCGTCAAAAAGCTGGATGCAGACGGGGTGACTCCTCTCTCCGGCGTGACCTTCGAGCTGACGGACAGCACCGGCAAGCTGAAGGTGACCAAGACCACCGGAGCCGACGGCACCCTTCTCTTTGACAGCAAGGATGGGGTCTCCACCGGAACCTATACCCTGACGGAGACCAAGACCACCGCCGGTCACAGCCTGCTTTCGGAGCCTGTCACCATTCAGATTCCTATGGTTATGACCGCTGAGGAAGTGAAGGCTCAGAAGGTGGATACCAGCAAGGGCAGCTTCAACGCTGACAAGAACCGCTGGTATTTCTACGACGTGACCTATGAGATCACCAACCACTCCAATTTCGTCCTTCCCATGACCGGTGGAAGCCCTGTTCTCATTTACGGCATCACCTTCACCGGTATTCTGGCACTTGCAGGTGCCGCCTATGTCCTCCTGACCCGTCGGAGAGGCTACTAAACCGTTTCATCCGCCGGTGTGGGAGTGTACATACCGCATCAGCGATGAATATATCCCTATTTTTCCTTCTTATTTGAAAGTGAGGTACAATTTATGCGAAAAATCAATCTTGTGACCCGTATCGGTACGGCAGTCAGTGCAGGTGCGCTGGCAGCAGGTATGCTGTGCGGCCCCGTTCTGGCAGCATCCAACGATGTCATCGACATGAACCAGACCGTTGGCTGGACCATCTACAAGTACGACCTGACCGCCGCAACCAAGGCAGGCATCGACGTTTCCAAGTTCGAGACCACCGGCGAACGTAACGAGGCGGCTGAGACCCAGCTTGCCAACTACGCCATTCAGGGCGTGGAGTTCTCCTACTACTACGCCGGTGATGTTGCCACCTACAGCTCCGGCGGTCACACCCAGCTGGCCTACGTCCCCGATGCGGCTATGTCCACCATGCTGGGGATGCAGGAAAAGGATGCCGTCACCGTCCAGAGCGGTAAGGCGGGCTACGCTCCCGATGATCTGGCAAAGGCTCTCTCCGGTGTGGTTTCCGATGAGGTCTCCGGCAAGAACAAGATCGAGCAGTGGTGTGCTGCAAACAAGGCTACCGCTATGGCGGAGACCGATGCCAACGGCATGACCACTGTTTCCGGTCTCAAGCCCGGTCTGTACTTCGTCACCGAGACCAAGACCCCTCAGAACATTTTCTCTACCACCCTGCCTTTCTTTGTCCCGGCCCCTATGACTGATGTGACCGGCGACCGCTGGATGCCCCATATCTCCCTCTATCCCAAGAACGAGTCTGACGAGTGCGAGCTGGACAAGCTGGTTTCCGAGCATGGCGTGTTCGAGGATGGCACCACCGCTTCCGAGGGCGATGTTCTGGACTACCGTATCGTCACCAAGGTCAGCAAGATCACCAGCGGCGTGACCCACTTCACCAAGTTCGACATCCGTGACCGCATGGGCAATGGTCTGACCTACAACAAGGACGTGACCATCTCCATCTACGACAGCGAGAACGATGCCAGAAACGGCACCGGCACCCCTGCTGCGACCTGGACTCCTGCCATGTTCAGTGCTACCTATGAGAACACCTCCTCCGGCTCTTCCATGACCATCGTGCCCACCGCAGACGGCTTCAAGGAGCTGAACAGCAAGTGCAGCGAGAAGTATCTGGTTGCATCCTACTCCGTCACCGTCAACAGCAATGACAACACCGTTCTGGGCGACAGCGGCAACGACAACGATGTTACCCTGACCTACAGCCGCAGCAACACCGCTTACTCTGAGACTCTGGAGGACAAGGCCCGTGTTACCACCTACGGCATTGACCTGAAGAAGACCTTCTCTGACGGCAAGGGCGATGCAAGCAAGGTTCAGTTCGTCCTCCGCAACACCACCGACAACTATTTCCTCACCGCAACCGGCTCCAACGGTGTGTACTACGTCACCGGTCAGGCTAAGGAGGAGAGCGGTGCCACCGCATTCTCTCCCGCTGCCAACGGCACTCTTCAGATCAACGGCATGGAGGCTGACACTTACGAGATGACCGAGATCAAGACCGACTCCGGCTACACTCTGCTGGCTCAGCCCATGACCATCCAGATCACCGCAACCGACACCACCATCGTTCCCTCCACCGCAAACGTCACCGGCTTCGGAAAAACTCAGGCTCAGGTCGGCGTGACCCTTAACCATTCCGCATCCGCAACCGTGGACAGCACTGATACCCGTATGCTGGCTGACGACGAGTCCAACAACGCTCGTGTTGAGATGGCCGTCAACAACACCCGCAACCTGCTGGTTGATCTGCCCAAGACCGGCGGCATCGGCACCGTGATGTTCACCGTTCTGGGTGTCTGCGGCACCGCTGCCGGTGCAGTCGTCCTCGCAAAGTCCAAGCGTAACGACAAGAAGGCAGCATAATTTGCCCTAAACCATATCCAAAATAAACCCTTTGGGGGCAGTGGATTCGTCTGCTGTCCCCATTTTCAATGAAAGCAATGCGACGCAATCGTTTTTCCATGATTCTGGCGGTTCTGATGATCGCTGCCAGCCTGCTGACCCTCCTGTATCCGATGGTGAGCAACACCCTCTATGAGCATAGGGCGGAGTCCCTGATTGAAACCTTTCAGATGGATACGCAGTCTGCTCAGGAGCAGGAGCTTTCTGCCATGCGGAAGGACGCTGAGGCATATAATCATCGTCTGCGGACAGAGCGGGTGGTCTTTGATGACCCCTTCGGGATAAAGGAGCACGGCGACCTGTCAGAGCAGTACCGTGAGGCACTCAACATCAGCGAGACCGGAATCATGGCTTTTATTACCGTTCCGAAAATCAACATCCACCTGCCCATCTACCACGGAACCGACCCCAAAACACTGGAAACCGGTGTGGGGCATCTGGAGGGGACTTCGCTTCCCATCGGCGGCGAAAGCACCCACGCCGTCCTGTCTGCCCATACCGGACTCAACAGGGCGAAGCTGTTCACCGACCTCACCGCTTTAGAGGAAGGAGACTGCTTTTTCATTCAGGTTTTAGGCGAGACACTTGCTTATAAGGTGGATCAGATCACTATTGTGGAACCCAGCGATTCGGAGAATCTGCATATCATCAACGGCGAGGATCACATCACCCTGCTCACCTGTACGCCCTACGGCATCAACTCCCACAGACTGCTGGTGCGAGGTGTCAGAACCGAGATAGAGGAGCTGCCGCCGGAGGATGTGGAGCCGGAGGTGGTCGTGACGGAATCCCAATGGGCGAGAGAATATGAGAGAGCACTGGTGATTGGCATCAGCATGGTGTCAGAAATTGCTCTGCTTGTACTTTTGACGCAGAAATGGAGGAAATGGCGTGAGAATCGTTAAAAAGCTGCTTGGCTGTATGCTCCTGCTGGCAGGGCTGGGGGTATTTCTGGCACCCGATATAGGCTCCTACCTGTTTGATAAGGCAAATCAGGAGATTATCACAGAGTTTCAGCAGCAGACGGAGGATATTGTCCTCAGTCATCAGCAGGAGGAGGAAGCCAGTCCATACGACCTCCTTTATTATCAGATGCAGGCATATAATGAGAGGATTTTCCTTGAAAAGCAGGAAAACATTCGGGACGCATGGTCATTTACCCAGAATCCCTTCCAGATCAAGCTGGAGGATGACCTCATCGGCTATGTGGAGATACCGGCGATGGAGGTATCCGTGCCGCTCTATGTTGGAGCGACAGAGGAAAACATGGCACGAGGAGCAGCAGTCCTTGGAGAAACGAGCCTCCCCATTGGCGGGAGCAACACGAATTGTGTGGTAGCGGGGCATCGTGGCTACAACGGCATCCCTTATTTTCGGGAGATTGAGAAGCTCGGTCTGGGAGATGAGGTAATCGTGACCAACCCGTGGGAGCAACTGACCTATGAAGTCACGGAGATTAAGGTGATCGAGCCGAATGAACTGGATGCGGTGCTGATTCAGGAGGGAAAGGATATGTTGACGCTGGTGACTTGCCATCCCTATCGAGGTCACGCACGGTATCGGTATCTGGTGTACTGCACCCGAAAGTCAGTTGAGACGAAGGAGCAGACAGCGGAGGTGGAAGCTGTCTCCCAAACTGAGCCGGAGCAGGAAACTGAGATTCATCCCCAAACTGACTTTGAATCCTCTGAGCCGGGGATAAAGCGAGAGAGGATTCTGAGGCTCTGCGGGGCGGTAGTGATTGTGGGGATGATTGTTATATTGGTGGTGATTTAACGGAAAAGATTGATTTTTGCTCATCGTATGATAAAATGATGCTATAAGATTGAAGCGATAAATTAGAATTTGTAGGAGATATATCTTTTCTAACGGATAATAAAAAATATGAAAACATTGATTATTTTTTCATTTCACGATTTGGAGATGTAAAAACGACTTTTCTCCTTTTTGATAGGATACGAACTCCGGTATAGCCACATATAGGAATATAAATAGTAAGCAGGTAGCACACTTTTTTTTTGACCTTTGCTTTTCTTTACCGTAGCTTAACCCTCTATATGCTACAATGCAAAAAAGAAAGGAGGATATACAATGTATATCGTGAAAAACGCATTCAAAAACCTTGGCAGAAATAAATCGCGCAATATCATTATTGCACTTGTTTTACTGACTGCCGTTATCGGAATTACTGTTGGAGGTATTGTTCAATCAGTATCAAAAAACATGATTCAGGAATTTCAAGATAGCTTTAAGGTCTCCGTAAATATTGATACGGATTATGAAGCTGTTGGAAAGGATTATCCGTCCAAAGAGGTGACGGATATAAGCGGATTGACTATTGTGCAAACCGATGCTCCTTGGGGAGATATAGAGCCATCAGATGAGCTGCTACGCAAAGAAATGGATTCCAAGTATCTTGATTCCTACAATTATCAATATCTTATCTTTACACATACTGACAAATATACAGTTCCGCAGAATAATTCGACAATGTTCAATGAATTTGATCCGGAAAAATATGTGGGAAAAGACAAGGAATTTTTTGTTAAACTCTTTAATGACAAACTGAGTACAGCGAAAAAGTATTATTTGTCTGACGAATTTCATACTGATGCTGTTTACAGTCATTTATATGATGAAGACCATACTGTAACTGAGCAGGAAGCAACCGATCTGGCAGCACGAAAGTTGTTTGGGGATGAGCTTGGTCAGCGGTATTTAAAAGAGGGATTGACAGATGAAATCCTATCAGAGGGCTGTTCCCGTCAATTTTTTGGAGCTACGCTTGAGTATCTACTCGAACATCGAACTAGTGGATTCTCTCTATATGCTTCCTCCGCAGGATTAGAAGAAAGCTATTTTAACGGAGGATCCAATAAGCTGATTCAGGGAACTTATCCTATCAATAAAGACGAGTGCATTGTTAGTGAACGCGCTGCACAGGCAAACGGATGGCAGGTAGGTGACACAATTACTCTAGAGTCAACTATAAAAAACAGCAATGCTAAAATGAAATTGAAAATTACAGGAATATGTGAAAATACTGAATGGGAGAGTGCGCCTGGGTGGACTGATTATTCTCCAGATGGCATATTTATAACATTCGATGCCTTGCGTGATGCTGATCCTGATTTTGAAGCATCCATTAACATTGATACTGTTTCATTTACTTTGAAGAACAAAGAAGATTTGGATAAATTCGAAGCAGAACTCCGAGAAAACGGACTGAGTAAGTATTGCACCGTTAAAGGAAACCTTTCAGAATTAGAGAAACAGTTGAAACCGCTTCAGAATATTGAACAAATTTCACTTGTTTTCACGATTGCTATTTTTGCAGTCGGCGGAGGTTTGTTTATTCTTATGTCTTTTCTTGCTATTCGTGAACGGCAATATGAAATCGGTGTGTTGCGTGCCATAGGAATGAGAAAAAAAGGCATTATCGCCGGCTTGTGCTGTGAAACATTTATTATTGTTATGGCATGCTGTATAATTGGAATAGGAACCGGACAACTTCTCGCTAAACCGGCAGCTGACTATATAGTTAATTTTCAGCAAGAGGATAGCGATGAAACCATTTCGAGTGACGGATCTACTATGACTATTGACGGATCTACTATGACTATTGACGGATCTGCTATGACTATTGACGGATCTGCTATGACTATTGACGGATCTGCTATGACTATTGACGGATCTACTATGACTATTGACGGATCTACTGTGACTATTGGTAGTACAGATGGCACAGGAGATCCCACAAGAAATGGCCCTGATAGCAGCAATGCTCTTTCTGAAATGAATCTAAGATTGAGTTTGCCGGTAGCTCTTGAAATTATTGCAGCAGCTCTTTTCTTGGGCCTGTTGTCCGCGCTAATGAATATTATTTATATTACGAAATTTGAGCCGATGAAAATACTATCGGACAACAGATAAAGGAGAACAAGAAAGTGAATACTTTGCTGAAAATTGATAAGATATCCTATAAATATCCCAATGGAGATAAACTGGTTTTAGAGGAGGCATCCGCTGAATTTTCCACTGGCAAATTATATTGTGTTGTAGGTCCTTCTGGATCGGGAAAGACAACTTTTCTTTCTTTAATTGCGGGTTTAGACATAGCGACAGACGGTAGGATTTACATATTAAACGAAGATATGAGCAGAATTGACAGAGATGCCTATCGCGCAAAAGATGTGGGTGTTATTTTTCAAAGCTACAACTTGTTGATGAATGCAACTGCTCTTGATAATATGGTGCTTTCCATGCATATAAGCGAAGTAAAAAACGCCGGTAAAGAGGAGGCAATGGCCTTTTTGCAGAAAGTTGGAATTGACACGGCTACAGCGAATCGAAAGGTTTCTCATTTATCCGGTGGTGAACAGCAGCGTGTAAGCATTGCAAGGGCAATTTCACATAATCCCAATATAATAATTGCCGATGAACCTACCGGAAATCTTGACAAAATCAATCAAGATGCAATTTTGGACATTTTGCTGCAATTAGCTCATGAAGAGAATAAATGTGTTATCGTTGTAACTCACTCTCAGGAAGTTGCGGCTAAAGCCGATAATGTATATGCTTTGAATGACGGTAAATTGGTGCTGCAATAATTTACAATAATTTACAAAGTGAACGGAGCAGGTATCATGAGGTTATTAATCGTAGAAGATGATAAAATCATTCGAAGTAGTTTAGTTGCCGGGTTTAAAAAATTGAAGTATTCGTGCGATTGCGCCTGTGATGGTGAAGAGGCTTTGGATTGCTATTATCAGGCTACCTATGATGCAATTATTCTGGATTTGAATCTCCCGAAAATAGATGGATTAGATGTACTATTGGAAATTCGAAAAGAAAACCTTGAGATACCTGTTTTGGTTCTTTCAGCCCGGAGTGAGGTCGAAGACATAATCAAGGGATTGAATATCGGCGCAAATGACTATTTGTCAAAGCCATTTCATTTTCTGGAACTTGAAGCAAGAATACGTGCATTGACCACAAGAAAATTCATTACAGCAGCTAGCACAATCGCATTAAAAAACGGCATTATTGTTGATTTGACAAAAAAGATGTGTTTCAAAAATGCTAGTGAACTTATCCTGACTTCCAAAGAGTATGGCATTCTCGAATATCTATCATTACACGCAGGCTCTCCGATTTCTGCGGAAGAACTGTTAGAACACATTGGGGATATAAATACAAATGAGTTGTCTTCAAGCATAAAAGTGCATATTAGCAGTTTGAGAAAAAAACTTCCGGAAGATACAATAAAAACCCTGCGAGGTATCGGATATTATGTTGAATAAAAGATCTATCAAGGCAAAAATAACCATAATCACAACTGCGGTGCTTCTTGTGCTCATTTTTGTGCTTACTATTGCTCAAAATTACATCACTATGCTGGTATACAAAAATGCTATTATTGACACTTCAGATGAAATCGCAAGTGTAAGTATAATAGATGTTAATAATGGCGAACACTATTCGGGCGCCATTGTAATTGATGTGGTGCAAACTCGCGCCTATATGGACAATTTACTATTGGCCCTTGTTATCGCCATCATTGGCATTATTTTAATCAGACTTGCTCTTTCACATTATTTAAAGCCAGTTGAAAAACTGACCGAAGAAATTGAAAAAATAGATGAAGACAATATGAATGTCCAATTGGACATTCCCGCATCTAAGGACGAAATCAGCAGGTTGACAGTAGCCTTCAATAAAATGATGAGCAAAATATCAACCACCTATAAGTACCAAAAAGAGTTTTCGCAGAATGTGGCCCATGAACTGAAAACGCCAGTTACGGCAATGACTACAACACTTGATGTTTTACAGTTAGATGATGTGCCGTCTGAGGAAGATTACAGAAATGCTGTTGCAAATATAAGTGACAGCGTGCAGAGAATGAAGGCTATTATTGATGCTCTGCTTAATATTAACAGACAAGCATCGGACAAAAGTCTAGAGCAACTGGCTATGAATGAAATATGCACGCTTATCGTTTCGGAATTTGATACAGAGATAAAGGAAAAAGACCTGCATATTCGCATTGTCGGAGATAAACAATTTGTGGCTAACAGGATTACTTGGAGTCTTATCGTTAGAAATATTATATCGAACAGCATCAGATATAACCGTACAGGTGGGAGCATAGAATGCGAAATTGATGATAATTATTTGAGGATTTCCGATACCGGAATCGGCATCCCGGAGGAGAAATTATCACGGATATTTGAGCCATTTTACTGTGTGGATTCATCTCGATCCCGGGAGCTGGGCGGAAGTGGTCTGGGACTTTACATAGTAAAACAATTGGTTGAACTGGAAAATGCAACAATAGAAGTAATGCCAAATGTCCCGGAAGGAACATTTATCGAAATAAAATTTTGCTAATCAATCATATTTGTTAAATTTTTTCGTTCTATGTTAAATAACAAATTGCAGTTTGTAGAGAACAATTCGTTCTGTACCGACGAAAAACAAACGAGTAAAAATCCCTGCATACGGATTATGAGGCTGCAAATCAAGCTATACTCAAATTCATTCAGCCTTCCACGAGTATTGCCGCTTTATGCTTGCTCTCAGTCTGATTCTCATCATTCTATTCATTCAATTTGATTCGATTCATTCTGCTTGATTTGATTCATTCCGCTTAATCTCGTTTTGAAACGAATCTAAGCTGCAATTCCACCTTTTCTGTTTTTTGCATCATTGACGGAACCACAAACCTCTGCTATAATACTCTCATAAAGTATCCACGTTTTCCACACGGAAAGCAGAGTTTCCAAGTCATACAGTGTCAATTTGCGTACAAACAACGCAGATTGGCACTTTTTTTGTTTCCCGTCAATTTCATATTGGACATAAAGCCGACAGCTCTCATCAGGGTTGCCGGCTTTTGTTATATACTCATCCACCCTCAACAAATAAACAGAAAGGGGCATCAATCATGTCAAAGCTTTATGCTGACGATTCGCACATCCACTTCCAATCCACCTCCGAAATGCAGACCTTCCATGAACGTCTTTCTATGGACAGCCAGTGGCAGAGATGCAGCATCCGTTCCCTCAACATCGTTCCCTTGACGGCGACCTCCACCCTCCTTACCACGCCCGGCTCTTTTGCACCCGGCATCAGTGAGGAAGCGGTGCAGGACACCGTTATGAACCTCCAGCTCGCTCTCAGGCTGGACGGTCAGCATTACCCCCTCCGCAACACCGCATACAAGAGCTTTCTTGACCGTGCCAAGCTGGGCGGAACCGTCCTCAATCACCTGACCCGACCGGAGTTCTGTGATGTGGTCAATGTCTGCCTGTCCAAGCACAAGGCGGAGGCCCTCGTCCTCGTGCGGGATGAAAAGGTCTCCGCAGTCCACTCTGGTGACAGCAAGGATTACTCCATCCTGCCCATCGACAAGCTCCTGAGCGTCCTCACCAAGATGCTGGATGACCGCTTTGACGGCGGAGAGTTCCAGTACGGCTACAGCGATCACAGCATCACTACCGCCAACTGGTCTTTGCCCACCAAGCAGAACGAGCTGCTGGGAACCTATTCCGCACTCCTCAAGGCAAACGGCAGCGGGATGGCAGACAAGTATGTGCCCGGCATCCGCTTTGCTACCTCTGACACCGGCTGTGCCTCCGCAAAGGTGGCTGCCATGCTCATGGGCGGTCAGTGTCCCATCTATGTGGGTAGCTGTGTCGCCGTGGAACACCGTGGCAAGGCTACCGTAGAGCAGTTTCAGAAGTCCCTCGACCAGCTTTTTGCTCAGTTTGAGGACTCCATCGCAAGGCTCCAGCACCTCATGGATGTGAAGCTGGAATATCCCGTCAACGCCATGACCCGCATCTGCAAAAAGCTGTCCCTGCCCAAAAAGGCATCACTGGAGGCCATTTCCATGTTTGATATTGTCAATAACGGCAATACTCCGGCGACGGCACACGATGTCTATATGGCTATGCAGGAGATTCCTTATCTGCTGAAGATTCAGAACACCTCCGAGAGTAAGCTGCTGACGGTACAGGAGACGATGGCACGGGCCTTGACCCTTCGCTGGTCTGATTATGATCTGGCAAAGGCGGTGAATTACTGATGGCAGCTCCCATTATTCTCTGCGATACCGCAGGCATGACCCGTGAACGCTGGCTGGAATGCCGTGAGCACGGTCCGAAAGGCGACATTGATTACACCGTGGGCGGAAGCGATGTTGCAACCATCTTTGGTCTTTCTCCGTGGTGCTCTCCGTTGGAATTGTGGCTCATCAAGAAGGGACGCATGAAGCCTACCGTCAAAGCCAATGCCAATCAGCTGGAGATGGGGCATCTTCTGGAACCCATCGCCGCCCACTGGTATGAAAAAAAGACGGGTAACACCGTGATCAACGACACCAATATGTATCAGCACGCAGACCATCCCTACGCTCTGGCTGACTTCGACCGCCGTTTTGTCCGTGCTTCAGACGGGGAACCGGGGATTCTGGAGTGCAAGTCACTGACCTTTCACAAGGCGGATGAATGGGCGGATGACGGCTATCCCCCTCATTACGAGATGCAGCTGCGGTATTACCTCGCTGTTGCTGACGTAAAAATTGGAGCCTTTTCCGCACTCTGGGGCAACAATCCTGATTCTGACCTTGCAATGCCTTCTATCGAACGGGATACCGCAGTGGAGGACATCATCTTTCAGAAGCTGGATCAGTGGATCTGGAGCCTTCGCCATGACAAACCGCCCACGATGCAGGATGTGAAGCCTAAGACCGCTCTGGAGTCCCTCGCTCGTATCTATCAGAAGAGCGATTCCAGTCTGCCCACCATCGAACTACCCGTCAAGCATGAAAAAGCACTCCGCCGCATCGCTGAGCTGCAAGGAAACTGTTCGGAGTATGAGGCAAAAAAGAAGCGGGCTGAGAAGGAAATCGAAGCACTCTCGGTGAAGATCGTGGAACTCATGAAGACTCATGCCCACGGTGTTCTGGAAAGCACCAAGGATAAGCTCCTGATCGATTACGTCACCAAGACCCAGCGTCGTGCCAGTGTTGATTACATCAAGACCAAATATCCTCAGATCTATGAGGAGTCTCGCCGTCCTTCGACGAGCCGGAAGCTGAAAGTAAAGATTCAGCCGAAATAACACACCAGCAAAAATGACATCGGAGCTTTCGGGTTCCGATGTCTATCTGAAAAGGAAGTGAAAGGAATGATCTGTACATTTCGGAGAATCATCTATCCCCGTGATGCCGGTGCCATTGAGCCTACCAGCTATGTGGTCGCCGTGTATACCCCCTGTGAGCAGCTGCTTGACAGTCAGAACAACGTGATCGAGACCATCACTGCCGTCGGATATGGTCTGCCTGTATCCTCCAAGCTCAAATATGACCTTCAGGGGCATTGGGCGAAGAGTAAATATGGATTCCAGTATCAGGTGGAGCATTATTCCGAGGTCATCACCCCCAGCAAGGCAGGCATCATTGCCTATCTGTCCTCCGGTCAGATCAAGGGCGTGGGAAAGCAGATGGCAGCCAGAATCTACAATCAGTTTGGCGAGCACACAATGGAAATCCTTGACCATGAACCTCAGCGACTTTTGGAGGTCAAGGGCATCAGTGCGAAGAAGCTGCAAAGGATATGTGATTCCTACGAATCCGCCAGAGCCGCCCGCTATGTCATCGCTTATCTGTCCCCCTACGGTATCTCACCGAAAAAAGCCCTCAAGCTGTATCACAAGTACCGTTCCAGAACCATGGAGACCATTCAGCAGCATCCCTATGTGCTGCAGGAGGTTGCCGGTATCGGGTTTCGCACCGCTGACCAGATCGCTATGGCAGCCGGTTTCAGCCCTATCTCGCCGGAGCGGGTGGATGCTGCCCTGATTCACACGCTGAAAAAGGCGGAGGAGGAAGGGCATCTGTGCATGGAGAAGCATCACTTCATCCATGAGACGCTGAAGCTGCTGAATACACCCCAGCTGACAGAGGACATGGCTGTGTGCCGTGCTTCGGTACTGCTCAGAGACCACAAGCTCTCCACCTACCACGATAAGGTATATCTGGCTGACACCGCCAGAGCGGAACAGCAGCTTGCCGCCCGACTCATCAACCTCGGCTATTCCCCTGCACCTGATTTTACAAAGGATCTCTGCAAGACCATTGACGCTGAGGAGCGAAAACAGGGCTACAAGCTGGATGACCAGCAGCATTTTGCCGTTATGGTCGCCCTTGCTTGCTCCGTCACCGTCATCACAGGCGGCCCCGGCACCGGCAAGACCTCTACCCAGCGAGTTCTTCTCAATGTGTTTCGCAGTATGTACCCCAAAGGCAAAATCCTCTGCTGTGCCCCCACCGGTCGTGCCGCAAGACGGATGGAGCAGTCCACGGGCTATCCCGCCAGCACCATCCATTCCGCCCTCCATATCCAAGCGGAGACCGATCTGTTTTCATTGGAGCCGGAGGAGCTGGATGCCGACCTTGTGCTTGTGGATGAGGTATCCATGCTGGATATTCACCTTGCCAACTATCTGGTGCGGTGTATTCCCAAGGGCTGCCGACTTGTCATGGTGGGCGATGCGGATCAGCTGCCCTCCGTCGGCCCCGGTGCGGTTCTTCGTGAACTGGTACAGATGGGCGATGAAGGAACCGCTGTGGTTGCTCTGGACAAGGTGCATCGTCAGGCGGCAGGAAGCAGAATCGCCGTCAATGCCCGCCGTATCCGAAACGGGCTTCTCGGTCTGGAATACGGCCCCGATTTTATGCTCGTTGAGATGCCGGGACAGGTGGAATCTGCGGAGGCCATCGAAAAGCTGTATCTTCGTGAGATTTCGGAGTGCGGCGTGGATAACGTGGCTTTACTGACCCCATACCGCAAGAACACGGAGACCGGTGCTAACGCCCTCAATAAGCGGATTCAGGCACAGGTCAACCCTCCCGACCCCTCCAAACCGGAAATAGTCATCGGGGAACGCTGCTTCCGTCAGGGTGATAAGGTCATGCAGATCAGAAACCATGAGGACATCAGCAACGGTGACATCGGTTACATCACAGAAATCGTCCGCACAGAGGATGAAACGACCGTTTTCGTCGATTTTGGCGATGGTCGTAGGGTAGAATATGATGTAAGTGAGCTGTCCATGCTGGACCTGGGCTATGCGACTACGGTTCATAAATCGCAGGGCAGCGAGTACAAAACAGTCATCATCAGCATCCAGACCGGTCACAGCTTCATGCTGGTTCGACCGCTCATCTACACCGCCATCACCCGTGCCAAAACCAAGGTGATACTGGTGGGACAGCGAAAGGCACTCTGCACCGCTATCCGACGGGAGGAAACACAGCAGCGTCAATCCATGCTGGCCCAGCGGATGAAAGAGCATAAGCAGCAGATGTTCCAGAACGACGAGAGAAAGAAGGCGTAAAATGGCAACCATCCTACAGACCTATCAGGAGAGAAAGGCCCTGTTGGAGCAGGCAGCTCAGCAAGGCACGATTTCCAACAACGATGTATTCGTGTATCAGGAGCTGGTCTACCGCATCTCGGTTCTTCAGACCTTCCAGATGTTTGGACGAAATGCCCCTGTTTCAACCTCCATGCCGGAGCTGATGCTTCATTACAAGCTGGCAAATATCTTTCTGTATTCCCTTTGCAATGACCATCGGTTCGGGTTTCCCACGGACGAGAAGGGGATGGCACAGCGTCAGACGGTTCATAACAGCCTTGTGGGTGCCGTGCAAGCCTCGGAAAAGCAGTTCAGCAGCTTTCGTCCCTCCACACCACAGACCTATCCCAACTGTATCAACAACATTTTCCATGCTGTTCTCCCTGTGTGGTTGCAGTATCGGGACAGCTATATTTCACTCAGATAAATAGAAAAAGGAGCGAATAAAAATGAGTGCAAACTCGAATGACAAGAACGCCATGCTGCAAAAGCTGGCAACCATCCATCAGGTTGAGGGCTTTGACCCCACTCCCTTTGCGGTGGAGTATCAGGACCTCAACACCGGCGAGACCCGAAAGAGGCTCCCCGTGATGATCCAGATGGCATGGTTCCGCCTCAAGTATCCCGAAGGAAAGATTTCCGTGCAGGTGTCTCCCATCCAGAATGGCTTTGTGGCAACGGCAAAGGTCTATCCTCACTACAACGACGCTCAGGAGCATTATCTGGCAGAGGCATCTGCATCCAGATTTTATGATGCTGCCAAGCCTCAGACCTCCCCCCGTGAATGGGCACAGACGGCAGCTGTGGGCATCGCACTGAGAAACGCAGGCTTCGGCTTGCAGTTTCACGCTGCCGGTGAGTCCTTCGACATGAACGGTATGAGCATGGGAATGGCTGGTGTGGAGGCTCCGCCTATGGCACCGATGGAAGCGGTTCCTCTGCCCTTTGTGGACGACTCCGCTGCTATGCCGGTAGCTCCTATGCCCGCCATGCCTCCTGCGGCTCCCGCACCTGCTGCACCTGCCGTGCCGATGGCTCCTGTCATGCCCGTTGAGGAAACGCCGGAGCAGAAGTTGCAAAAGGCTATGCAGATGCCCTGTCCCATCGGCAAGTACAGGGGCAAGACGCTGGGTGACCTCATCACCCTCGACCCCAACGCTCTGAACTGGATCGTTCGGAAGTGCTCCGACAAGCCCGATATTCAGGCGGCGGCAAAGCTCATCTGCGATTACGCCGTGGAGCAAGCCTCCGCATAATACTCAAAGAGGGGTGGCAGTACCGTCAAAGATGCTGTCACCCCGGAAAGGAATCCTATGGAACTCGTTCACATGACCGACATCATTCCGCTGATCGGCATCCCGTATCCGCCCAGCGGTCGGTCCAGCTATAATATCCCATGCCCTTGCTGTGACGATAAGCCCAACAAAAAGCATCTGAACATCAACCTCCAAAGGGATGTGTTTCGGTGTCCCAGATGTGGGTTTTCCGGCGGTGTTTTCGCACTTTACGGACACTATATGGGTATCACGCAGGATAAAGTCAGAGAGGCCCTGATGGAACGGCTGAATCTGTCCGATGCTCAGCCCCGAATCGCTCCAACCGTGAAGCCGGAGGTGCCGGAAGCGTCCGAATGTCCCCTGATTGATATTGAGGAGCGTCACCGCACCTACACCGCCCTTCTGAACAGGCTGACGCTGGCATCCGACCATCTGGAAAACCTGAAGCAGAGAGGTCTGACCGAGGAGCAGGTGGCAGCACTGGGCTACCGAACCACTCCGGTTATGGGAACCAACGCCCTCGCCAAACAGGTCTCTGAGGAGGGCTGCTATCTCAGCGGCGTTCCGGGATTTTATATGACCGAACAGGGAACGTGGACATTCATCCACGAGCAGCGTGGCATCCTCATTCCTGTCCGAGACCCCGAAGGCAGGATTCAGGGGATGCAGATTCGCCGTGACAACGTGACCCGCCGTAAGTTCCGCTGGGTGTCCAGTGTGGACAAGAAGGACGGCTGCAAGGCGGAAGGCTGGGTGCATCTGGCTGGAGTGCCTGCGGAGACTGTCCTGCTGACCGAGGGGCCGATGAAGGCGGACATCATTCACGCTCTGACCGGCGATACAGTGATAGCTGTCCCCGGTGTCAACACGCTGTCTCACCTTGAGGAGCTGCTGGAGCACCTGAGAGAGCGGGGCGTGGAGAAGATCATGACCGCTTTTGATATGGATTTCCTCATCAACCCCAATGTGCAGAACGGCTACCAGAGTCTCACCAGACTTCTGGACGATGCCGGATTCCGGTTTGGGACGTTTACATGGGACCCGCAGTATAAGGGGCTGGATGATTTTGTGCTGGCACAGAGAAATTGTGGGTAGAATTGATGTTCGTCCAGCAATGGACATATTTTTCTCATCGTTTGCAGTTTTTTAACATCTATCTGCAAATTTCGACCAATTCCGACAAAGGGTATCTGCTATGATAGAGGTGCATCGCAGGTACGGCGATACAGCCTCCGATCATTTTGTTCAGCCGGTTTTGCGTTCGTCCGGCTAAACGAGCCACATTCACGGATAAACCTCCCCATTTGTCGTCTGTGATATGTGGAGCTGTACACTTTGCACTCCCTGATAGGATATTGCTTCCTGTCAGGGATTTTTTTATTCCGAGAGAGTTAAAATATTTTTTCGCTTTCGGAGTTGCAGAATCTCGTTTCCATCGTGTAATAACAATACCAAGTCAAAGGAGGACTTTACTATGCTTATTGCAATCGACCACGGCAACTACGCCATTAAAACGCCCCATACCAGCTTTGTCGCCGGACTGGCTGAGTACACCAGCAAGCCGCCTATGGCAGATGAGGTCATTGAGTACAAGGGAAAATTCTGGACCCTCACCAACTCCCGTCTGCCCTATATGCGTGATAAGACCGGAGACGAGCATTATTTCATCCTGACCCTGTTTGCCATCGCCAAGGAGCTGACTCTGCTGAAGGGGGCTGATTCCTTTATGAATGTGGAGCTGGCTGTGGGACTGCCCCCTGAGCATTTCAGCCTGCTGAAGAAGAAGTTTGCCGACTACTTCTTGAGGAGAGAGATCATCATGTTTGAGTACAACGGACGGAATTTTTCGATCCTGATCCAGAATGTGCTGGTCTACCCGCAGGCATACTCTGCGGCAGTCACCCGTGCGAAACAGATGCTCAAGACCTCCCGCACCTTCATCGTGGACATCGGCGGCTACACCACTGACGTTCTGCTCCTGCTGAATGGCAGCCCCGATCTCAGCTATTGCCGAAGCCTTGAAACCGGCGTGATTACCATGAATAACGAGATCATCCGCAAGGTTGGCTCCCTCCATAACATCATGCTCACCGATGAACATATTTCCGATGTTCTTCAGGGCAAGAGCACGATTTTCTCTGAGGAGGTCAAGGCAACCATCCGTGAGAATGCCCGTCAGCACGCAAAGTACATTCTGGACAAGCTCCGTGAGCTTCACGTTGACCTCCGCTCCGATCCCGCTGTGTTCATCGGCGGCGGCAGCATCCTCTTTCGGGAGTACATCGAAAGCTCTGAGCTGGTAGCATCGGCTGCTTTTATCGAGGACCCCAAGGCCAATGCTCAGGGGTATCTCCTTTTGGGAGAGCAGCAGTTAAGGAGTAAGAAAAGTTGAAGAAAGGCGGAGTTTATCGGTACAGTCTTCAATTTGATGACAAGACCCTTGTGAATCGTCAGGTTGGAGAGTTTTTAGAGCGTATGGGAAACAGGAAGAGCAAGGTGATCGTCGCAGCGGTGCTTGACTTTATGCGTGCTCATCCTGAGTTCCTTTCCATCAAGACAAAGGTTGACATTCATCTGACCGCACTCGCTCCCGACACTGACCTGCGGACACTGGTCGAAGACCTGATTAGCGAAAAGCTGGCTAATGTCAGCTTTCAGGTTTCGGCTCCGGCACAGGCACAGGTACAGACAGGGGAAATGCCTGATGATGAAGATGTTTCTTCCATGCTGGATAATTTGGGAATATTTGGTTTATAGTATTTCAAACAATTATAATTGGTTATTTTTGGCATCTGTGGGCAGAAATGTTCACAGATGTTCGCTTTCTGTGTAAGAACATCACAAATAATTCTATGTTGTGTTAAAAAAGTGTGAACTTTGCTTTGTCCACCATTTTTCGATTATTTTTTCTCTCACTTTTGAGTAAGATATGACCTCGAAACAGTGCGGAAAGGCTCAATTATTCAGAAATAATGCACCAGAAAGAGCGTACCACTAATCCATATATATTGAGCAATCTTTCTGCACGGGTGGTACAGGAAGAGGCATAAAGCAATGATGTATTCCCGAGATAATGAGCTGCGATGGAGATTCACAGCATATATCGAAAAAGTAATCATTCACGCAAGGATTGATTACTTACGGGCAAAAGCAAAAGGAAAGGAGCTTCTCTACTTAGAGGAATTGGCTGAGGAACCGGTGATTGATTTCGAGACTCAGTATGATGCAATGATGACCCAGAAATACAAAGAGTTCCAGTTTGAAGAAGAACGTTTCTCTCGTGCCTTCTCTGAACTGTCCCTGATACGAAGGAGGATTCTGGAGCTTCTCTTTATCGACAGACTGGAACCACATGAGATCGCAGAGATGCTGCATTGCAGCAGGCAGTATGTCTACGACCAGAAATACAAGGCTCTGAGGCAGCTCAGAGAAGCCTTAAACGTGTGTTGAGGTGTCGGTATGGAGTTTGATCTGCTGTTGTTTGACGCTGTTACAGGGCACACAGGGGCGGTCTTAGGACTCATTTTTCTGTATCTCCCCCTGATTGAGAAATGGAGCGTGATAGACGATGAGTTCGATGAAGACTGTTACCAGTTTATCATGCTGAATGTTGTTCGGCAGATTCCGGCATTTCGTTTTTGACACAAAACGACAGGGGATAATGTCAGTTTTCAATCAAAGAAAAAATTTTTAAAAAATTTTTTTAAGGCGACTAGATGGAGCCTTTTTCTTTCGCTTATATATAGTGAAGGCATCCATTCTGGGCACCTTGAAAACTGGATATGTCATTCTTCCGAGACAATCTCTGCTGAGGAGCGGCTGTCCGTCTGACCGGCCATCAGACGGCAGCATCAATATGCGGCTGGCACCCGCATTTCGCCATGAGGCAGCAGGGGATAATGATACTTCTGTAATTCGCAGCCCGGTCATGATGAAGACGGGGAGATGTCCTACCGGACATTTATGGAGCTACCAGCCATAGCCATCGGAGGAATCATGTATACACTACATAAAGGAGAATTATGATGAGATTATGCTCGTCCTATGAGGAGCTTCCCGATATTTTGACTGCAAAAGATTTGCAATTCTATCTCCGCATTTCTCGCAGTGCTGCATACGAGTTGCTGAACTCTCAGGGATTTCCCACTTTTTTCATTGGCAAGTCAAAGCGAGTCAGAAAGGATTCACTGGTTAAGTGGATCAAGTCAAAAGAAAAAAGTGTGTGAAACTCAGTTTAAATTTGCTTATCTGAAAATGTTTGTTCATACTAATATCGAATCGGATAATAGACAGAGGAGGTGTTGCAATGGGAAAAAAACGTACAAACGGCGATGGTTCAATGCGAAAACGCCCGGACGGGAGATGGGAGAGAGTGAGATATAATTAAACCAACACAGAAAGTATACACAATCCAGAGAATCAAGCTGACCCCTTGACAATTTGGACAGGAAAGCAAGACGGTATGCCAGAGACCCCAGCTAAGTCTTTGGAGGCAATCATACAGCCTGTTTGACCATGTAACTTTTCGGGTGTTTTGGTTCTGTTTTTCATTGACCAACTTGTAAAACAAAATCAAGATTAAGTGCTTAATCACCATTAGATTTTCTGTCGAAACTGAAAAGGTGATGTATCCATGAAACATGAAAAACTCTCTCGTATCCTTCTTTCCCTCGTCCGCTTCGCCGGACTGAACGCCGCTATCCTGCTGCTGGCAGCTCTCTTTAAGCCGCTGTATATGGCATCTGGTAGCTGCAACTACTTCCTCCTCTGCGTCCTCGTTGGCATCCCCTTCGGAGCCTTTCGCATGATTGTGTTCCTCGTTCCTTTCCGTCTCGGCATCGGTGAAAGCGTCGGTGTCCTCGTCCTTGACCTTCTGATCGGCGGCATCATCGGCTTCTTTGCCATGTGTGCAATCTACATCAAGAGCCTGTTCAGCATCGTCAAGGCAGTCATTGAGTAAGGAGGACGGACAACATGAGCAAGAAAGCAAAGGTAACTCTGATTGGCTTGCAGAAGGGCGGCACTGGCAAAACCACCGTCACCAGCAATCTGGCATACGCTCTCGCTCAGGAGGGCAAGCGTGTTCTGGTCATTGACTTCGATGCACAGGCAGACTTCTCCGTGTCCCTCGGCGTGGACGACCCGCACCATGAGCAAATGACCATTGCAAAGCTGGTGGAATTGGAGATGGAGCAAGCGGATTTTCCCGAATCCTCCACCTTCATCCGCAGCAAATGCGGCATTGATTTCATCTGCGGCAGCAAATCCCTCTCAGCTCTGGCAATCATCATGCAGCAAGAGCCGGGGAGTGATTTGATTCTCAAGTACATCGTAGACAGATTCCGCAGCCTGTATGACTACATCCTTATCGACACCGGACCCAATGAGGGCAAGCTGTCCATGAACGCTATGTGTGCGGCAGATTCCGTCCTCATCCCTATGGAGGCACAGTGCTTCTCCATGACGGGTGTGCGTGAGTTCCTGACCAACATCCGCAAGACCCGCAGAGGGATGAACACCAAACTGACCGTGGATGGCATCGTATTCAACAAGTACGAAAAGCGGACAGCGGTGAATCAGCGGGTTTTCGAGGACATTCAGACCTATTACGGCGAATCCATCTATATCTATCAGACGATTATCCCGAAAAACGCCTCTATCGCAACGGCACAGTATGTGGGAGAGCCTGTCGGCTTCTGCTATAAGTATTCCGTAGGCAGCAAGAGCTTCAAGAATCTGGCTTTGGAGTACCTTGCTAAGAACGAAAGCGGGGCGGCAGGATGAAGCTACAAAACACAAGTCGGAAGCTCGGCTTCTCCGCTGTTGACCTCCTCACGGAAAACGCTGAAAACTGCGTCGGCGGAGTACGCTTTGCAGAGGTGGAGATTAGCCAGATCGTACCCTTTCACAATCATGTGTTCCGGCTCTACACTGGTCAGCGTCAGGCGGACATGGTAGCCAGCATCAAGGAACACGGCGTTATGACCCCTGTTATCCTCCATCAGACAGGCAGAAACCGCTATGAAATGCTGTCGGGACACAATCGCATGACCTGCTCCAAGATGGCAGGTCTCAGCACGGTTCCCGCTATCATCAAGGAATCGCTTACAGAAGAACAGGCAATCGCCTATGTCATTGAGACCAATCTGATGCAGCGTTCCTTCACTGACCTCCTTCCCACCGAAAAGGCGGCAGTTCTCAAAATGAGGCTGGACACCCTTTCCTGTCAGGGCAGACGCAACGACATCCTCCGTGAATTGGAGATTCTGGAACACAGACTCACTTCTGCTCAGTCTGAACAGAAGTCTCCAAAGTCAAAAACTTCTGCTCAGTCTGAACAGAAGTCAAAACACCCAGCAAGCAGTCGTGAGCTGGTGGGCAAAGAATATGGACTTAGCCCTGCGTCCGTGAGCCGTTACATCCGGCTCTGCTATCTCATTGACGAGTACAAGCAGATGGTTGACGATGGAGCGGTCAGCAGAGTGGTGGGCGAAAATCTCTCCATGCTCTCCCATGAGGCACAGCGTTGGGTCTATGATGAAGCTGCGGAGCTTCACTTCAAGCTCACCGAGAAGTATGCAGAAATGTTTCTGGCTGAACAGGAATTGACCCGTGAGCGTGTTCACAGCCTGATTGTGGGCGTACAGACCGCAAAAGCTCCCAAACAGCCAAGGCGAAAGGTCAGCGTTCCCCGTACCGTCTATGACAGCTATCTCAAAGGGTATTCCGAGGAGGAGATACCGCTGATTCTGGAAAAAGCTCTGCAAGCCTATTTCCCAACAAAGACCGGTTGAAAGTTCACAGTTTCTTCATGGTTCTTCCGTTTATGCGACAGAATCCTCCCGCTCTTTGTGATATAATTCTCTTGTACAACACAAGTGCATTTCCTCTGAACGACACTGACGGAGAGTGGCTGCTCTGTCAGTGTCCATCTATTTCTAACTGCTTAGGCTAAAGACCATCTGCTCATCCTGTGGTGGTTTTTATCGTAGGCAGTTTTTTCATGCCTATATCTCCTTTGTTCTGTCCCGTCATGTTGTGATACGCAGCATGGCGGGGCTTTTTTGTTTTTTCGGAGGTGTTCAGTATGATTGCATAGTACATCCATTCCCATTCATCATCATTTACGGAGGTTTACGATTATGAGTCAGTTAAACGACAAGCAAGAATACAGCATCAGGGAGTGTCCGAGGCTGGATAACGTGTGGGACTACATCCGCATCATGGGCTTTACCGTCACGCCCGAAAATGACGAGAAGAGCGTGGCTTCTATTGCCTACGGGCGTTTGGGTGTCCTGTGTGTGATGGACACCATGGGGCAGATCATCCCCAGCAAATCCTTTGCCAAAGACTATGCCGCTCTGTGCCATGATGTGTGCAGGACGCTGATTTGGCGGTATATCGTGTTTCAGCAGAGCGAAATCCTGCTCAGAACCCGCTTCATGCTGGATGTTCCCGACAGCGAGGATAACGCCTATGACGCATGGAATATCGTCGATGAACTTCTCAGCGACCAAGTTGCCATGGGCATTGATGCGACGATGGCACTTTTGGGTATTCTGGATGAGCTTTACTCTGCCAAGGAAAGCGATGATTCCGAGGATGCGGATGCTCCGCAGGAGGACGCAGCTTCTCCCAAGCCTATCCACGGTTTCCTGTCCATGCCCTGTCTGCCTCTTGAAAAAGGCTCACCATTCCCCATTGGCATCTGTCTGACCCTCGCAGGCGAGGAAGAAGAATCGCAGGATTCCTAAACTGCCGATCATATATCAATGAAATAAGGACGCACAACATGAAAGCAATTCTCAGAGAACAGCACAGGAGGAATGACAGATGATTGACCCTGTTGGAATGACGATCTCCATCGTCCTGATTGCGATTGGAGTCTTTTTTATCGGTCTGATTGTGCTTGCGGTGCTGGCATCTATCTATGATTTCATCACCGATTCGCAGACATACGGCTTTTACAACAACGGCGGGGCTGAGTATCCGCCGCTGATTTTTTAAAGGAAAGGAGGGGCAGCAATGATTCTCTTACCAGACATTCGTGCATCCCCCAAGTGATTATGGTACAAGCAATCAATTCTATGAAAGCGAGGTATCAATGAAGATCAAACTCAAACGATTGCTTACAAGCGCACTGGCATTGCTCATGGCAATCATGCTGGTCTGCGTAAATGTCGGAGGAAACCTTGCTATGGCTGCGGATTTCTCCGGCTCTGGAAGTATGGATATTGAGGTGCTGGATTATGACGCTGATACCAGCACTGACCCTGCGGACGGTTCCGGCTCTGGCTCCGGCTCAGAGAGTATGGACGTGGAAATGCAGGAGGACAATGCCGACATCAGCACCGACCCTGCGGATGATTCTCAAAGCGGAGATACCAGCGGCACGATCAGTGAGCCTATCATTGACATCATCGTGGATGAGCCTGACGAGAGCATCCCTGATGAAGCTCAGCCTGAGAAAAAGCCCCTGTTCCAGTTTCCGCTGTTCGGCGGTGTCAGTTTTCTGACCGATGAAGAAGCTGCCGAAGCTGAGGAGGCTGTCGAGGTTGAGGAGGACATTGACGAGAACACCAAAGCCGAGCGTGAGGATGTGGCTGAAACAGAGGTTGAAAACTCCACCCTTATGACCATGAGTGCTGATTCCGAGGCTGGCAACGGTTCTGACCACGGTGTAGACATCACCTATGCCGCAGATGGCGTGACCACCTTCAGCAGAGATTCCCTTTCCGCTGGACAGGTGTGGGTGGATAAGTCTGTGGCTAAGACCAATAAGACCGAGACCAGCTTTGAGGAAACTCTGTCGGTCTATGCCGCACGGTACACCCACGAATCCACCTATGAAACGGGCAACTATGTCCTTGTTCTGGACACGACCCGTTCCCTCTATCTGGCGGATGAATCCGGTAGCTTTATTAAGGCTCTGACCTCTGCAACCAACACCATGATTGCGGATATTTGCAAGAATCCGCTGTCGAATGTGTCCGTTGTGGGCTTCTCCGCTGACAATTCCGACCTGAACAAGTACACCCAACGGAACAAAAACACCTATTCCACCACGGTTTTGCTGGGCATGGGAAACTGGTCGAAGATTAAGAATCCTCTGACCTGTGATGTTTCCGCAAGCAGTGAATTGTCTTGGTACATCGGTGCAACCACTGACGCAACCAACAGCAAGATTGCCAGCACGGGTAAAAGATACATCTCCTATGGTACTTTTACGCAGGCGGGCATCGCTCATGCAGCAAACATCCTCTCTCAGCAGACCGATAAGGGCAGTAAAGCCGCCTATATGATTCTGTTGACCGATGGCGTTCCCACCTTTGGCACTTCCTCTTGGGCTTCTGCCTACACAACCGAGGGCACTGCTTCCTCTAATGTCTGGCGCAGCGAGCATAAGAACATCTTGGGCGAGGGTAAAGGAGCAGTCCCCGAAGCTGCGGCGTATGTTCCGCTCACCGCTCAGTATTGGAAAACGCAGCTCGCTAAGAGCTATAAGAAGGTAGGCTTTTACTCCGTCCTGCTTTCCAATGATTCTTATGATTCCGGTGATGAAAAGCTGGCAAAATGGTCTTGCGGTGTCCGAAATGCCAACAGCGCAGGTAACAACGCCACCTATGGCATCACCAATACCAGCAACACCAAAACCAACGGCTACTATGGCAGCGTCACGACTGGCTGGGCTATCAACCGAGTTGCAAGTGGTTATACGGGAAGCTCTACTGCCGAGCTGAAAACGGCTGCATCCACCCTTCTTTCCGCTCTGAAAAAGACAAATTCCTCTGGAAAGGCTTATTGGGAAGTTGCAGGTGCTCAAAGTGCCACGCAGATAGACACGCCTATCATTGCTCAGTTTGCAGCAATCTCTAACGTGTCGGGGGCAAGCAACAAGACGACTATGCTCAATCACGCTTACGAGAATTTGAAAACCCACCTCACTTCTGCGACCTACAACACCAAGGCAGGAGCATTGAAGTCTGGAACCAATGTCGTGTTCACTACGACTACGGGCAAGGGAATGGTGGTCAACACCGCACCCCAGCTTTCCTATCGTAACGTGAAGTTCCAGCCCACCAGCACCAGCGGCAACGCAACCTCCGGCTACACCTACAACTATAACGCCACCTATACCTTAGATGGTGTTTCCACAAAGGTCACTGGCTCGGTTACGGTCAAGGCTGGCTCTCAGAACAATTCCGTGATTACCGTCACAATTCCCGCCAATCTCGTGAATGAGGCTGGTCTGGCAAACAGCACCTATCCCGTGAAGTGCATCTTCGGCGTTGACCTGTATTCTCAGGACTATCTTGCGGTCTGTGATAAGTATGGTGAGAAGTTCACCACCTTCACCAATGAATACAACAGCCCTAAGACCACTGTGACCTTCACCACCGACGATGACAACCCCTATTATGCCGCAACGGGTACTGCCACCGTCAAGAAAGCAGCAAACACCACCAAAACCCTTGATTATGTCTCCTCCACCGCAAAGGGCAGGTCTGGCACTCAGTCCACCGCTACCCTCGGCAACAACGGACGCATTGACATGGAGCTGGTGGGCTGCAAGATCGAGGTTCTTGTCTGGGAGCTGAATCAGGCTGACCAGACTAAGATTCTCCCCAACATCCCTTATCACATTGAGGATGCGAACGGCAACCGTGTTTCCATTGACGGAAAACCCCTGTCCTTCACTTCCACCGATAAGGTCATTACCATTGAAGGTGTCCGTCCCAACGATTATTACATCGTTGCGGATTCCGTCCCCGCCGGTTATGTCATGCCTGCGCCTACCAAAATCACCGTTATCAAGACCCGTGATACACAGCATTTTGATGTGTACGTTCCCACCATTCTCATTGATGTCTGGGCAATCGACAAGATCACCGGCGATAAGGTGGATGGCGTGAAAGCTACCCTTTTCGATAAGGCTGGCAAGGCAGTTTACAAGGACGTTTCCCTCGAATTTATTCGTGAATACGCTCCTGCGGGTGATTACACCATCAAGGTCACTACCGTTCCTTCCCGTTACATCCTTCCCGACGATACCAACATCACCGTCAAGGCAATCAGAGAAAAGCAGGATTATATCATCCCGTTGGAGCATTTGGGCAGCATCACCGTGAAAAAGTACGATGCAAGCCATCAGCCTCTTGCGGGTGTTTCCTTTACTCTCTCTGATTCCACCGGAAAAATCATCATGCAAAAGACCACTGATAAGAACGGTCAGGCGGTTTTCATGGATGATTCTTCTCTTGTCGCAGGTGAGTATGTTCTGACGGAAACCAAGACGAAAGCTGGACTTTCCCTCCTCTCCGAGCCGATTCATGTCACCATTCCTCTGGTTATGACGGACGCAGAGGTAGCCGCTCAAAAGGCTGACACTTCTAAGGGCTGGCACAATGCCGCTGAAAAGCACTGGTATTTCTATGATGTAACCTATGAAATCTCCAACAACACCAATTTTGCCGTTCCCTCAACCGGCGGCAATCTGAACTACACCATGTTCTGCTTCATGGGTCTTGTTGGACTGCTCTGTGGCTGCTACATCCTCCTGCCCAATAAAAAGCTGGCACTCTAAAATCAAAACTCTATTTCTGTGAGGTACTTCTATCGAATGAATAAGAACTTCTTTTCTCGCATTTTGGCTCTCGCAAGCGCATTTGTCATGATTATGAGTCTGGGCATCTCTCCTGCGTCTGCCGCTTCTAACGACATCATTGACATGAGCC
>JAKSQD010000138.1 GCA_024404315.1 Oscillospiraceae bacterium
CGCACCACTGCGTCCTTGATCTTGAGCTGCAGCAGAGAGTTCATCCTCTCGGCCATTGCATTGAGATAAGTCTGCGAAGCGGTCTGATACTCGATTGCCGAAATCAGCCCCGTCTCGAACTGCTTCGTGCTAAGCTGATACGCCTCCTGCTGCACATCGGCAAGGCGCTCCGCCTGATGGAACGCAGCCTGCGCACCGTCACGGTCGCTCACGGCCCTGCGTACCTCATTCTCTATGTCGCGCATCGTCTGGTCATACTGAGCCTCTGCACGGGCAAGGGCGTTCTTCTTCTGCTGAAGATTGGTCCTGCGCCTGAACTGGTCGAAGATAGGGATGCTCAGCTGCAGCTGGATGTACTCACCGCCGTTGTTGCGGAACTGATCCCCAAACGGAGCAGGCGTATATCCCGCCATGCCCGGGTAGGTGTAATAGGTAGTTGACCATCCGCCATAGAGTCCTATCGACGGAGAATACGCTCCACGAGCGCTCTTGAGGTCAAGCGTGGCGTTCTTCACGCTGAAAGAAGCTATCTGAGCCGATGGCAGGAAAGACTTCGCAGTCATCTCCAGGCTTGCGGCATCGACACCGCCACACATCGGCTCCTGGACATCGGTGTCAAGCACCAGCTCCTCGTCGGCAGGCCAGTACATCACGTCCTTCAACGTGAGGATGGCATTGTTCTTCTCATTGGTGGTGGAAATCAGCAGATACTCCTTCTGCGCCAGCTCCGACTCCATCTGCACCACATCGGCATGGCCCTTCTGGCCGAGTTCCTCCTGACGCACAGCACGGTCCCTGGCGGTCTTTGCCGTCTCCACCTGATCGGCCACGACCTGCACCATCTCCGAATAATAGAGCACGTTCGCAAACGCCTCCATCGTCGCAAGGCAGATCTGGTCACGCTCCTGCTGCTCCTTGCTTGCGCCCATCTTCACCGATGTCGAAGCCATCCTCAGGTTGTTCACCGCCTGGAATCCGTCAAAGAGCGTGATACCCGCACTCACACCATAACCGTTATGGAAAGTGGTGACATTGTTATAAGTATTGGTCTCAGGGTCAAGGTTACGGCCATACTGATTGTAAGCGTATGTCTGAGCCGAGAGCGTAGGCGTGAAAGCCTGCATTATAGCGTGACGGCGCTGCCACTGCTCATCGCTTCGGTCCGCCGCCTGTATCCTCATCTTCGTGGAGTTGCTCACCGCATACTCCATGCAGTCATGCAGAGTCATCGCTGACG
>JAKSQD010000139.1 GCA_024404315.1 Oscillospiraceae bacterium
CATCACCATCAACCGCTTCCGCAACCGCGTGAAGCACGAGATCAACGATGTCTTCACGCAACTGGTGCTCCTGCTCAACCAGAAGGGCTTCATCACCCTTGACGTGGAGTACATCGACGGTACGAAGATCGAGTCGAAGGCTAACAAGTACACCTTTGTATGGCGCAAGACGGTTGAGCGCAACCGCAGCAAGCTGATGGAGAAGATAAGAGTGCTGCTGTCACAGGTGGACGATGCCATCGCCCAGGAGAATAGCGCCGGCGAGGAAGAGGTCTGCTTCACCCCCGAGATTCTGGGCGACATCATTGAGGAGCTGAACACCGCCATTGAAGAGGAAAAAGCAGCAGACGAAGCCGCAAAGGCCAAGCGCAAGGAACTCAAGCGCCAGAAGAAGGAGCTGGAGCAGCACAAGGCCAAGCTGGAGGAATATGATCAGCATCTTGAGAATCTCGGCGAGCGCAACTCCTACTCCAAGACCGACAGGGATGCCACCTTCATGCGTATGAAAGAGGATGCAATGAAGAACGGGCAGACAAAACCGGGATACAACCTGCAGATATCGACGGAGAACCAGTTCATCACGGATTTCGGACTTTTCCCCAATCCTACGGACACTCTCACGACCATCCCTTTCCTCACCTCTTTCAAGGAGAGATACGGACATCTGGCCCAGGAGGTGACGGCCGATTCCGGATACGGATCGGAAGAGAACTATGACTTCATGGAACGCAACGGCATGACTGCCTATGTGAAGTACAACTACTTCCACAAGGAGCACCGCCCCAGATACCAGCCCAACCCCTTCCACTCCGACAACTTCTACTACAACGAGAAGGAAGACTATCTGGTCTGCCCGATGGGTCAGCACATGACCTTCATTGGCATCAGGCGCACCAGGACAGACTCCGGATACGTCACGGAATCCTCACGCTACCGAGCCCAGCGCTGTGAGGGATGCCCACTGCGGTGTATGTGCTACAAGGGTAAAAGCAACCGAAGGGTCGCAGAGCGCAACCACAGGCTGATGGAACTCAAGCGGAAGGCTGCCGAACTGCTCACCTCGGAGGAAGGCATCAAACGGAGAGGGCGGCGGTGCATAGAGCCGGAGGCGGTTTTCGGGCAGATGAAGGCGGATATGAACTACAAACGCTTCCGCCATTTCGGCAAGGACAAGGTCACCATGGACTTTGCCTTC
>JAKSQD010000140.1 GCA_024404315.1 Oscillospiraceae bacterium
CCTGGTCCGGCATCATATCCCCCACCCCTGCCATAGTCCGGTACTTCTTTGACTTGAATCTGACTGTGCCGAACCATTTCAACCAGTCGATGATGTACAAGGTGGATGACCGGCTTTCCGCCGCTCAGATTGAGGAGATCCTCTCCAGCATCTATGCACATCACGATATGCTCAGAGCACACGTGGAGAATGATGCCATTGTCGTTGTTCCCGTTTCGGACTTCCACTGTCCGATGAAGGAAAGCGACTTGTCCCCGATTGCCGACAAGAGCTCGGTCCGGTCAGCCATACAGTCCGAGTCCGACCGGCTGCAGGCTTCGATAGACCTGTACCACGGTCCACTGGTAAAGACGCAGTTATTCCATACATGCTACGGTCAGTATCTGAATATCGTTGTCCATCACCTCAGCATTGACGGTGTCAGCTGGCGTATCCTTTCGGAGGACCTGAATTCAGCCGCGTCCTGCCTGCTGAAAGGGCTTCCCATACGGTTGACAGCGAAGACCCACGGATATAACGACTATGCGGAGAGTCTGTCACGCTACAGGGAGAGTTACCGTCTGAGTCAGGAAAAGGCCTACTGGACAGGAGTCAGAAGCAGGATGGAACAGTATGAGTACAGCCGTGACGATGATGGCAATCGAAGTTTCGGCACGGTGGAATCCTCACTTGACAGCAGTTATACCCACCGTCTTCTTACAGAAAGCGGGAAGGCTTACAATACTGAAATCAACGACCTGCTGGTAGCCGCCCTGGGACGAGCTTACCACAGTCAGACGGGCAAATCGGGATTGAATCTGCAGATGGAAGGACACGGTCGCGAGAATTTCGACGAGAACCTCCTCATAGACCGCACGGTAGGCTGGTTCACCTGCATCTATCCGCTTGTGCTGGAAAATCTCGGAGGAGACGAGAGGCGGAGCATACGCGCGGCCAAGGAGACCCTTCACCGTGTACCGGACAAGGGCTTCGGCTACGGGCAGCTCTTCGGTATGGACGTGGAAAAGGTGCCTCTGATTTCCTTCAACTATCTGGGAGAATTCCAGGAGACAAAGGATGACAGCCAGCCTTTCAGCATAAACTACGAAATGCCTTCCGGGAGAATCTGGTCTGAGCGTAACAGGATTGCAGAGGATATTGTTTTCAACGGCTCCGTGAAGGACGG
>JAKSQD010000015.1 GCA_024404315.1 Oscillospiraceae bacterium
ATGACCAAACAAGAACCGCATAATTAACGGGATAGGGAGTAACATACCACATAATTATCAATGCGAATCAAGAGTTGAAATAACGGTTAAAAAGCGCAGCAGCAAAGCGACCAAAGACATGAGTAAAAAGCCCCTTAGTTGAACGAACTTTTGAGGCAACTTGAATATTGGTGTTTGCATTGAGCCAGTTAAAAAAACATTCATTTTGTGGAATTAATTTCATTTTAAGTTCAGTTCTGATTTTACGTCTGCTGACATAGATTGTCCCAGAAGCAAAATGGGAGGCGGTCAGGATGACTCCTTTGGAACAAGCGGCGATTTTTCTTCCGGCCAGACTGCGAAATGCGGTTTTTTCAACCTGCAAAGATGCCGAAGAGCTGCATCTTCGGGTAGGACGTAGCTTCTCTATCACAACCAGAGAGGGCACGGAACGCACGGTCCTTTCTGATGGACAACCCATGACCGTTTCAGCGGACGATCTGCGGAAGGTCGTTGAGCTTGCCACCTGCGCCAGCTATCATGCCGCCGCTCAACGGCTTTGTCAAGGGTTCTTACCTTTAAAGGGCGGCCATCGGTTGGGACTAGCCGGAACCATGTCCGTTCAAAAAGGTGAGATTATCGGCATTCAACATCTTTCCTCCCTCTGTCTCCGCATCGCTCACCCCATTATGGGAATCGGAGAAGCGGTTGGACAATCTGTCTTTGGAGGGGAAATCACCTCCACTCTCCTCCTCTCCCCTCCCGGTTTGGGCAAGACCACCCTTCTGCGAGAGTTGCTTCGGATTGGTTCCCAAACCTATGGTGTCCGAATTGGCCTGGCGGATGAACGAGGGGAGGTTGCCGCACTTTGGAACGGCGTTCCTCAAATGGACGTTGGTCCAACCACCGATGTTTTGGACGGATGCCCCAAGGCGGAAGGATTGCTTTTGCTGCTTCGAAGCATGTCTCCCCAACTACTGGCGGTGGATGAAATTACCGCTGCGGAGGACATCACAGCTTTGAGCATGGCGGCAAACTGCGGCGTTCCGCTTCTAGCAACTGCCCACGGAAAAAGCATGGAAGAATTACGTCACCGGCCTCTCTATTGCCGCTTGTTGGAGGAAAATTTGTTTCGTCAGGTGGTGCTCATCCAGCGCAAGAGCGGACAACGGCACTATTGTGTGGAGGAAATCCATCTTGCGTAAGGTATTGGGCGCTATTTTGTTGTTGAGCGGCTTTCTGTTTCCCGCTGTGGTTCATATTCGGGAGCGGAAGCGACAGCTCCAATTTCTGGAAGAGGTTGCTCTGTCGCTGGAAGCACTTCGCCGACATCTGATGCTCAACGGCTGCACGATGGAGGTGCTGCTGGAGGAAGCAGAAAACGCTTCCAGTGGGGTCTTGCAAGCCTTTTATCACTCCATTCAGCTGGACAGGCTGGACGAACAATCCTTCCAAGTTCAATGGAAAAACGCTTGCAAACAACTGCCGTTAGAAGGTGAAACAGAGCGGCTTTTCCTCCAATTGGGTCAGATTTTGGGGCAATATGATTTGGAGGAGCAATGCAATAGCCTGCACAGCGTGGCATTGAGATTCCACGACATATCCCAGCGGGAAGGAGAACAATTTCCCCAAGAGCAAAAGCTGTGGCTGACCCTCTCCGCTTCCGCCGGAATGCTGGCTGTTATTTTACTTCTCTGAAGCAGGAAGGAAGAAGGAAATGGATGTAGATCTGATTTTCAAAATTGCGGCCATTGGCATTCTGGTTTCCGTGTTGAATCAGGTGCTGACCCGCTCAGGCCGAGAGGAACAGGCAACCATGGTAACGCTGGCGGGTTTGGTGGTGGTGTTGATGGTGGTGGTACAGCAGATCAGCGACCTGTTCGAACTGGTGAAAACCCTGTTCAATCTGGGATGAGCACCATTTTTCAACTGGCGGCCTGTGCCGCAGTGGGGGCGGTTTGTTATGTAACGTTGCGGAAACAAAGCGGGGAAATCGCTGTGCTGCTGGGCATTGCTGTTTGCATGGTGCTTGTGCTTGGCATTGGAAATGGCCTGAGCACTTTGCTGAACCTGCTGCAAACGCTGGCCAAAACCGCCCAAATGGAAAACGCCCTGTTGGAACCGTTATTGAAAACGGTGGGCATTGCGTTGATAACAGGAATTTCCGCCCAAGTGTGCCGAGATGCCGGTGCCGGAAGCATCGGTATGGTGATGGAACTATGCGGCAGTTTCTGCGCCCTGTACGCTTCCTTACCTTTGGTGGAAACCGTTCTCTCTCTGATTCAGGAAGTCATATAACCATGCGGAGTGTCAAAAATGGAACGAAAAAACGGCTGGTAAGGATAGAGCGTCTTCTGATTGGTATTTTTTTGCTGTTGGTCATGGTTTTGCCTTGCTTTGCCTCGGACATCATGGCCGCACAATGGGAAAGCATCGACACCAGCGCTTTGGAAGAAGCTGCCAAAGCCTCCGGCATCAAAGAGTCACTGAACGCTTCCTTTGATTTTCACGAGGCGCTGCACAACGTTGGGAGCAAGGCAGCCGACACGCTGCAAAACGCAGTACGAAAGTCGGTAGGCAGCGGTGGAGTGTTGCTCCTGGTGGTGCTGTTCAGCGAACTGGCTGGGACGGTCAGCGAAACCACTGGTGCAACATCAAGCGCCGCAGGCATGATTGGCGTGGTGGCTGTTACTGCGGTATCTGTGGCCGACGTTTCCTCTCTCATGGGATTGGGACGAGCCGCAGTGGATCAGATTGACAGCTTTTCTACCCTGCTCATTCCGGTAGTAACGGCCTGTAGCGCCGCCAGTGGTTCGGTAACGGGAAGCGCCGCCCGTCAGGTGGCTGTGGTGTTTTTCTCGGATTTACTGATTCGTCTGATTGACCGTGTGCTGATTCCCTTTGTCTACCTTTATACCGGTGCGTGCGTGGCTTCCGCCGCTGTGGAAAATCAAGGGATTGCGGAGTTGGCCAGGCTGCTGAAATGGGCTGTGACCACTGTACTGACCACGTTGCTGCTGGCTTTTACTGGCTATCTCTCTCTCTCCAGTGCCGCAGCAGCGGGCGCTGACGCTGTGACCATCCGCTTAACCCGAACGGTCATTTCTAACATGGTTCCGGTGGTGGGCGGCATCCTCTCAGGAGCTACAGAAACGGTGCTGTCCGGCGTGGCCGTTCTGCGAAACATCGTGGGAACCTTTGGTGTGGTGGCGGTGCTTGGCTTCTGCGTCTCTCCGTTTCTTCGGCTGGGCATCCAATATTTGGTTTATCGGGTGGTGGCGGTTCTGGCTTCGGTTGTCAGCCGGGGAAGCGTGCCGAAGCTCATCAATGACATTGCCGGAGCCTTTGGACTGGTGCTGGGTATGACAGGAACCGCCGCTCTGCTGGTAATGCTCGCTATCTTTGGCACATTGGCGGTAGCGGTGGGATAGGAGGGAATGCAATGGAATCCTTACAGCATTATCTGATATCGTTGACCGCTGTTTCCCTGCTGATTGCCCTCTGTCAAGCTGCCATGCCCAGCGGGACAGTGAAACGGGTGAGCTGCTTCACCTGTTCCCTGCTCCTGTTTGTGGTAGTGGTGCGTCCGGTGCTGAGAACGGACTTTAACCTCTTGTTCAGCCGTTGGGAAAGCGCTTATGCGGCGCTGGCTGTCCACGACGAGCGGTTGGAATCCACCAACTATTCCGTCACAGAACAGCTCATAGCCCGGGAAACGGGCGCATATATTGAGAGCAAAGCGGACAGCGACGGCATCTCCTGTGAAGTAACCATCCATTGCCGAGAGGAAAACGGGCTTCCTTTGCCTGACCGAGCGGATGTGTCCGGCACGCTGGACAGCGGAGCGCAAAGCATTCTGACGGCTCTGATTCAAAAGGAGCTTGGCATCCCAAGTGAGCGCATCCAATTCACGCAAGAGAAAGGAGGGAGTCCATGAATCAGTCCTTTGACGGTCAAAAAGTATGGAATGCCCTGCAAAAATATCGCTATGCTCTGTTGGTGCTGCTGGTTGGTGCGGTTCTGCTGATGTGGCCCGCCGGAAAAGAGCAAAGGACAGCGCCCATGACCGCTCCTTCTTCGTTGGAGAGCGATTCCTTTGATCTTTCCGAGCTGGAAAAACGGATGGCGCAAACTCTTTCTTCCATTCAAGGCGTGGGACGGGCCGAGGTGGTACTGACTTTACAGTCAGGAAGCCGCAAGGTTCTGGCGGAAGACACCGACGTGCAGCAGGATTCCGCTCGAAACTCCACGCTGATTCTCAGCACCGGTTCTGGAACCGAGAGCACCGTTACCACACAGGTTCTCTATCCTGTGTTTCAAGGCGCACTGGTGGTCTGCGACGGAGGCGGCAACGCCCGAGTGCGGCTGGAAGTGCTGCGGGCGGTGGAAGCCCTCACCGGCCTGAAGGCGGATCATATTTCCGTTTCGGAAAGGCAGGGTGACAGCAAGTGATCGTTGTTTTTATCCCGAAAAAGGCAAAAGGAGGAATCTTGATGAACCTTTGGAAACGAAACGCCGTGGTAGCCGCAATTGTGCTGTTTGTCTGTGCAGCGGTCTATCTAAACTGGTCTTACAGTCAGAGCGAGTCGGCCAGCAATTTGGCTCTCCCCACTGGAAAAACGCTGGGTCAAGCAGAGCTGGTCAGCTCAGACACCAAAATTCTTCTCACCGACACCGCCGACAAGAAAAACGGCGAGGCATCCGATTCTCTGGCGGAGGATGCCCTTTCGGAAGAAGAAGCCGGTTTTGCTCAGGACGCATTGGGTGAGGAGGAATTGTCCCAGACCTCCGCTGAGGATGGGTATTTCGCAGCCGCTCGCCTCAACCGGGAAGAAGCCCGTTGCAGTGCGCTTTCCATCCTACAGGAAACCGTGAACGATCCCGATGCCGCAGCGGAAGCGGTAAGCGCCGCCTCTGACAGCATCACCGCCATGGCTTCCGCCACGTTGCAGGAATCGGAAATTGAAAGTCTCATCACCGCCAAGGGCTACACCGACTGCGTGGCCTTTGTGGGAGACAACAGCGTCAGCGTTGTGGTGGCCTGCTCAGAAGGCGAGCTGCAAGCGGCGGACGTGGCTCGGGTGACGGATATTGTGTGTGGAGAAACCAGCTTTCCCGCCAGCAGCGTTAAAGTCATCCAGGCAGAAGGATAAACAGCAGCAAGGAGCAGAACGGGTACTCACTCGCTCTGCTCCTTTTTAAATTCTATCTGCAAAGAAGGGTCATTTGAGCATCTCGACAAAGGCATGAGCCGCCACGCTCAGAGGTTTTCGAAGGTCTTGCACCAAAACCACGCTCCTCTGCGGAATGGGTTCGGTTAAAGGAATCTCAAACACCTCTCCTCGATGGAGCGCATCGCAGGCCATCGCATCAGGCACAAAACCCAACCCCAAATCATAGCGAACCAAGGGTAAAATCTGGTCAACGGTGGCGACTTCGGTATCCGGTTCTAGCATCATACCGTTACTGAGGAAAAATTCATGGTAAAAGCGGTGGGTCATGGTGTCTTTGCTCAACATAATAAGGGGAAATGGCTTGAGCTCCGCCAGGTGATGCCGCTGACCGGCCAAAACCTGAAAGCCGCTGCCTCCAATCAGGATTTCCCGAAAGGGCATGAGAACCGTTTGCTTCATATGCTTTTCGCAGCGTGTGGGCGTAGTAACCACGGCCAGGTCTACGGTTCCCTGTTCCAAAGCGGCAAGAGCCTGCGGCGTGGAATGGTTGCTGATGCGCAGGCGAATATCCGGGAACCGCTGATGAAAGGCTCGTAGCTTGTCCAACAGGAAGATATTCAGCGCCGTTTCGCTGGCACCAATGGAAATCATGCCACGGGTTAAATTTTTTCGGCTGTCCAGCTCCGCTTCTGCTTCCATGATTTGCTCTTGCGCAATCTTGATGTGAGAAAAGAGCTGTTCTCCCTCGGGAGTCAGCATCACTCCACGGTTGGAACGAAAAAACAGCTTGCATCCCAGCTCATTTTCGAGGTTGTTCATGGAGCGGGTGATATTGGGCTGACTGTTCATCAAGGCCGCCGCCGCTCTGGTAAAGCTGCGGTAGCAAGCCACATAGTAAAAGATACGGTAATAATCATAAGATGGGGACATCTTCACACGCCTCTTTTCCGGTTCTGATATTTGTTTTTGATATGGGAGCTATATCAAAGATACCTTTTACAGATTGCTTTTCTGTAGTATAATACCTTTTGGCTGAAAAGCCAAGTCAGAAAAAGCACAAAGGAGGCTTTCTTATGAACAAAGATTTGACCATCGGCAAGCCAGAAACGGTACTATGGCGATTTTGTCTTCCGCTATTTGGCAGCATTATTTTTCAGCAGCTGTATAACCTGGCGGATAGCTTGGTTGCAGGCAAATTTGCTGGTGAGAATGCGTTGGCCGCTGTGGGCAACAGTTATGAAATCACGTTGATTTACATTGCCTTTGCTTTTGGATGTAACATGGGCTGTTCTGTGATTGTGTCGAGCTTCTTCGGAGCTAAGGAATACAGCAAGATGAAAACCGCTGTTTCCACCACGATGATTGCAAGCGGCATTCTTTGCGGAACGCTGATGGTGTTGGGACTGGCGCTGGGAGAGGTTTTGCTGGCACTGATTCACACTCCAGCGGCGATCATGAGGGATTCTCTCCAGTATCTGAACATTTATACGCTGGGACTTCCCTTTCTGTTTTTTTATAACGTCTCAACAGGTATTTTCTCCGGTCTGGGAGATTCCAAGACTCCGTTCGCCTTTCTCGCCTTCTCTTCTACCGCTAACATTGCGGTGGATGTGCTGTTTGTCACTGTGTTTCAAATGGGAGTGGCGGGCGTAGCATGGGCAACCTTTTTGTGTCAGGGAGTTAGCTGCCTTTTGGCTTTGGCGGTGATTGATCGGCGTTTGAAGGCGGTGCAGACAGAAGAAAAACCCAAACTTTTCTCCTTCCCCATTCTGGCGCAGATTGCCCGCATCGCCATCCCCAGCATGTTGCAGCAGAGCTTCATTTCGGTGGGCAATATCCTGCTGCAAAGCGTCATTAACACCTTTGGCCCCAGCGTGATTGCCGGTTATGCGGCCTCCGTAAAGCTGAATAATCTGGTTATCACCTCGTTTACCACCATTGGCAACGGTATTTCCAACTACACCGCCCAAAACCTGGGTGCTCAGAAGCTAGACCGCATCCCATCGGGATGGAAAGCGGGACTGAAACTGGTGTGGATGCTGAGTGTGCCGCTGACGCTGATGTATTTCTTCGCCGGGCGCTGGCTGATGATTCCATTCATGGAGCATCCCGACGGCTTGGCGATGGAAACCGGTATTCTCTACCTCCGCATCCTCTCCCCCTTCTATTGGGTGGTTTCCGCCAAGCTGGTGACGGACGGCATTCTGCGAGGAAGTGGCATGATGAATCAGTTTATGACGGCCACCTTTACCGATTTGGTGTTGCGTGTCGGATTAGCGGTCTGTTTATCCAGAACGCTGCTGGGCTGCACGGGCATTTGGTGCGCTTGGCCCATCGGCTGGTCCATTGCCACCGTCATGAGCGGATGGTTTTATCTGCACGGACCGTGGTTTGACAAAAAAAGTTCCCACCAGATTGAGGTGGGATGGGCTTCAAAGTGATTGTGTGGTTATTGTGTGGTTAAGGTTAATTCCCCATTCTGCTCCGCAATCAAGAGGGTATCCCCGCTTTTCAGGCTTCCATTGAGCAGCAGTTCCGCCGCTGCGTCCTCTACGTTGGCACGGATAAAGCGCCGCAGTGGACGAACGCCAAAGGCTGGATCGTGTCCTTCTTTTCCGATGCGGTTGAGCACGGATTCTGTATAGGAAAGCTGAATCTTTTGTTTTTTGAGGCGTTGCCCAAAGCGCTCCAGCATGAGCCGGGCAATTGCCTCAATTTCTTTGTCGTCCAGCTTTTGGAAGCAAACAATTTCGTCAATGCGGTTAAGAAACTCTGGCCGAAACTGCCGTTTTAGCGCACTTTGGAGGGCGGTTTGCCGTTCCTGTACGGCTGGTGTACCAAAGCCGAGCGGGTGCTCCATGGCGGCCAGGGCATCCGCTCCGGCGTTGGTGGTCATCACCAATACTGTGTTGCGGAAATCTGCCTTTTGCCCCTGTGAATCGGTGAGCATTCCATCCTCCAGAATTTGCAGCAGCAGATTCAATACCTCGGGATGGGCTTTTTCCAGCTCGTCAAAGAGAACGACCCGATAAGGCCGCTTCCGTACTGCCTCGGTGAGCCGTCCGCCTTCCTCATATCCCACATAGCCGGGAGGGGAACCAATCAGCCGGGAAGCGGATTGTGCTTCCATATATTCTGACATGTCCAGACGCAGCAAGGCATCCTCCGTTCCGAACAGATTTTCCGCCAAAGCACGACACAGCTCCGTTTTACCCACACCAGAGGGTCCCGCAAACAAAAACGAGCCTACCGGGCGGTTTTCCTCCTTCAAGCCGGAACGGCTGCGGCGGATGGAACGAGAAACAGCCGAAACCGCTTCCTCCTGTCCCACCAAACGATGGTGAAGGGCTTCTTCCAGGGACAACAGGCGGCGGCTCTCATCCTCCGTGATGGAGCTGACGGGAATCCCCGTCCAAACGGACAGCACTTTTGCGATGTCCTCCCGGTGAACCGTGACCGCTTTGCGATTGGGAGAGGAATACCACCGTTCCTGTTCCTCTTCGAGCTGGTGACGGAAGTTTTCTTCCGCATCCCGATAGAGCGCCGCTTTCTCAAAGTCCTGGCTGCGGATGGCCGCCTCCAAAGCGTTGACCGATTCCATACGGCGGCTTTCCAGCTCATGAAAGCGCTCAGGGGGCAGCTCTGACGCAATGCGAGCCTGCGCCGCCGCTTCGTCCATGAGATCAACGGCTTTATCTGGGAGATAGCGGTCGGGAAGATAGCGGACACTCAGTTCCACCGCTCCCTCTAAGGCCTCGTCGGAAATGGTCAGACCATGATGGGCTTCGTATCGGCTGCGGAGCTGCTGGAGAATGGTGATGGTCTCCGCTGGCGTGGGTGCTTCCACCGTGACGGGCTGAAAACGGCGTTCCAGTGCTGCGTCCTTGCGAATATACCGCCGATACTCTTCTTGTGTGGTAGCGCCGAGTACTTGAAGCTCTCCTCGGGACAGTGCCGGCTTGAGGATGTTGGCCGCATCAATGGAGCCCTCCGCACTGCCAGCCCCCACAATGGTGTGGAGCTCATCCAAAAAAAGAATCACATTGCCCACACGCTGGACTTCTTTCAAAATACGCTTGACTCGTTCTTCGAATTCGCCCCGGTATTTTGTTCCCGCAACGGTCGCAGACAAATCCACAGAAAGCAGGCGCTTTCCTCGGAGTGCCTCTGGAACCGCTCCATTGGCCAGACGTTGGGCCAGTCCTTCGGCAATGGCTGTTTTTCCAACGCCTGGTTCTCCCAGCAGAACAGGGTTGTTTTTGGTGCGGCGGCAAAGAATTTGCACCACTCGGTCGAGTTCTTCCTCCCGTCCGGTCACGGGATCCAGCTGTCCGTTTTCCGCCATTCGGGTCATGTCCCGGGCGAATTGATCCAGCAGCTTGGATTCTCGCACAGGATCACTTTCCCGGCTGCGGCGCTCTCGAAAAACCGAGCCGTTCCCCTCCCCAAGAGACGCAAAAAGAGTGCCAGTCAAACGGTGAAGCTCCATTCCGCTGCTGGAAAGAATGCGGGCGGCGGCTCCATCGCCCTCCTGTAAAATGCCAACCAAAAGGTGCTCCGTATCTACGGTTTTGCTCTGTAGCCGACAGCTTTCCGCCACCGCTAACTCAATGATGCGATGACAGCGAGGCGTAAGCCCCTGGGTAGGAACACAGCCGGAAGCGCCAACTCCCACCAGTTTTGCCACGGTTTCTCGGAGGGAATCTATTTGAAACCCGGCAGAGCAAAGGACTTTGGACGCTCTTCCGTTCTGTTCCCGCAGAAGACCCAGCAGAAGATGCTCACTGCCCACATAGCCGTGACCCAGCGTTCGTGCCTCCTCTTGGGCGTAGCGCAGGGCGTTTTGAGCGTTGCGGCTCAGGGCGGTACTGGTTCGACTGTTCATAGGTTATCAGCTCCTTGTAAAATGTATCGGTCTATTATATGCGCTGAAGCGGAAAAATAAACCAAAGTAGGAACCATTCTTTGGTGGTTTCACTAGCAAAACAAAAAGCTGGGTAGCTCGTCACTACTCAGCTTTTTTGGTTGATTGGATGAGAATGGGGGCTGGTCAATGGATAAACATCGCATCACCAAAGGAGAAAAAGCGGTAATTCTCCTTGACTGCCTCGGCGTAAGCGTTCATGATGTGCTCTTTCCCGGCAAGGGCAGAAACCAGCATCAGCAGCGTGGACTCGGGCAAATGGAAATTGGTGACAAGCGCATCCAGACACTTGAAGCGATAACCGGGATAGATAAAAATCTTTGTCCATCCAGCGTGAGCGTCCATGGTTCCGTCTTCGTTGGCAAAGGATTCTATGGTTCGGCAAGAAGTAGTTCCAACGCAGACAACCCGACCGCCATGGTGTTTGGTCTCGTTGATGAGGTCGGCGGTTTCCTGGGGAACCATGCAGTATTCCGAGTGCATGTCGTGGGTTTCGACGTCCTCCACCTTGACAGGGCGGAAGGTTCCCAAGCCGACGTGGAGAGTGACATAACCAATCTTCACGCCCATTTGCTCAATCTGTTTCAGCAATTCAGGGGTGAAGTGCAGGCCAGCGGTCGGAGCGGCGGCACTTCCGGGAACCTTGGAATAAACGGTCTGATAACGCTCCTGATCCTGCAATTCTTCCTTAATATAAGGAGGGAGCGGCATTCGTCCCAGCTCCTCCAGCACCTCCAGGAAGATGCCTTGATAATAAAATTTGACGTGGCGGTTTCCGTCGGGCAGAACCTCCAGAATTTCCGCCTCCAGCTGGCCGTCTCCAAACTTTACTCGGGCACCGGGACGGAGCTTTTTTCCGGGACGCACCAGGCATTCCCAAACGTTATCTCCCTTTTCGGTGAGGAGGAGCACCTCAGAAACACCGCCGGTTTCCCGATGGCCGATGAGACGAGCGGGCAGAACACGAGAGTTATTCAGAATCAGGCAGTCACCGGGATTCAGATAGGAAGGAAGGTCAAAAAAACGCTTATGCTCCCACAGGCCGGTTTCTTTTTCCAGAGCCAGCAGACGAGAGCCGTCACGCTGTTTCAAAGGGGTCTGAGCAATCAGATCAGGGGGAAGCTCATAATAAAAATCACTGGTTTTCATCTATATTCCATCCTTTAATGGTGAAATCTGTTTTTCATGCGTATCGCATCAGCAAGAGTATATCACAAAACGTCATTCTGTCAAGGAAGGCGCTGATTGTATCACAGAAATCAAGTCAATCTTCCGCAAAAAAGAAGTGATTCCAATAGATAATAACCCACTTTGAGACTAACACCTTCTTTGTGTGACCAACTGATTAAAACAGGCCGTGATTGTATTTGATAATACTTCCCAGAGAGAGTGCCAAACCGATGGCAACGAGAAGAATCCCAAAGACATGGCTGATAAAGGGCAAGGTAAGAATGCCCGCACCAGTCAGCATAACCCCAATACCAGACCACTTGCAAAGAGCCGGCTTATCTTTTTCTTCGACCCGCTTATAGTGGTAGGAATGGAGCAAGCCAATCATTTGCCGAAATGTCAGCAGCCAGCCCAAAACAATAATCAAAATTCCAACAGCAACGGTGATAAAAGTATCCATTTGTTATTCTCCTTTTATTGATTCAGAAAAAGCAATCCAATCAGGCAAAAGACAACGCCAATTACCTTATTTCTTGTGATAGGTTCATGATAGAGCAGCAATCCCACTACTACCAGCATAAGGGCAAGAAAAGCACTTTGCACCACAGAGGCGGTGCTCACCTTCCAGCCCACCTGATAAGCAAAGATGAAGCCGACTTCCAAGCCCACAATGACCAGTCCCAGAGCGAACGACGCCCAATTGATGTGGGCAAACTCCTTGAATAAGCTGCCGCCTTTTTGAAAGGAAAAATACAGCACGGCGGAAGCTGCGGCTCCTACCAGATAGGTTATAACGAGAGAAGCAAAGGGATTGATGGTGGGTGACACTTCTTTGGCGCAAATCTGATAAACGGTATTGGAAAGCACCACCAACGCAATCGGCCACATATAAGAAAACATCGATTCTTTCCTCCTGTTCATCTGTTTTCTCCACAATCACACAAAATTTGAGTATTCATGTAATTAGATTATACCTTCCGCTTGCAGGTTCGTCAACCGCTTGTGGCTGCTTGTTGTGCGATTTGCTGTGACACACAGGCAAAACCATGGAACGATTCTCCAAAAGAGGCTTTTGCGCTTTGTTGACAAGAAAAAACACTGGTGCTATAATGCCCAATTGAGCAAGGGCGCTCATGTGTGTGGAGAAACTATCTCCGCACGGATGACTGCCCTTGTTTTTTTATTTTCACTGGAAATCTGTTTTACGGGAGGACGTTTCATGAAGACCACCAAGTATATTTTCGTCACCGGAGGCGTTGTGTCCGGTTTGGGAAAGGGAATTACCGCTGCTTCTCTGGGCAGACTGCTCAAAGCCCGTGGGTTGAAGGTCGCCGCCCAAAAGCTGGATCCCTATATCAACGTAGACCCCGGAACCATGAGTCCTTATCAGCACGGTGAGGTTTATGTCACGGAGGATGGCGCAGAGACTGACCTGGATTTGGGTCATTACGAGCGGTTTATTGACGAAGATTTGAACAAATATTCCAATCTGACCACCGGCAAGGTTTACTGGAACGTGCTGAACAAAGAGCGCCGGGGGGAATATTTGGGTTCGACCGTTCAGGTAATCCCTCACGTCACCAACGAAATCAAAGAATTTGTTTACCGAGTTGGTAAGCACTCTGATGCAGATGTGGTTATCACTGAAATCGGCGGAACCATTGGTGATATTGAATCCCAGCCCTTTTTGGAAGCCGTTCGCCAGATTTCTTTGGAGGTTGGTCGGGAAAACAGCCTCTTTATTCATGTTACGCTGGTTCCCTTCCTGCGTGGTTCGGACGAGCACAAGTCCAAACCCACCCAGCACTCTGTCAAGGAGTTGCAGGGAATGGGCGTGAAGCCCGATATTATCGTGCTGCGCTGTGACGAGCCGCTGGAACCCTCGATTTTCCAAAAAATCGCTCTGTTCTGCAATGTCAAGCCCGACTGTGTGATTGAGAACATCACCCTGCCTGTCCTGTATGAAGCCCCCCTGATGCTGGAAAAGAGCAACTTTTCCTCCATTGTCTGCCGAGAGCTAGGAATCCACGCCCCGGAGAGCGACCTGACCGAATGGAACGAAATGCTGGGCATGATTCACAGCCGCAACAAAACCGTTACCATTGGTTTGGTGGGAAAATACGTCCAGCTGCATGACGCTTATCTCTCCGTGGCGGAAGCACTGCGCCACGCCGGATTCCGTCTTGGCTCCGAAGTAGACATTCGATGGATTGACTCCGAAGGTATCACGGAGGACAATGTGGCGGAGGTGCTGAAAGACTGCTCTGGCATTATCGTCCCCGGCGGTTTTGGTGAGCGTGGCATTGAGGGAATGATTGTTACCGCTCATTACTGCCAGCAGGCACATCTCCCCTATTTTGGCATTTGTTTGGGAATGCAGATTTCTGTGATTGCGTTTGCTCGATTTGTGGCAGGTATGACGGATGCCAATTCCGGCGAGTTTGACGAGCACAGCACCCACAAGGTGATTGATTTTCTGCCCGATCAAAGCGAAAGCGTGGCAAAGGGCGGAACGCTGCGCCTGGGCGCTTATCCCTGTAAGATTCAGCCCAACACGCAGCTGCATCAGGCTTATGATTCTCAGCTGATTTTCGAGCGTCATCGTCATCGTTATGAGTTCAACAACGAGTTCCGGGCAGAGCTGGTCAACGCCGGTTTGGTTGTGAGCGGTACCTCTCCTGATGAGTCCATTGTGGAGGTGGTCGAACTGCCTGGGCACGAGTTTTATGTGGGTGTGCAGTTCCATCCTGAGTTCAAGAGCCGTCCCAACAAGCCGCACCCCCTCTTTGTGAGCTTTGTCCGAGCTGCCCTTGCCAAGTAACAAAATCAATCAAAAGGAAAAGTTCCGCTCTCAGAACCACGTCAGCCGTGCGCCGCTCCTTGGCGGATCGGTTCTGAAAAGCGGGGCTCTTCCCTTTGTTTTTGAATAAATTAATTCAATGTAATAATTAACAAAAAAGACCTTGTCATTTTGGGCATAAAGTACAATCTCTCTTTTTATACGGTTTTGAGTTGCAAATGGTAACAAGTTGTGCTATTCTAACAGAAGAGAGTCCGTGTGTTTTTGCGGACTGCTTTGAAGAATGCTTGCTCAGTTTCATCCGATTTATTTGCATTCTTCGAAGCACTACCAGGCAAAAGTAAGAATATAGGGAGCCACCCTGTGTTTTTACTTTTTTGTTTTGGAATTAATCTGGAGGAATTTACTATGGAAACAAGACCCTATGTTGCTTGGGACCTCATGAACAACTTCATGATCGACGTATTTGAAAAATACGGTGTCCCCAGAGAGGATGCCGCAATCTGCGCCGATGTTCTGTTGGAATCTGACCGCCGTGGTATCGAGAGCCATGGCTGCAACCGCTTTAAACCCATCTACCTCGACCGCATCAAGAACGGCACTCTCCTGCCTGTCACCAAAATTGACATCATCAAAGAGACCCCCACCACCATCGTGATGGATGCCAACAACGGCATGGGCATGGTTGCCAGCCACAAGATGATGGAAATGCTGATTGAGAAAGCGAAGGTCTACGGCATGGCCGGTGGTACCATCCTGAATTCTACCCATTACGGCATCGCCGGTTACTGGACCACCATGGCCGAAAAAGCTGGCATGATCGGTATTTCTGGCACCAACGCTCGTCCCTCTGTCGCCCCCACTTTTGGCGTGGAGCCTATGATGGGTACCAACCCCTTCACCTTCACCATGCCCACCGACGAAGCGTTCCCCTTTAACTTCGACTGTGCTACCTGCACCATCCAGAACGGCAAGATTGAATATTATGAGCGTTCCGGCAAGCCCACTCCCGCTGGCCTGGTCATCACCAAGGACGGCGGAACTATGACCGACTCCGGCGAAATCCTCAAGGAAATGCGTGCTGGCAACTGCGCTCTGCTGCCTGTTGGCGGTATCGGCGAAGAAACCGGCGGCTTCAAGGGCTATGGCTTCACCACCATCGTTGAGATTCTCTCCTCTGCGCTGGCTGGCGGCCCCCACATGAAGGCGCTGAATGGCAAGGATGCCAACGGCAACAACCAGATGTACCGTCTGGGTCACTTCTTCTTTGTCATCAATCCTGAGTTCTTCATGGGTCTGGACACCTTCAAGACCTCTACCGGCGAGATTTGCCGCGAACTGCGTGCTTCCGAGAAGGCTCCCGGCGCTGAACGCATCTACACCGCCGGTGAGAAGGAATGGCTGGCATGGCAGGATCGCAAGGATAAGGGCGTGCCCGTGGGCGAGTCCATCCAGAAGGAGTGCATTGCTCTGCGTGACGAGTTCGGTCTGGATTACAAGTTCCCCTTTGAGGACTAAGAGGCTGTTTCGTAACCCAGACGCACGCCGCTAACTTGGCTCTTTTCCGCCATATCACTGCGAAATTTTTTGAAAGCCGTCAGGATTCCTGCAAAATTTCACAGCAGGGAATAGAGGTGCGAGCAAAGCTCGTTTCTTGCACTCGGTCGGAAATGTGCCACTGGCACCTTTCTGATTCGACCTCACTGACGAAAAATATGCTTCGTTATCGGCATACGCCGGGATACGAAACAGCCTCTAAGAGCCTATCCCAATTCAATGAAGAAACGGAGTTTGAATATTATGGATTACGCAAAAGAGTCTCTGCGCCTCCACGGCGAGTGGAAGGGCAAGATTGAGGTTACTTGCACCGTTCCCTGCAACACCAAGGATGATCTGTCCCTGGCTTATACGCCCGGCGTTGCCCAGCCCTGCCTGGAGATTCAGAAGGATATCAACAAGTCTTATGAGCTGACCCGCCGTCACAATCTGTGCGCCGTCATCACCGACGGTACTGCTGTTCTGGGTCTGGGTGACATCGGCCCCGAGGCTGGTATGCCCGTTATGGAAGGCAAGTGCGCTCTGTTTAAGTCCTTTGCTGACGTGGATGCTTTCCCCCTGTGCGTGAAGAGCAAGGACGTGGATGAGTTTGTCAACGCTGTTTATCTGATCTCCGGCTCCTTCGGCGGCATCAATCTGGAGGATATTTCCGCTCCCCGCTGCTTTGAGATTGAGCGCAAGCTGAAGGAAAAGTGCGACATTCCCATCTTCCACGACGACCAGCACGGTACTGCTGTCATCACCTTGGCTGGCCTCCAGAACGCTTTGAAGGTCGTCGGCAAGAAAAAGGAAGAGGTCAAGATTGTTACCTCCGGTGCAGGTGCTGCCGCTGTTGCTATCGTGAAGCTGCTGCTGAGTGCTGGCTTCCAGAACATCACCATGTGCGACCGTAAGGGCGCTATTTATGAGGGTCGTGACGGTCTGAACTGGATCAAGGCTGAAATGGCTCAGAAGACTAACCTGGAAAAGAAGGCTGGCAAGCTGGCTGATATGCTGGTAGGCGCTGATGTGTTTATCGGTGTTTCCGCCCCCGGTCAGGTCACAAAAGAGATGGTGCAGACCATGAATAAGGACGCCATCATCTTTGCTTGCGCCAACCCCACTCCCGAAATCTTTCCCGACGAGGCAAAGGCTGGCGGTGCTCGTGTCTGCTCCACCGGTCGTTCTGACTTCCCCAACCAGATTAACAACGTTCTGGCTTTCCCCGGCATCTTCCGTGGTACCTTCGATGTCCGTGCCTCTGACATCAACGAGGAAATGAAGATGGCCGCTGCTCAAGCTCTGGCTGACCTGATCTCTGACGACGAGCTGAACGAGGACTACATCATCCCCGCCGCATTCGACCCCAGAGTTGGCCCCGCTGTGGCAAAAGCTGTTGCTGAGGCTGCCATCAAGTCCGGCGTTGCCCGTATCTGATTGCTGTCTCTGACCTCTGGACAAAAAAGCTCCCGCTGGCACATCGCTGGCGGGAGTTTTCGTCGTCTTGGTGGAACAGATTCAATAGGTTTCTCGGAAGCTCCGTTCCTTGGGTTCCACGGGAATATCATAGCCATCCACCCAATCAATTTGGATGTAGCGCATATAACGCAGCGCTTTGATGAGCGCATTGATTTTCTCCGGGGTTCCCTGTGCTTCCATCACCACAGTGCCGTCATATTCGTTCTTCACCCACCCGGTGATGCCAATTTTCCGAGCTGCATCTACCGCTCGGTAGCGAAACCCAACCCCTTGGACTCTTCCATGGAACACCAGATGACGGCGAATGGTTCCCGCTTCCAATTCACGGGAAGGCACGGGCGTTTTTTTAGCGTTAAAATGAAACATGGCAATTTACAACCCAAAGCTTTGAGCGCCGAAATCAAAGGCATCCAGATTTTTAATCTGGAAGAGATCAAAGACGGCCTGTTCCAAATCCTCATCGCCGACGGGAGCATAGCTCTCTGCCTTCTGGTCGTCCTTGCCCACCAGACGCAGGATGGCAACGTCGCCTTCTTCGTCCTCTACGGGCAGAAAAACGCCAAAGGCTTCTTTGTTATACTCCACCATGTCCAGGAGTTCAAACTCCTGCACGTTACCATAGAGATCTTCTAACTTCAAAACAACCTTATTGTTGTTGGTATCCAGCATCATTGTGTGTTTCCTCTTTTCTTTGGGGTAGGCCGCTTACAGGCGATTTTTACGGAAAGAAAGGTAGCCTTCCAGAATGAGCGTGGCGGCAACAGCGTCCACATTTTTACGGTGCTTAGAGGTTTTTCTGCCATTGTCCCGAAGGATGCGGTGAGCATCCACCGTGGTGAGGCGTTCGTCCCACAGGGTTAAGGGCAGACCAGAACGTTCTTTCAAAATTTCTGCCAGCTTCTCATTTTTGATTGCTTTTTCGCCACGGGTTGCATCCATGTTTTTGGGATGACCCAAAACAAGCTCGTCCACGCCGTGCTCTTGAATGATGTTCAGGATTCGTTCCACCACTTCCTCCTGCCGCCAGCTGCTGATGACCTCCGTGTGTCCGGCCAGCATCCCAAAGGGGTCAGAGATGGCAATGCCCGTCCGAGCGTCGCCGTAATCAATGGCCATAATTCTCATTTTGTTCCTCCTCAGCCATGAATGATGGCTTTCAGTTGTTCGTAATCTTCCGCAATGTATTCGGCCTTGGCGGATTCCAACTCCTCCCGGCTGCCATAGCCCCAGAGAACACCCACACAGGGCAATCCATTTTCGTGTGCCCCAATCACATCGTGTTCCCGATCTCCAATCATCAGGATGTTTCCCTTGGCCGCCAAGCCGCAGGCCTCCACCGCCTGCCCCACAATCACCGACTTGATACAGCCGCTCTCATCCAACGTTCCGCCGAACACAAAGTCAAAATACTGGGTTAAGTTGTAATAATCCAGCACACGTTGAGCCATTGGCAGGGGTTTGGATGTGGCGACCAAAAGAGCGTTTCCCTCTGCTTTTAACTCCGCCAACAACTGATGAATGCCGGGATAAGGCTGATTTTCAAAAATACCGCCCATTTCGTTGTAATAATGCCGGTAGTGGAGAATGGCTTCCATGGTGTGCGTCCAGGGAATGCCGTAGAGGTTGTGGAAGGTCTGGTTAAGGGGCGGCCCGACAAAGCGCTTGAGCAAGGCTCGCTCCCCCACCGGAACCCCCATTTTTTCCAGGGCATAGGCGGCGGCGTTCATAATACCGGGGCCGGAATCGGTCAGGGTTCCATCCAAATCAAAGAGCAAATATTGATAGGCCAAAGCGGATCCTCCCATCAGAGCCAGTTATAGTCACCGCCGGTGATGGCCAAGCTGAGTAACGTATCCATCTTTTCGACTTCTTCCTCACCCTGAATGACCTGGAGCAGTTTGGCTGCCTCTCGGACTTCCGGCATTTCGTCATCGGGGCCAATCTCCATATCGGGCTCTTCGCCACAGTCAGGGCACACCATACAGGGGCCGATTTGCACGGACAAAAAACGGCTGCCGCAGTCCTGACACTCATAAAAACCGCACAGTTTGGTACCTTCGGGAACGTAATACATGATTATTTACCTCACTTTATAGAGTTCCAGCCTGAATCTCGTCCACAACCTCCAAGAGGCTGCCGCAGACAGCGGCGCAGATGGAGCGGATTTCCTCGTCCGGCTGGGTGATATCGGGAATCATCACGGAAGCAGAGCCAGCCGCCACGCCCGCTCGGATGCCGTTGATGCTGTCTTCAAAGACATAACAGTCTTTCGGGTCTATACCAATCTTTTCTGCCGCCAGCAGGAAGATATCCGGCGCAGGTTTTCCATGGAGGACTTCCTCCCCGGAAACCACTGCGTCAAAGTACTCCCGCACGCCAGCACGCACCAGGTTTTTTTCCACCTGGAATTTCGGAGAGCTGCTGGCAACTGCCATTTTGACTCCGTTTTCTTTGAAAAATCGCAAAATTTCATGGAGTCCGGGCTTTTCGGGCAGATTTTGATTCTGCTTTTCGATACAGATGGTTTTGCAGCGCTGCCAGAACTCCTCCGGGGTCGGGATGGCGGGGATATAATGCCGAATGATGCTCATCATGCCGGGGCCGCTGCTGCCGCTGACAGCGTGGGTGAACTCCTCCGGCACGAAAACACCGAACTCCTCCCCTGCTTCGTACCAGCTGAGAGAATAAAGCTTTTCTGTATCAAACATCAAGCCGTCCTGATCGAAAATAGCGCCTTGTTTCATGGAAATTATCCTTTCTTATCCAGCGTTTGGGATCCAAAGCCATGCGGAAGCAATTCACGGAGCGGGATGGTAACAAACTCATGGTTGCCATTGGCACAGAGAACCTCCAAATCAGGAGCGAACTCATACAACATCTGACGACAGGCACCGCAGGGCCAGCAATAATCCTCACTCTCTCCCGCAATGGCAAGCTTGATAAAGTCGTCCCAGCGGCCTTCGCTGACCGCCTTGACCAGCGCCGTGCGTTCGGCACAGATGGTAGAGCCATAAGCGGCGTTTTCCACGTTGCAGCCGGTGAACACTTGGCCATCGGCGCAGAGAAGCGCAGCCCCTACCGGAAAACGAGAATAAGGTACATAAGAATATTGGTGCATGGAAAAGGCCAGTTCTACCAGCTCACGATCTGTCATAATACGCATGATTTTCACGGCTCCACTAGTTGAAGAATTTGAAAAAAGACCTGTCATCGTCAAAATACCCAGACCGCACAGCATGATTCCACCAAACTGCTCTGCCATCTTGCCTGCGTCAGAAAGCTCCGCATTCCGATATTGCCAACGGCTGAACAAGAAGTACATTTCTTCAGGAAACCAGATGGTGACAACGCCGATGACGTAAAACAGCAGGCCAAGCAGCAAAATATACCACACTGAAATGGTTGTAAATTCTTTTTCCTGCCAATGGATTAAGGTAATTGCATGGGCTTGATGGGAAAAGGCCGCCGGTACACCATTGACGGAAACGGTAATTTCGAACGGGAAATCACTGCCGTCGTCCAGGAAAACGCCGTTCCAGTTGCCTTCTACGGTCTTTCCATCGGAAAAGGCAAAGGAGTAAAAAGAACCGTTTGAAGTCACTTGAACGGATTTTTCTTCCTGTCTGTATCGAATATCGTAGGAATTCTCTCCTGTTTTCACGATGTAATCCGATGCACTTCGAGCGAGCTTTTCGCTGTTCACTCGGTAATAAAAATCATCTCCCACAAAAATGCCAGGACGCAAGGTCCAGTACCAGCCTAAAATCAGCGAAACAAGAGCAATGACAGCAGCCAGCGCCTTCCACTTTTGGGGTACGCTTTTCATGGCAAACACTCCCTTTGATTTTGTTGTTATTTGTCAAAGTAATAAGCAGTCAGAAGGTCAACGCACTGACCATAGCTCTTCATCCCCTCGCTATGACCAACGCTTTTCAGGTAGCCCTCATAGATGGTCTCAGAGGCGGTTTTGACGGGAGACTCATACTTGTCCCAAAAGGCGTTGTTTTCGTCTAGGTCGGCTCGAACCTGCTCGTTGAGGATGTCCCTCACCTCCTGCCACGCCTCCCGGTTAGCAGAGTAGAGCGCATTGCTCAAATGAATGTAACCCAGCAGAGCGGAAGAATACTGGAACACTGAATCCTCGCTGTGGAGGCCAGCAAGGATGGCCACAAAGTTGGCGGCATCCTCCTCTGCCACGTTGCACTGATGAGCCAGCTCATGGAGTATGGTAGCGGGGATGAGACAATCCGCCTGCTCCACATTGACGAGGCTTTCCGCCGTCATAGGGAAATAGAAGCCCGTAAAGCCCATGGCAGAGATGACAGGTGAGAAAAACATGGGTTTTGGGTCATAAACAGGCACATTTAAAGCAGAAAACTCTGTTTGAATATTGCTGTAAAGCTCTTCTGCATTACAGAAAAGCTCATCGTTGTTCAGAACGGTGGTTCCCGTCTCCCCCCGAGGCATTTCACCGGAAAGCGCATTGCAGCGTTCTGCAAAGGAAGAGGTCAAGGTGTAAAGCTCTTGTACTGTGCAGCCTCTGGCGGTCAATCCGCTGCGGGAAGCAAAGCTCTCTGCATAGTAATTGATGCCCCACATGACCGTATAACAGCTGTAGACAATAAGCCCCGCAGAAATGAGCGCCAAAATCCGGCGAATCAAACGCTGTCCCCGGTTTTGATAGCGGATGAGCAAATAGACGGTGCGGATGAGGAACACCAGCAGCGCAAACATTGCCACAGCCCAAACCACCTCACCCACAGCGAAGGGCAGATGAGCGTTGATTCCCGCCAGAATGTGCTTGATGGGCGTGGTGACTTGGAAGACCATCACGTTCATGAGCTTCTGGTTGCTTCTGAGCACAAGGTAAATCAGAAGAAAAAGAGCCGGCAGAATACAGCAAATCAGCGGCACACGGAGCCAGTGTTTTTCTTTGACCGTGACTCCGCCCTGGGCGGTTTCACTTTTGATCTGTTCATAGAGATTACGATAACGCATGAGAGTCCCTCCCGGTGAGATAACGACATTTTATCACATTTCCATGTTCTTCACAAGGCAAAAATCTTGCTTGGCAAAAAAAGAGACTACCATGAGGCAGTCTCTTGAGATGAGATTAAACTTTATGCTTGGAACGACGCTCCCCCGCTTTTGCGGTTTTTGTCCGCTCAAAGCGGTCATTTTTTCTCTTTTGGGGAGGACGAGAGGGCTTTTCGCCGGTCTCTTTTCCCTTTTGAGCCGCTCTTTTTGTTTTTTCGGCAGGTTTAGAGGATTTTTCGCCACTCTGTCCTCCGTTTCCAAAGGTGCGGCCTCGTTTAGCGGGGCTATCGGCGTGTCTCGGAGGATAGGGACGAATCAAGCAGCGTTCCTCAAACCCAATCAAATCTTCCCGTCCTGCTTTTTCCAACGCTTCTTTGACCAGCTTCCAATTTTCCGGCATTCGGTATTGAAGCAGCGCACGCTGGAGGGCTTTTTCGTGCGGATCCCGAGCCACATACACCGGTTTCATGGTTCTGGGGTCAATACCAGTATAATACATACAGGTGGAAAGGCAGCCGGGGACGGGATAGAAATCCTGAACCTGCTCCGGCACACGGTGCATTTTGTTTAAATATTCCGCCAAAGCAATGGCATCCTTGATGGTACTACCCGGATGAGAAGACATCAGATAAGGAACCAAAAACTGAGATTTTCCCGCATTTTGATTCAAAGTGTTATACTTCTGCTGGAACCGCTCGTAAACATCGATATGGCTTTTGCCCATATAATCCAGAACGGTGTCAATGCAATGCTCTGGCGCTACCTTTAACTGGCCGGAAATGTGGTATTTCACCAATTCTCGGAAGAAATCGTCCTTTTTGTCGCAGAGCATGTAGTCATAGCGAATACCAGAACGGACAAAGACTTTTTTCACGCCTGGAATTTTTCTCAGCTTACGAAGCATTTCCAGGTAGTCCGATTCATCCGCAATCAGATTGGGACAGGGTTTGGGAGCCAAACACACCCGATTGGGGCACATGCCGTGCTTGAGCTGTTTTTTGCAGCTTGGAAAGCGCAAATTGGCGGTTGGGCCGCCTACATCGTGGATATATCCCTTGAAGTCTGGATGTTTGGTGAGCAGCGTGACCTCTCGAACCACGCTTTCATGGCTGCGGCAGGTCATCATGCGTCCCTGATGGAACGCCAAGGCGCAGAAATTACAGCCGCCAATGCAGCCACGGTTATGGGTGACAGAGAACTGTACCTCCTCAATCGAAGGAACGCCCCCCATTTCCTCATACATGGGGTGATAGGCTCGGACATACGGCAATTCCGCCACTCGGTCTAATTCTTCCATCGAAAGGGGCATCTGTGGCGGATTGGTGATGAGCCAACGGTTGCCATGCTTTTGCAAAATGGCCTTGCCCCGGATGGGATCGTGCTCCTCATACTCCACCTTGTTTGCTCGGGCGTATGCCTCTTTATCTGTGGAAACCTCCTCAAAGGAGGGCACCTCTACTTTGGGATAAGGGCAGTCAGAGACATCTCGGGCGGCATAGCTGGTTCCTCGGATATCCGTCATTTCAGCAATCGGCGTGCCATCCCGGAGGCGAGCCGCAATCTCACGGCTGGCCGCTTCTCCCATGCCATAGACCAGCAAATCCGCACGACAGTCAAAGAGCAACGAACGACGAACCTTATCTTCCCAGTAATCGTAATGGGCAAAGCGGCGCAGAGATGCTTCCAAACCGCCAATGACCAGGGGAACAGATGCACCAAACGCCTCCCGAACCCGGTTGGCGTAAACCAGCGTAGCACGGTCGGGTCGAAGCCCGGCGATGTTTCCCGGAGAATAGGCATCCTGGCGGCGGCGTTTCTTGGCGGCGGTGTAATGAGCCACCATGGAGTCGAGGTTTCCGGCTGAAATCATCACGCCCAGGCGGGGTTTTCCCATCGCCCGGAACGCATCGGCGCTGTGCCAATCCGGTTGGGAAAGATATGCCACCCGGAAGCCGTCGGCTTCCAGCACACGGGCAATGACGACACTGCCGAAGCTGGGATGGTCTACATAAGCATCACCATTGATGATGAGAAAATCATACCAATCCCATCCTCTGGCCTGCATATCCGCATGAGAGACCGGGAAAAATCTTGTGTCGAAAATCTCTTTCATAAGAAAGCTCCGTTCAAAATCACAGGAGACAAAGGGAATTCCTCTATCTCCTGTTTGATGTATTTGAGGTTGTTACAATCCGAATTGTTCTTCATAGCCCAAGCCGATGTCTTTTTCCAGCAGTTCCAGAGGAACACGGCTATCCTTTGCCATGCCAACCTTACGGAAGCCATAGCGAGCATAGAAGCGCTTGGCGATGTAATTGGTAGGAGCGCAGCGCAAACGCAGTTTGCTGCGTCCCAGGGGGCGAGCCACTGCTATGGCCTGTCCCAAGAGCTGAACGCCCAATCCCTTATGACGGTACTCTGGGTTCATATAGACAAAGGGGACAAAGCAAACCGCCTCCCCTGCATCTTGATCCAAATCGGTCTGAATCAGACCCACAATTTCGTGATCCAGATACGCCACCATCACGCTGCGTGGATCCTGCTCACTGGAACGAAGAGCGACCTCATAAAAAGCTTCGCCGTAAAAGGGCTCTTCTCTGCCGTGGATATCCAGCCAGGCCTCATGACGATAGCTGATATAAAGATCTTTTTCCAGATAGGGCTTCCAAGGCCGGAACCAAAGGTTTTGGTTGCCCATGGCAAACGCAGAGCGGCGCTGGTTGGGCGCATAGGTTCGAACGATGGTAGAAAGCTCACGGGGCAGATGGGAATTATCCGCCTCGTAGAGAATTTTTACGTTTTTTCCATCCACCTCGATACAGGCAACCCCGGTATTGTCGCTATGCGGAACCTGAGCAATCTGGGAAAGCGCCCAGCCATGGAAAAAGCACAGGGCACAACGAATGACCATTCCATGCGAAAAACAGGCAACGGTTCGATTGGGATTCTCCTCAGCGATGCGGTAAAGGGCGTTCACCATACGCTGCTGCATCTGAGGGAAGGTCTCGCCGTCCTCAATTTGAAAGGCGGGGTTGGCCTCTCCAAAGAGGTTCAACAGCTCAGGTTCGTGAACCTGGGCATCACCAAAGGGGATATCCTCCCATCGACCAATCCCCATTTCAATGAGCTCGGGTTCGATGATGAGAGGCAATCCCTTGTGGTGGTAGATGGCCTGAGCGGTATCTTGGCAGCGGCGGAGCGGACTGCAATAAACTGCGTCAATGTGGATGGGTTCAAACCGTCCCGTCAGGGCAGCAACCTGCCGCTGTCCTTTTTCGGTCAGCAGGGAGTTATACCACCCGTGCAAGCGGCGGTACAGGTTGCCTTCCGCCTGGGCGTGACGGATCAAATAAATTCTAGTCATGTTTTCTCTCTCAAAAAACGGGGAAACGCAGCGTTCACTTCATAATGTGATGCAAATGCCACTCAAAGTGCTTACAGGCACGGTTCAACCGCCACAGCTTGATTCTCTCAAACGGACCGATAAAACCATTATCCGCCCGAGCCGCCATTTTGTAATTATGGCGGAATTCCTCCAGTTCATGAAGCATATGGAGGATTTGCTCCTCCATGTATTTGTTTTTCATGAAATTTCTCCTCGCTTACCAGGGCTTCACAGCGCCGGTGAACTGAGAGACCTTCTCCAGGCCCTGAGCGGCGGCAATCTTCTCCAATCCTTCCGCAACCTTGATGGGCGCAAAGGGATCAGCGAAGCAGGCCGTACCAACCGCAACCGCAGTTGCACCGGCCAGCATCATTTGAGCGGCATCATCCGCCTTTGCAATGCCGCCCATACCCAGGACGGGAATCTTCACGGCGTTGGAAACCTCCCACACCATGCGAACGGCCACAGGCAGAACGGCGGGGCCAGAAAGTCCGCCCGTGTTCATGTGCAGAATGGGTCGATGGGTACGGACATCAATTCTCATACCACGGATGGTATTGATAAGGGAAACAGCATCAGCGCCTGCATCCTCCACCGCACGGGCAATGGCGGTAATATCGGTGACGTTGGGCGATAGCTTAATCATGACGGGAACGTTACCGGCGTTCTTCTTCGCACATTGGGCAACCTCAGCGGTCATGGAGGGAACCGTACCATACTGGAGGCCGCCCGCTTTGACATTGGGGCAGGAGACATTGACTTCAATCATGTCAACGCCAGCGTCTGCCAGCTTTGCGCACATAATGCCGTATTCTTCGGGGGTGTTGCCGGAGATATTGGCAATGACTTTGATGTCACGTTCCCGGAGCCAGGGCAGCTCATGGGCAATGAAGCCATCCACACCGGGATTCTGCAAACCAACCGAGTTCAGAATACCGGAGGGAGTCTCCGCAATACGGGGAGCGGGATTGCCCTCCCGGGGATAGAGGGTCAAGCCCTTGCAGCAGATGCCGCCGATGCCGCTGATATCATACAGTTCATTGAACTCTCTGCCGAAGCCGTAAGTGCCAGAAGCCACCACGACGGGATTTTTCATCACCATTCCGGCGAGATTCACGCTCATATCTACTTTACTCATTACCAATCGACCTCCTCGGCGTTGAAAACGGGGCCATCCTTGCAGACGTGCTTGTTATGGCCGCCCACAGAGCAAGCGCAGACCAGGCAGGCACCAATTCCACAGCCCATGCGCTCCTCCATGGAGACAAAGCAGGGCACGCCATAGGCCCGAGCAGCGGCATAGACATTTTTCAGCATGGGCTTGGGGCCGCAGGAGAAAACAGCGGAGATATCCTGATCTTCTTCCAGATAATCACGAACCAGCTGATCCACGAAACCGTGATAACCCATGGAACCGTCATCGCTGGCGACCTTCACGGGAATATTAGCAGCGGAAAAGTCATCCAGCAGGATGGCAGCGGCTGCATTGCGGAAGCCAACCGCAGCAACCGCACCGTTGGGAGCGGCTTTGGCGGCTTTCAGCATGGGGGGAACGCCGATACCGCCGCCGACCACCAGCACCTTGCCGGTTTCGGGGTAATCATAGCCGTGACCCAGAGGGCCGAGCACGTCCAGCTCTGCGCCGACGGTCTGCTTGGACAGCCAGGCAGTGCCCTCACCTCTCACCTGAAAGACAATGCGGAGCCGCTCGCCCTCCGCATCACAGACGGAAATGGGACGGCGGAGCAGGAAGCCCTCACCGCAGGAAACGTTGACAAACTGACCGGCCTTACAAGCCTGACCCAGTTCTCCTGCATCCAGCAGGAAGGAATATGTGTCGGCGTTGAGCTGCTTGGCTTCCACCAGCCGACAAATTTTCTGCATGGGCATAGATAGCCCTCCTTCTCTTTGGTAATTCGGAACGGGAAGATGGAAAGACAGCGCCACCTTTCCCGCCGAAAAGTCGATTTTTACAGCGTTTTCTGCTGATAAACAGCAATGACTTTCATGCAGTCCCAACAGTACCACGCCTCAGCGTCGATGGGAAGAGAGATTCCGCCTTTCTTGATAAGGTGTTTCTCTCTCTGGCTTTCGGGATACCAGTTTACAACCGTTCCACTGTTGAGCAGACTTCCGGCGGTACGGGACTGTACAAAGCCTTTCTGCATTTCTTGACCGCATTCAGGACATTTCATACTTTATTTTCTCCTTTATTTTCTGATAAAAGAGGCATTATGGCCGGTGTAGCAGGTGTTGATGGCCGTGGTTTTTCCCCTCTCAAAAAGGATTGATTATTCCTGAATGGGGGTGATAGCGGTGATTGCATCACGCATTTTGATGGCTTCGTTACGAGCGGCTTCCTGATAATCAGCGCCGTCCTTGCCGGTCTTTTTCCAAGCGCACATGATACCACGGGAAGAGTTGACAATAGCGCCGTGACCCTTCTCATCAAAGGCAAACTTGACATCCTGAGCGGTTCCGCCCTGTGCGCCATAGCCAGGAACCAGGAAGAAGGTATGAGGCAGAGCGGCACGCATCTCAGCCAGCTGCTCGGGCCAGGTTGCGCCGATAACAGCGCCCACACGGTTATAACCGTACTCATCCTCGAAGCCTTCGCCCCACTTAGCGACCAAATCACCCATGACCTCATAAATCTTCTGATCGCCAATGGTCAGATCCTGGAGGTCAACAGCGGAGGGGTTAGAGGTGCGAACCAGTGCAAAGAGGGTCTTGTCCTCTTCGTTGGCAATCTTGAGGAAGGGGTTCACAGCGTCTGCGCCCATATAGCCATTGACGGTGACGCAATCAGCATCGAAGCAAGGAATCAGAGCGGAGCCAACCTTGCTCTTGCCCAGCCAGCCCTCAGCGTAAGCGGAAGCGGTAGCGCCGATGTCACCACGCTTGATATCAGCGATGACATACATGCCCTTTTCCTTTGCGTAGTTGATGGTGCGCTCCATCATCTCCACGCCTTCCCAGCCCAGCAGCTCATAATAAGCGGCCTGGGGCTTGACAGCGGGGACGATATCGCACAGAGCGTCAATCAGACCGCAGTTGAACTCAAAGATGGCCTCAGCAGCAGCCTTACGGGTTTCACCGTACTGAGCAACGTACTTATCAATGATGGGCTGGGGGACGTACTCAATGCGAGCGTCCAAACCGGCGACAGTGGGATTTTTCTTCTCAATGATATTCTTCTGGAGTGCAGCAAAAGACATAATTTATTCCTCTTTTCTGTTATTTAAAAAACAATTTTGAATTATTCTTCGACGGAGTAGATAATCTTTCCGCCGACGATGGTATAATGCACCTTACCACGAACCTTCATACCGCCAAAGGGCGTGTTGCGACCCTTGGACTTGAACTGCTGGGGATCAATGATCCATTCTTCATAGGGATCAAAGATGGTGATATCCGCATCGGCGCCAAGACCCAAAGTGCCCTTCTTCAAGTGTAGCAGTTTGGCGGGATTGATGGTCATTTTGCGGATAATCTCCTCCAGGGTCAGCTCACCGGTGTGATACAGCTGGGTTAAGGTGATGGCCAGGGAGGTTTCCAGACCGACCATGCCGCTGGGAGCAGATTCCAAATCCTTGGCTTTTTCCTCAGCGGAATGAGGAGCGTGATCTGTCACGATGCAATCAATGGTTCCATCCTTCACGCCCTCCAAAATGCCCTTTACGTCAGCGGTTGGACGGAGCGGGGGATTGACCCTCGCCATTGTGCCCTGGAGCAGCACCTGCTCATGGGTGATGGTGAAGTACTGGGGGCAGGTCTCGCAGGTGATTTTAACGCCCTTTTTCTTATAACGGCGAACGATATCCACGCCCTTTTTGGTGGAGATGTGGCAAATGTGGACGGGCTGACCGGTTTCTTCAGCCAGCATAGCGTCACGCATAATCATAATCTCCTCGGCAATGGCGGGGCGGCCATGAATGCCCAACTGACGAGAAACCCGACCCTCGTGGACGGCGTAGTTTTTGACCATATCAATGTCCTCTTCATGACAAAGAATGGTCATATTGCGGCGGCCAGAGCGCATCAAGGCATCCCGCATGATGTTGGCATTCATGATGGGCACGCCGTCGTCAGAAAGGGCAACTGCACCCGCTTCCTTCAACGCCTTGAAATCCGTCATTTCCTTGCCCTGTTCCCCCACGGTCACAGCGCCAACGGGCCAGACCTGAACGCCGCTTCCCTCTTTTTCCGCCTTTTCGATGATATATCGAATGGTTTCAGGATTGTCAGCGACCGGCTTGGTGTTGGCCATACAAGCAATCGAGGTAAAACCGCCGTGAGCGGCGGCGGCTGTGCCGGTGATGATATCTTCTTTATAAGTCAAGCCGGGATCCCGGAGATGGACGTGCATATCAATCAGGCCGGGACAGACAACCAACCCATCCGCATCAATGGTCATCGCCATTGGCTCATCCAGATGACTGCCGATGCAGGCAATGCGTCCGTTTTCCACCAGGATATCCAGCTTGCCGCTCAGGCCACCAGCGGGATCAATGACCGTTCCCTTTTGAATTAAAAGCTTCATAAACGAATCTCACTTCCTTAAAGAGCTATTTCTTCCTGTGTTTCTGCTCTGATTATACATGAATCCCCTCTGAAATGCAAGTGCGGCGAAAGAGGTTCACCAAATCGTTACAAATGGCTTGTTCTTTTCCTGAAGAGCGCTCTTTTTTTGTCCAGACTGGATAAAATGGAAAAATTACGGGTATTCTTAGGAAAAGAACCCTGAATTGTTTCGATACTCACAAAGGAAGTGCTTTTCATGTCTGTCCCCCTTCGTTTTACCATCTTGCTTTACTCTGCCGCTCTTGCCATTAGTTTATCCGTAGCGGCGCTTCTCCCCCATTCCAAGCTGGAAGCGATGTCCCCAGAATCCTTTTCCATCTCAGAAAAGGAGGAAGCTCCCACCACCTACATTCTGAAAGCGGAAAAGGGAGAAATCTGCATTTTTGAGGGACAGCAACTGATTCAAAAAACCGGGGTTGCTGTCGCCTCCCTGCCTGCGGAGGATCGTTTTTCTCTGGAAACGGGTATCTCTGCTTCTTCTCAGGAGGCGTTGACGGCTCTTCTGGAGGATCTTTGTTCTTAGAGAGTGTTTAGTAACCCAGCCGCACGCCGCTTGCTTGGCTCTTAATCCGATTTTTTGTTGACAAGTTCTCTCTCTTATACTAAAATTAGCATAGAATTTCTCACAAACAGGTGAAAAAATATGCGAAACGAATTTGCAAGAACTGAGCTCATGCTGGGGCGTGAAGCCATGGAAAAATTGGAAAACGCTCGTGTTGCCGTCTTCGGCGTGGGCGGTGTCGGCGGCTATGTTGTGGAAGCGCTGGCCAGAAGCGGAGTTGGAACGTTTGATTTGATTGACAACGACACCGTAAACGTCACCAACATCAACCGTCAAATCATTGCCACGCAAGAAACCATTGGACAATATAAGGTCGATGCGGCGGAAAACCGAATCCACAGCATCAATCCCCAAGCGGTGGTTCATAAATACAAGGCGTTTTATCTGCCGGATACCGCCGATCAGTTTGATTTTACCCAGTATGACTATGTGGTGGATGCCATCGACACCATGACGGGAAAGCTGGAGCTGGTATGCCGTACAAAAGAGGTTGGTGTGCCGATTATCTGTTCCATGGGCGCAGGCAACAAGCTGGATCCCACCGCTTTTCGGGTGTCGGATATCTCCAAAACCTCGATGGATCCCCTGGCTCGGGTCATGCGCAAGGAACTGCGAAACCGTGGAATCAATCATTGCAAAGTCGTCTATTCTCAGGAACAGCCCCTTCCGGTCGCTCCCGATGCAGCAGAAGCGTATTTAAAGGAGCAGCCCAATCCCGGGCGGCGAGCACTGCCTGGCAGCATCGCTTTTGTCCCATCTGTAGTGGGGCTGATTATCGCCGGTGAGGTCATCAAAGACCTGATCGGTTTGAACAACTGAACCAAAGAACAATGCAGAGGCTCCAAACGGAATCCCTCTGCATTGTTTGTTTATCGTCTGTTATCTGTGGGATTTCACCTGCCGGGCAATCTCCTCCACCTTGGATTCGGTGAGGATGTATTTCTTGGAAAAGAGCATCAGCGCAACGAACAGACCAATGACGGGCAGGACAGTCATGGTCATGCGAAGCCCCAGAACGGAAGAGCTTCCCACAGCGGAAGCAACGCCTTCGGATGTGTCACTGCTGAGGTGGAACAGCGTCAGGCAGAGAGAAGCAATCATAGCTGCCACACCGGAGGCCAGCTTGACCACAAAGGTCTGCATAGAGAAGATGACACTCTCATCTCTGCGATGGTTCTTCCACTCGCCATAGTCCACCGTATTGGCCAGAAAAACGGTGGTCAAAACAGTGAGAATGCCGTTGGCAGAGAAGATGAAGAAAGCGGGAACAAAGAGAAGAAAAACCGTCTTCATGCTGGTAAAGGTCAGACCCAGAAGAACCACATAACCGGCAATGGCCATGACAAAAGCGGTATAAAAAACACGAATGGTGCTCAGGAACTTTCTCAAGAGCGGGAAAAAGAGCATCATGGACAAAATCTGAATGGCACCGCCAAAGGTGTTAAAAAGCGTGTAGCTGTTATACCAGCCTTCGCCGCCGAAATCATACTTAAAAAAGTAAATGACCAGATTGGATGTGGTATAAACGGCGCAGTTAATCAAAACAATGGTCAACGCCACCACCATGGCCTGATCGTTTTGGATGAGCGCTCGGAACATCTGACCAACAGACGGCGCTTCCACGGAGACGTTTGATTTTTCCTTGATGTTGACGCAGGTGATAACGATGGTTATCACAAAGATAACCGCAATGATGAGGCCGAAACGAGCAAAACCGGTGCGCTCATCTCCCCCGCCCAAGCCCTGAACACAGAGCATGGTGATGATGGTAACAATGGCGGAGCCAACACCGGCGCAGGAACGTGCCAGCGTGGATAGCCCCTCTCGTTCCTTTCCGCCCTCGGTAAAGGCCGGAATCATGGACCAATAAGGAATATCCATCATGGTGTAAGTAACGCCCCAGATGATATAGACGGCGGCGGCATACGCAACCAAGCCCGCTCCATTCAGCGCAGGCGGGGCAGCGAACAGGAAATAAAGTACGACTGCGTTTAAAATGGTTCCGATTAACATCCAAGGGCGAAATTTTCCCCACTTCGTCCGGGTTTTTGCCACCAAAACGCCCATAATCGGGTCATTGAAGGCATCAAACACACGAGCGGCTAGCAGGATGATACCCATAGCAAAGGCATTGACCCCCAGAATATCCTGATAATAATAGAGGACATAACTGGCGGAAAGCATATATACCATGTCTTTGCCAACTGCGCCAAGGCCATAGGCAGCTTTTTCCCTGATGGAAAGTTTCATAGAGATTCCTCCTTTATGATATCCTTATTATAGGAGAAATATCGGCAAAAAGCAACCAATGAATCAACGAAAAAGAGACTCGTTGGTGTCGAGCCATTTCTGGACTTTGTAGTTAGTACTGCATTTCAAAGAATCATCAACAGGGGATAAAAATACAGAAACGCTTCTCTTGTTGGTTCTGTTTGGAAAAATCCTCCTTTTCCTCTTTCTCATATTTTTTCCTTTCCAGTCAATACTACCTTTGCACACAGATTTTTTCCCAATTCTCACAGGAAGAGGCAGATAGATATGAAAGCAACAGGTATTGTCAGGCGTATTGATGATTTGGGTCGAGTTGTTATCCCCAAGGAAATCCGTCGCACGATGCGGATTCGAGAAGGTACGCCTCTGGAAATTTTCACCGGCAAGGATGGAGAGGTTATTTTTAAAAAATATTCCCTCATGGACAACGTCAACGAGTTTGCGGGGCAGCTCTGTGAGACGTTATACAAAACCACGGGACATCCCGTCTTTATCACTGACTTAGACAGTGTTATTGCCGTGGCGGGACTTCCCAAAAAAGACTGGATTGACCAGCGCATTTCTCGTCAACTGGAATCCGTGATAGAAAATCGGCGGCTTTATCAACACGAAGAGGAAAAGGCTCCCTTCCCTATCCTGGATTCTCAGCAAACTGTGCTGGTTTATATGGCGGCTCCTATTCTGACAGAAGGAGATACCATGGGGTGCGTTGTGTTCGGTGGCCGTTCCGACGGTCAGCCCATGGGTGAAGTGGAAGAAAAACTGCTCCAAACCGTCTCGGGATTTCTCGGACGGCACATGGAAACGTAAACGATGGATTTGTCTCCCTGTTCGGCTGAATGGGGAGATTTGTTATGATGCCATATGAATTTGGAATGGACGAACCACAATATTTATTTGCGGATAGGCTCTAACGGCCTCTAACGCCTTTTTTCATTGCCGGATTTTTTCTTGACAAAGATGCCAGAAACGCCTATACTGTTAGCATCATGGATTTGCATGACCTTTTTTACGCAGTGCGGCGAGATGCAGGGAAAAACACCCCGCATCCGCTTCTTTTCTGCGTCTATTCTGATAGAAGGATTGGTGTTTAATTATGGCCACTGGAAAGCCCGTCAAACTGACCCCTGCCCGCCTCAAAGAATTGCAGGACGAAATGACATGGATGAAAACCGTCCGTGAAAAAGAAGTTGCTGAGATGATTAAAGAAGCTCGCTCCTTCGGCGACCTGTCCGAAAACAGCGAGTATGACGAAGCAAAAGACCAGCAGGGCAAGCTCTTCTCCCGTGAGGCCGAGGTTCAGGCCATTCTGGATAACTACGTCCTCATTGACGAGACCGTTGCTGATAACGATATCGTTGGCATCGGCGTGACGGTTCGTGTCTATGACAAGACCGAGGAAGAGGAAGTGGAATACCGCATCGTCGGTTCTCAGGAAGCTGACCCCATGAACGGCAAAATCTCCGAGGAATCTCTCTTCGGCAAGGCCATCCTGGGCAAGCGTGTGGGCGAGATCGTTAAGGTCGAAACCCTGGACGGCGAAGTGGACGAGTATGAAGTGCTGTCCATTACCGCTGAATAAGGGAGAAACAACATGGCAAAAAAGTTTCAGCCTGTGAGTCCCGCCACTGAGCGGGAAACCCGCAGAGAAAAACTGGTGAGCCTCCGTGAAGCGGGTCGTGACCCCTTTATGGAGACCAAATTCGACTTCGATACGGTTGCAGCCGATATCAACAACAAGTTCGAAGAGCTGGAGGGGCGCACCGTCTCTGTTGCTGGCCGTCTGATGAGCAAGCGTGGCATGGGCAAGGTTTCCTTCTGCGATTTGCAGGATGACTCCGGCGTGGTGCAGCTGTATGTCCGCCGTGATCTGGTGGGCGAGGAGCCTTACAGCTACTTTAAGAAATATGACCGTGGTGATATCGTTGGTGTCACCGGCGAGGTGTTCAAGACGGAAAAGGGTCAGATTTCTGTTCGTGCCGAAAAGGTCACTCTGCTGGCAAAGAGCCTGAATCCCCTGCCCGAGAAGTTCCACGGCTTGACCGACCGTGAGACCCGTTACCGTGAGCGCTATGTGGACTTGATCGTCAATCCCGATGTCAAGCAAACCTTCATCAAGCGCAGCCTGATTCTGCGAGAGCTTCGCTCCTTCCTGGATGGCCGTGGCTTCCTGGAGGTGGATACCCCTATTCTGACTCCCTTTGAGATCGGCGCTTCTGCTCGTCCCTTCTACACCCACCACAACACGCTGGATATGGATATGGTGCTCCGCATCGAAACCGAGCTGTATCTGAAACGTTTGATTGTGGGCGGTATGGATCGTGTTTATGAGGTGGGTCGTATCTTCCGCAACGAGGGTATGGATCCCAAGCACAACCCCGAGTTCACCACCATTGAACTGTATCAGGCTTACACCGATTTCCAGGGCATGATGGATCTGGTGGAAGACATGATGAAGACCGTGGCACAGAAGGTTTGCGGTACGCTGGTTGTCCCCTATCAGGGTCACGAAATTGACCTGGGTCATTGGGAGCGCCTGACCATGGTGGAAGCAGTGAAAAAGTATTCCGGCGTGGACTTCAACGACTGGCAGACCGATGAGGATGCCATCGCCTGCGCCAAGGATCACGAGGTGGAGCTGCCCGAGGTTCCCACGAAGGGGGCAATTCTGGCTGAGTTCTTCGACAAGTATGTGGAAGAAAAGCTGATTCAGCCCACCTTTATCTATGATTATCCCGTTGAGATTTCTCCTCTGGCAAAGCGCAAGCCCACCGATCCCGCTTTCACGGAGCGCTTTGAGTACTTCATCAATGCAACAGAGTTTGGCAACGCTTTCTCCGAGCTGAACGACCCCGTAGACCAGCGTGGACGCTTTGAGCGACAGGTTGCAGAACGCAAGGCGCTGGAGCCCAATACCCGTGCGCAGGTGGATTATGACTTTATCAACGCACTGGAATATGGTATGCCCCCCACGGGTGGCCTGGGCTTCGGCATTGACCGTCTGGTGATGCTGCTGACCGATTCTGCAAGCATCCGTGATGTTCTGCTGTTCCCCACGATGAAACCGTTGGACTAAATCTTCCGAGATTTGGCTAAAAAGCAAATAATTCAAGAGTTTGGTCTACCAAAAGTTAGAACTGACCAACGAACTGACCAAAGATTTCAGAAAGTTCATTTGTGGTTAGGCTGATTTAAGCTGAACTCTATGAAGCACATAACAAAAATCAAGCAGGTAATTCGACACGTTTTCGCAACTTTTTGCAAGTGTTGACTTACCTGCTTTGTTTTCTTTTAATCCCTGTTTTTTTGACATTTTTGCTGGTGATTCGCAAGTGGCGATTTTGAAGGCTCAGAAAGCCGCTCTTGCAGAGCAATTTTTGACTACCTATTCCCTATCGCCAGCCACCGAGATGCAGGATGCAGGAGAAAGCAGCTTATTCAGGTAGATACTTTGAATATTTTTGGATGACTAAAATGGCTTCATAACAACGTCAAACAAAGTGACCAAAACCAACATCAAAACCAAACCTATTGAGAAGATATAAGGAATCTCATGGAGATATATGAGTAACGTATATCTGAAAAGTTCAAAAAGTATCGAATATTGCCTGTATTTAAAAACAAATTGAACTTCTTTCTCAGCCATACAATGTTTCCGACAATGAAACCGATTGATTAAAAATCAGGATTTGAGACAGAAAATCAAATTATAAACGCTATTTATCCTTGAAAAGTTCTAAGTGACCAAAGCACTGACCAACGTGCCATTATAATGCTTTGAATTTTTCGAGAGATTTATGAAGCCACTTACTAACGCAATACAGGTAATTCGACACTTTTTGACGCAATTAGTGTTGAATTACCTGTTTCTTTTTTATCCAAATCAAAGGAAGAGTGATGGCATGGCAAAAGTAATCATGGTAGGGCTGCCCAAGGGCGGCGTAGCAAAGACCACAGTGACCCGTAACCTCGGCTACGAATTGGCTCAGGCTGGAAAGAAGGTGCTGATGATCGACTTTGATGGTCAGGCGAATCTCTCCATCTGCTGCGGCATCGACCAGCCGAAGGAGCTTGAAGTCACGGTGGGTAATCTTCTGAAATACGAAAAGGACGGTCTTGAGCTTCCGCCTCACAGCGAATACCTGTTGAACGTGGACGGTGTTGACCTCATTCCCGCAAACAAGTATCTCACCGCCGTTGAAACGGAGATGAAGATGGACTATGGCTGTGACCAGCTCCTCGGCAACATCGTGGAAGCCTACCGTGAGGACTACGATTACATTCTCATTGATACGGGTCCCAACGAGGGAACGCTGACGGTCAACGCCCTGTGTGCCGCTGATTCCATCCTCATTCCTATGGACTTGCAGATTTTCGCACTTGCCGCCGTGCAGGAGGTTGTGACCAGCATCATCAAGCTCCGCCGCCGCTTGAAGAAGAAGCTGGACTTTGAGGGGATTGTGTTCAACAGGTACGATGAACGCACCAACCTTGCCAATCAGATCATGAGCGAGGTTAAGGAAATATATGGTAATTCCATTCCGATGTTCAAGGCGACCATCCCCCAAACTGTCCGTATCGGTGAAGCTCACTATCCCAAGGCGGATATTACCGTGGCAGGCTTTGAAACGACCAACCTCCCGTCCTACTATGATGTTGCGGTTGGCAACGTGCCTTTCGGCAATTATCAGGTGGACGACCCCACCTATAATTATCTCCGATTCTCCATCCACAACTACTTCGCCGCCAAAATGATCGACCAAGTACGCCCCGGCGGTATTACGGCGTTTG
>JAKSQD010000016.1 GCA_024404315.1 Oscillospiraceae bacterium
TGGGAGTGAAAGGACAAGCAAGGCGCACATTCGACGATTGTGCGGTGTTGCCTAAAGAGCCGCCCGGCAGGACTGTTTGACGGACAGACTCTGAGGATGAAATACACCGCAGGAAAATCTGCGGTGGAGTATGCTTTTCAAGCTAGGGGTAGTATAGCACAGTGTTGATGTGGAATCAAGCATAAAAGGTGATTTTTTCAGAAAAATAAGAAAAATTCGCCATTTGCCCTCTTATTTTTGGGGAAATATCCCCTGCTTTTGGACGAGCGTGAAAAGAAAGAACAAACAGGTTTCAAACCCGGCAAGAGGGCTGAAACCTGTCAAAAAAGTGAAATTGGAAACTTTTTCCACCTTGTTTAGCGGCCGCAGTAGGCAATCAGAAGCTTGAGGGCAAAATCCACAGCTCCACGGCGGATGCTCTCCCGGTCGTTGCCCAGGTGTTCGGGCTTGTAGACGTGGGTCTCTTTGCCGTCGGAGAGCGCCAGATAGACGCAGCCCACGGGGTTGCCCCGCTCATCGCTGTCCGGCCCGGCCACGCCGGTGACGGAAACGCCCAGGTCAGCGCCCATGATGTTCCGCACGCCCTCGGCCATTTCCTTGGCGGTCTGAGGGGAGACCGCCCCAAATTCATCCAGCGTTTCCCGGGAAACGCCCACGACTTTGTGCTTGATTTCTGTCCAGTAGGACACTACGCCGCCCACAAACACGCTGGACGAACCAGCCAGATCCGTGAGCGCTGCCGCAATCATGCCGCCGGTGCAGCTCTCCGCCGTGGAGACGGTCAGGTGGTGGGCTTTCAGTTGTTCCAAAACGAATTTGCGTTGATCCATGGTGGTCACTCCTTTGGGCAGGGGTTTGGGTAGGGGGATGGATGGTGGTGTGTTATCCCTTTGCTCGCATCACGACCCGCTCGATACCGGCCACGGCCTCCTTGCACAGACCCTCAAAGTCATAGTTGCACTCGATGTCGGCGAAGTCGGCGGGCTTGGGGTTGGTCTTGGGATGACGGGGGGTAAAGACGGTACAACAGTCCTCATAGGGGAGGATGGAGGTTTCAAAGGTGCCAATCTTCCGGGCGATACGGACAATTTCTTCCTTGTCCATGCCGATGACGGGGCGGAAAACGGGCATGGAGATGGCGGCCTGGGTGCAGGCCATGGCGCTCATGGTCTGGCTGGCCACCTGACCCATACTTTCGCCGGTGACGAGACCCTCAGCGCCGATTTCCTCCGCCACCAGCTCGGAAATGCGCATCATAAAGCGGCGCATAGCCAGGGTGAAGTAGGGCTCGGGACAGCTGCGGCGCAGCTCCTCTTGAATTTTGGTGAAGGGGACAATGTGAACCACCGCCCGGCCACAGTAGGGAGCGACGAGAGCGGCCAGCTCCAGAACCTTTTCTTTTGCCTCGTTGGAGGTGTAGGGGTAGGAGAAGAAGTGAATCATCTCCAGCGCCAGGCCACGCTTTGCCATCATGTAGCAGGCCACGGGGGAATCAATGCCGCCGGAGAGCAGCGCCAGCGCCTTGCCGCCCACGCCGACGGGCAGACCGCCAGCGCCGGGGTCGGGGTTGGCGTGGACGTAGCCGGAGAAATCACGAACCTCCAGACGGACGGTCATTTCCGGGTTGTGGACATCAACCTTCAGATTGGGATAAGCCTCGTTAATCAAACCGCCCACATACTGACTCAGCTCGATGGAGGTCATGGGGAAGGTCTTATCGGCACGCTTGCTCTCCACCTTAAAGCTCTTGGCGGTGCGCAGCTGGTCGTCCAGGTAGGTCTTGACGGCCTCAAAAAAAGCATCGGGGTCTTTGGCGCAGCCGTGCGCCCGGGACATCCGCACCACGCCGAAGACCTTTTTCAGCGCCTCCCATGCGCCCTCCATATCGCACTCCACGCCGGCCTTGGGCTCCACATAGACGGTGGACTGGCGGGAATAGACACGGAACTTTCCGTAGGGATGCAGGCGGCGGGTGATGTTGGCCATGAGGCGCTCTTCAAAGCGGCGGCGGTTCAGACCCTTGAGGACAATTTCGCCCTGCTTGAGGAGAAAAATCTCGTTGTTCATCTATGGTACTCTCTTTCTTGGAAAAATCGGGAAAAAGGGAACGTCAGCGGCGGAAAAACGGGGAAAGCTTCCCCCTCCGCCCAGCACAATGGCGCTGCGTTGGGTTTGCCCTTTATTGTACCCCAGAGCGGGGGGAATTTCAAGGAAGCGGGACAACTTTTTTCTGATTTTGCTCTTGTGCGGAGAGGGGAAATCAGGTAAAATAAACTGAATTTTAAAAGGTGGGGTAAAAACCTCATCTACGGTGTTGGATTTCAAAGGTTCTAGGAAAGTGGGTTGTTATCTGCTGGAATCACCCCTCAGTCAGCTTCGCTGCTAGGGCAATCACCCCCCTGTCAGCTAACGCTGACAGAATTGATGTGGCACGGCGTAAGCCGTGACGGAGGGGTGAAAAGATGCACAACCCACTTTGATACGAACACTATTTCAAAAGCAAAGAGGGAGACAGCAAATGAAACTTCTGGAAGATCGAATCCTGCGGGAAGGTGTCGTGGTAGACGACCAGATTTTAAAGGTGGATGGATTCTTGAATCATCAGATGGATGTCACGCTGTTTGTGGAGATGGGCAAAGAGTGGGCCAGGCTCTTTGGACCGGAAAACGTGACCAAAATCATCACCATTGAGTCAAGCGGCATCGGTATTGCCTGCGTAGCGGCGGAGCAGTTTAACTGCCCGGTCATCTTTGCCAAAAAAGCCGCCTCCAAGAGCATCGCCGGTGAGGTGTATACCGCTGACGTGCACTCCTCCGCCAACGGAGACCTGCACCACCTGATGGTGTCCAAGCAATTTCTCCGTCCCGAGGACAAAGTGCTGCTGATTGACGACTTCCTGGCCAACGGCGCCGCTCTGGGCGGTATGGTGGAGCTGGTGCGCCAGTCGGGAGCCACGCTGGTGGGCGCTGGCATCGCCGTGGAAAAGGCGTTTCTGTCCGGCGGTCAGCGCATCCGTGATAAAGGCGTAAGAGTGGAATCTCTGGCTAAAATTAAGTCCCTTGCGGGCGGAAAAATCGAGTTTTGTTAAGAGGCTATCCCTAATAGACGTACCTTCCCTTGCGGCGTTTTGCGCCCCTGCCAAAGTCTGGCCGCTCCAATCAGCATCCACCTATGGCGTACATTTGTTGTGCAAAACTCTGTGGAAACTGTGAATAACCGACCAAAGGGAAAAGCGCTCTGCTCTCATCGACACAAAAGGTCAATTTTGCGCCCACTTATCTAAAAGTGGTGGTTGCAAAATTGAAAATATTTGTTATAATGAAAAGTGTTAAACCTCCGATTCTTCTGGAAACGGAGGTCGCACAGTCTCTTGTGTCAGAGGGGACGTAGAGACTGGTCTATTTTTACAATAAAGGAGAAATGCAAAATGGGCAAAAAATTTGTTTACCTGTTTAACGAAGGCAACCGTGACATGCGTGAGCTGTTGGGCGGCAAGGGCGCAAACCTGGCCGAAATGACCAACGCTGGTATGCCCGTGCCCAAGGGCTTTACCGTTACCACTGAGGCTTGCACGCAGTACTACCTTGATGGTCGTAAGATCAATGATGACATCCAGGCTGAGATCCTCGAAAAGCTGGCCGTTCTGGAAGAGCAGAACGGTAAGAAGTTCGGCGATCCTCAGAACCCCCTGCTGGTCTCCGTCCGCTCCGGCGCTCGTGCTTCCATGCCCGGTATGATGGATACCATCCTGAACCTCGGCATCAATGATGTCGTCGCTGAGGGTCTGGTCAAGCTGACCGGCAACCCCCGCTTTGTTTATGACTCTTACCGCCGCTTCATCCAGATGTTCTCTGACGTCGTGATGGAGCTGCCCAAGAAGAACTTTGAGGTTCTGATTGACCTCCAGAAGGAAGAGCGCGGCGTTAAGCTGGACTCCGAGCTGCTGACCGAGGACATGAAGGAGCTGGTGAAGAAGTTCAAGGCTTATTACCAGGAGAAGATGGGCGAGGAGTTCCCCCAGGACCCCAAAAAGCAGCTGATGGAGGCTGTCAAGGCTGTTTTCCGCTCTTGGGATAACCCCCGTGCACAGGTCTATCGTAAGATGAACGATATCCCCGCTGACTGGGGTACCGCCGTCAACGTTCAGACCATGGTCTTCGGCAACTGGGGCGATGACTCCGGTACCGGCGTCGCCTTTACCCGTAACCCCACCACCGGCGAGAAGGAGCTGTACGGCGACTTCCTGATGAACGCTCAGGGCGAGGACGTCGTGGCTGGTATCCGCCGCACCTCCGACATCTCCGAGCTCAAGCGTGTCAATCCCGACGTTTATGCGCAGTTCGTCGAAATCGCAAACCGTCTGGAGAACCACTACCGTGATATGCAGGACATGGAGTTCACCATTGAGCGTGGCCAGCTGTATATGCTCCAGACCCGTAACGGCAAGCGTACCCCCGGCGCTGCTCTGAAGATCGCCGTTGACCTGGTGAAGGAAGGCCTGATCTCCGAGCAGGAGGCTCTGCTGATGATCGAGCCCAGCTCCCTGGACGCTGTTCTGCACGCAAACTTCACCAAGCACGCTCTGGCTACCGCCAAGGCTGTGGCTACCGGTGTTCCCGCTTCCCCCGGCGCTGGCTGCGGCGCTGTCTACTTCACCGCTGAGGACTGCGAAGAGAAGGCCGCCGAAGGCCCCGTCATCCTGGTTCGTCAGGAGACTTCCACCGAGGATATCGTTGGTATGCAGGTTTCTCAGGGCATCCTGACTGCCCGTGGTGGCCGTGCTTCTCACGCCGCCGTCGTCGCTCGTGGTATGGGTCGCTGCTGCGTCGCTGGCGTGGCTTCCCTGATTGTCGATGAGGACGCAAAGACCGCTACCCTGGCTGGCAACGTCATCCATGAGGGCGATTACATCTCCCTGGACGGCTCCACCGGTAACGTTTACCTGGGCAAGCTGGAAACTGAGGAAGCTCAGATTGCCGGTGACTTCGCCGTCATCATGGAGTGGGCTGATAAGTATCGTCAGCTGCAAGTCCGTACCAACGCCGATAACCCCCATGACGCTGGTGTCGCCCGTGACTTCGGCGCTGAGGGCGTTGGCCTGGTTCGTACCGAGCATATGTTCTTCGCTGAGGATCGTATTCCCGCTGTGCGTGAAATGATCGTCGCTCCCACCGAGAAGGAGCGCCGTGTTGCTCTGAACAAGATTCGTCCCATGCAGCGTGGCGACTTCGAGGGCATCTTCAAGGCCATGGCCGGTCTGCCTGTCACCATCCGTCTGCTGGATCCCCCCCTGCATGAGTTCCTGCCCACCGAGGATGAGGACATCGCAGCTCTGGCAAAGACCATGGGTCTGCGCTTCGATGAGCTGAAGAATGTGATTGTCTCCCTCCAGGAAGTCAACCCCATGATGGGTATGCGTGGCTGCCGTCTGCCCATTAAGTGGCCTGAAATCGCTGAGATGCAGGTTAAGGCCATCATTGAGGCTGCCATCAACGTTTACAAGGAGACCGGTTCCAAGGTCGTTCCTGAAATCATGGTTCCTCTGATTGCCTCTGACCACGAGCTGCGCTATGTCAAGGCCATCATCACCAAGGTCGCTGATGAGCTCATTGATAAGGCCGGCATCGAGCTGCCCTATGAGATTGGCACCATGATTGAGATTCCTCGTGCTGCTCTGCGTGCAGATGTCATCGCCAAGGAAGCTGAGTTCTTCTGCTTCGGCACCAACGACCTGACCCAGATGACCTGGGGCTTCTCCCGTGACGACGCTGGCAAGTTCCTGGACACCTACATGGACAAGAAGATCATCGAGCACGATCCCTTCCAGAGACTGGACCGCCGTGGCACTGGCCGCCTGATGAAGATTGCCGTGGACTATGGCCGTCAGACCCGCCCCGATATGCACATGGGCATCTGCGGCGAGCACGGCGGCGACCCCACCTCCATCGAGTTCTGCCACAACATCGGCTTGACCTATGTCTCTTGCAGCCCCTTCCGTGTGCCTATCGCTCGTCTGGCCGCTGCTCAGGCTGCTATCAAGAATCCCCGTAAGTAAGTTGGAACCCTTTGGGTTTTGCTGCTGCGAACGGTGAATCGCTAAAAAATCGCTCCCCGGTCTCGGATGAGGTCGGGGAGTTTGTCTACCCCCTACCTTGACAATCCTCCCAATCTCCACTATCATGAACCTATCCAAACACAACGACCAGGGAGGAACCCCCATGAAATATGATTTTACAAGTGTGATGGAGCGACGGGGCAAGGATGCCATTGCGGTGGATCTGCTGGGAGCGCCCGGTGGATTTGCGCCCGGAGCGCCCAAGGACGGCTTCGACCCCATTCCCATGTGGGTGGCGGACATGAATTTCCCCACCGTGCCCACCATTCAGCAGGCCATGGTGGAGCGCATCCAGCACCCGGCCTTTGGCTACTTCGCCCCCCGTGAGGAGTATTACAGCGCCATCATCCGCTGGCAGGAGCGGCGCAACGGTGTGCAGGGTTTGAAACCGGAGCACATCGGTTATGAAAACGGCGTGCTGGGCGGCGTGGTCAGCGCCCTGAACGTGCTCTGTTCCCGGGGGGACAAGGTGCTGGTTCACTCTCCCACCTACATCGGCTTCACCAGCAGCCTGAAAAACAACGGCTACGAGGCGGTTCATAGTCCACTGGTGGCGGACACGGACGGAGTTTGGCGGATGGACTTTGACGATATGGAACGCAAGATTGTGGACAACCAAATCCACGCCGCCATCTTCTGTTCCCCTCACAATCCCTGTGGACGTGTCTGGGAGCGGTGGGAGATTGAGCGGGCGATGGAGGTTTACCGCAAGCATGATGTGTTCGTCATCTCGGACGAAATCTGGTCTGACCTCATCCTCGGCGACCATCGGCACATCCCCACCCAGTCCGTCAGCGAGGATGCCCGCAGCCGCACCGCCGCTTTTTACGCCCCCTCCAAAACCTTTAACCTGGCCGGTCTGGTGGGCAGCTATCACATTGTTTACAACAAATGGCTGCGGGAGCGGATGGACAAGGAGTCCTCTCTCTGCCATTACAACTCCATGAACGTGCTGTCCATGTACGCCCTGATGGGCGCTTACGGCGAGGAGGGCGAGCGCTGGGTGGACGAGCTGCGCCAGGTGCTGACGGAAAATGTGGAGTATGCGTGCCGCTTCATCCGGGAGGAGCTACCCGGCGTGACCTGCGCCCAGCCCCAGGGCACCTATATGCTCTTTGTAGACTGCACAGAATGGTGCAAGCGCCACAATCAAACCATTGAACAGGTGGAGCGTGCGGCGTGGGATGTGGGCGTAGCTGTCCAGGATGGTCAGATGTTTTTCGGCCCCTGCCATTTGAGAATCAACCTGGCTCTGCCCCTCTCCCGGGTGCAGGAAGCCTTGGAACGCCTGAAAACCTATGTCTTCTGTGATTGAGCGGAAGAACGGGAAAAAGGAAAAAACGCTGTCGCTCTGGTCGGGCGGCGGCGTTTTTTGGTGGGCTGGATGGATACAAATGGTATAAAAGGAAAAAATGATACAAATAGGAATTGTTTGGGAGAGGAGAAGGAGGGAAGAAGAAAAACAAAACGTATTATTTTGTAAAAATATACGAAATGAAATAGAAACAGAGGGCGGAGCCGCCCTCCTTTGCCGTCCCGTTCTGCCATCAGGGGGGCGCTGGCCGGGAGGAAACCGGCGGCGTTTGGGGGCGCTTCGTGGCACGCATCCGCTGCGCTGGGGAAGGCTGCCGCCGACCAGGGCGATGGAGCGCCACGCCGGGCGGAAAAAGAAGCGACACTCGCACGGCGCCGAACAAAAAACGTCCCCGGCTCGGAGGGGAACCGGGGAAGAAGAGAGTCACATTCAGTTTGCTTTTTTGCAAGTGTAGGCGACCCAACCATCCTTGCGGCGGGTTTCCAGAATGGCGAAGCCGTTCCGCAGGAGAGCGGCCTCTACGTCCTCGGCTCGGTGCTCGATGATGCCGGAGGTGAGGAAGATGCCGTCCTCGGCCAGGAATTGACCCACCACGTCGGTCAGGGGGATAATCACGTCGGCGATGATGTTAGCCAGCACCAGGTCATACTTGCCCGCCAGCTTCTGCTGCATGGCGATGTCGGTGATGATGTCACCGGCGTAGACCTGGAACTCTTCCCCGATGCCGTTGAAGGAGGCGTTCTCCTGCGCCACCCGGGAGGCCTTGGGATCGATGTCACAGCCCTTGGCGGTTTTGGCTCCGAGGCACAGAGCGGCGATGGCCAAAATACCGCTGCCTGTCCCCAGGTCAAGGACGTTATCATCAGTTTCCACATATTTTTCCACACCCTCCAAACAGAGGCGGGTGGTGCCATGGCTGCCCGTGCCGAAGATGAGGCCGGGGTTCAGGTAGAGTGGTGTCCGTCCCTCGGGGACATCCTCACCCCGCATCCACTCGGGAACCACATACAAACGCTCGCCCACGGGGAAGGGCTGATAGTACTTTTTCCAGTTGCTGGACCAGTCCTCCTCCCGTAGGGTGACGGTGGAGACAGCCAGCGTGCCGGTTTCCACGCCCACCCGCTGGCGGAAGCCTTCCAGTCCGGCGGTCACGTCGTCCAGGCGGTAGCGTCCATCCTCGTCGTCGGTGACGTAAAACTTGATGCGGGTGACACCCTTGCGGCTTTCAATGAGGCTCTCGTCCACGTCGTCCCAGAAGGGCTTTTGTTCGTCGGCGAAGTCGTTCAGGTCGTTCTCGTCCTCAAAGACCAGACCCACAATGCCACGGCCGGTCAGGTATGCTGCCAGCTCATCCATGCAGCCGGTCACGGTGTCGATGGACACCTCCAGCCAGTATTGATCCATAGTAAAGTACACTCCTTGTTATTTGGTGGGGGAAACGAGTTGCCGCTCCGGTGCGGGGGAAACTATGCGAAAAATAAACTCGAAATCAAGCGGCGGTCAATTCCAGCTCGGCGACGGATTCTGTGTCGATGTCGGTGGACTGTCTGTTTTCCGGGGCTTCGGACTCATAGGGGAGCTGTGTTTGCTCCGGCTCGGCAGTGTGCTCCGGCTCTGAGGGTTCGGAGGGTTCCTCCGGCTGCTCGGGCTGCTGGGGTTCGATGGGCTGTTCCGGCTCTGAGGGTTCGGAAGGCTCTTCGGGCTGTTCCGGTTCCTCCGGCTCCACAGGCTCCTCGGGTTCAGTAGGTTCTACGGGCTGCTCTGGCTCCACAGGCTCCTGGGGCTGGTCGGGCTCGGTGGGCTGCTGTGCTTCAGGGGTTGCTTCGGGCTTGGCCTGCTGCTGAGAGGGTTTTTCCTCCTTGGAGGGCTCGGTGGTGCTGCTCACGGCCTGATTGGTCGGCTGCTGGGGCTTGGCGGGCGTTTTACCGCTCATCAGACCCACGGAAAAAACCAGCAGAAGCAGCGCAGCGACCACGCCCACCGCAACGCCGATGACCTTGGTCAGCTTGCCGCCGGAGGAGGGGGATTCCTCTTCATAGGTGGGAAGGTCGTTCTGGTCGGCGGAGGAGGAAGCGGCGGCCTGGAATTTAGCGGCTTCTGCGGCGGCGGCGATTTCCTCCGGGTTAAGCTGGATGGTGGCGTCCTCCTTGTCGGCGGAGGGGACGGCGGCTCGCATCCGGTCGGCCATGGTCATTTTTCTGTTTTTTGCGAACGGTTTGGGAGCAGTTCCGCCCTGCGCTTGTGCTTCTGCCCTGCGTCTGGCGCAGACCGGGCACTCGGGCAGACTGTCATCATAAAACTTGCCGCATTTGGCGCAAAAAGTCGTTTTTAACATGATAGTCCTTTCTGATGGATTGGAGTAAAGGAGTTAAGTAAAAAAGTTATTTTCCCACGCAGAAACGCTCAAAAATGCGTCCGGTGATGTCCTCGGACACGCTGCGCCCGGTGAGCTGGCCGAGCGCCTCCAGCGCCTCCTCCACGTCGGTGAGCACGCCGTCCACGCTCATGCCAAAGGAAAGGGCCTCGCTGCAATTTTGCAGACAGTGGGCGGCTCGTTCCACCGCCTCCGCTTGGCGGGCGTTGGTCAAGAGCTGGCCGGAGGCTTCGCCGCTTCCGGCGAACAGGGCGGCGATTGTTTCTTCCAGAGCGTCCAAGCCCTGGCCGCTGCGGGCGCTGATGGTGAGGACTTTCCGGCCTTCCAGCTGGGCTTCGGTGACGCTTTGCGTCAGGTCGCATTTGTTGAGCAGCACCAGAGCGGTTTCGGCGGAACGGGAGGCTTCCAACGCCTCTCGGTCGAGGTCATCCAGGGGGCGGCTGCCGTCGATGACCACCAGAGCAAGCTCGGCCTGTCGAAGCGCCTCCCGGCTGCGCTCCACGCCCAGGCGTTCCACGGTGTCCTGGGTCTCTCGCAGGCCGGCGGTGTCGATGAGGCGGAGGAGCACGCCGCCCAGATGGGCTTTCTCCTCCACGGTGTCACGGGTGGTACCGGGAATGTCGGTGACAATGGCTCGGTCATACCCCAAAAGGGCATTTAAGAGGGAGCTTTTTCCGGCGTTGGGAGCGCCCACAATGGCGGTGGCGATGCCCTCGGTCAGTTGGCGGCCTCGGCGGTAGGTCTTGCGCAGAGCGTCCAGCTCCTGAGCGGCTTGGGCGGCATAACCGGCGATTTCCTCGCTCTCAAAGGGGTCAATGTCCTCGTCGGGATAGTCCAAAACGGCGTGGAAATGTGCCATTAAATCCACAAGTTGGCTGTAAATTCCGCCAATTTTGCGGCTCATGGCTCCGGCGAGCTGCCCCACGGCATTTTGGGCGGCGGCGGTGGTCTCTGCGTCGATGAGGTCAATGACGGCCTCGGCCTGCACCAGATCCAGCTTGCCGTTGAGGAAGGCACGCTTGGTAAATTCACCGGCTCGTGCCTGACGAGCACCCGCATGGAAGAGCGCTTCCAGTCCGGCGGTCAGCACGGCGGAGGAGCCGTGACACTGCAATTCGGCGGTGTCCTCGCCGGTGTAGCTGTGGGGCGCACGGGAGAAGGTGGCCAGGCAGCGATCCAACAGGCGGTTTTCTGCGTCTTTCAGGTCGCCATAAATCAGCGTACCGGGGGCACGGTCGAGCAGGGGCGTTTTGCCCTGGGGGGTGAACACCCGGTTCAGCACCTCCACGGCCTCCGGGCCGGAGATGCGCAGAATGCCAATGGCGGAGCGGCCAGGGGCGGTAGCGATGGCGGCGATGGTTTCAAAGGTAGTGGTCATTTGTTTTCAATGAGGGTGGGTTTCACATGGCAGCACAGATTGATGGCGTTGTGAAGGTTGCGGATATCAACAAAACAATGCTTTCCGCCGTTTTCACCGTCCAGCGTCCAGGGAATTTCGCTGGCGGACTGGATGGAAAGGCGGCTGGTCTGGAAGCAAATCACGTTTTCGCTCGGTTCGCTGGTCAGCAGCTCGGCAATGATGCCGTTAAGCTCCAGGATGGAATGGGGGCTGCGCACCAGCATGACCTCAAACACACCGTCGTCGAGAATGACCTGTTCCGAGAGGGGATTGGGGAACCCGCCGATGCTGACGGAGTTGGAAACAGCGCCATAAATAAATTCACCTTCCATTTCGCCCTGGTCCCATTGTAGGCGCAGGTGATAGTTGGCCACCTCGGTGAGGCTGCGGATGCCCTCCAGCACATAGGCCAGATGACCCAGCATGTTTTTGAACTCCTGCGGGGTCTGGTAGGAAACGGCGGTGAAAATGCCGAAAGCGGCCACATATACAAACTGATGAAGGCGGTTGAAGCTGCCGATGTCGCAGGCGACCGCTGACCCGTTGACGGCGATGCGAGCCGCTTCCAGCTCCGTGGAGGGGATGCCCAGGGTCTTGGAAAAATCGTTGGTGCTTCCGGCGGGGATATAACCCAGATTTCCGGGATAGTTGCTGTCGATGAGGCCGGAGATGGCTTCGCTTAACGTGCCGTCGCCGCCAGCGCAAACGATGTGGTCAAACTGACCAGCCAGCTCGTGGAGCTTTTCCACTGCGTCCCGAGGGCCGGTTGTGGCGTAAACGGTGGTCAAATAGCCAGCCGTTTGGAAGATATGGACGATTTCATGGAGCCGGGAAGCAATATGGGCTTTTCCGGCGTGGGGGTTATAGAGAAAGAGCAACGTTTTCATGGGAGTTACCTCTTTGTCTGTAGTGAATGGGTTCCGGGAGAGAAAAATGCTTCTGATAGCCTTATTATACTGGATTAGACTGAAAAAACAACAGGAAAAAATGAATTTTTAGAGACGAACCGGTAACAGTTTCAAGGCAAAATGCACAATTCGGAGACAGAAATGGAAAAGGGGAAAAATGGAAGGGGGAAGAGGGATTTTTGAGTGATTTTCCGCTTCTTTCGTTGACGGCGGAACAACGGAACGATAAAATAGAGAAAAACGGAAAAGGGGAACTCAGATGATACCCAAAGAAACCTATATGGCGCAGGCGTTGGCGCTGGCTCGGGAAGCGGCCTCTCACGGAGACATTCCGGTGGGCTGCGTGATTGTCCAAAATGGCGAGATCATCGGGCGGGGCTGCAACCGCCGGGAGTTGCTGGCCGATGCCACCGCACACGCCGAGGTGGAGGCCATCCGGGAGGCCTGCCACAGGCTGGGGACGTGGCGGCTGACCGACTGCGACCTCTATGTGACGCTGGAGCCCTGCCCCATGTGCGCCGGAGCCATTCTCAATGCCCGGCTGGGGCGGGTGATCTACGGTGCGGCCAACCCCAAGGCGGGATGCTGCGGCTCGGTGATTCCGCTGTTTTTGGAGCGGTTCAACCACCGCCCGGAGGTATACGGCGGTGTGCTGGAGCAGGAATGCGCCGAGCTGCTGGGGCTGTTTTTTGAGGAGAAATAAGAGTATATCCGCAAATAAGCGTCACACGAGAGGGGGAAACCCATTGGAACGGGAACAGCTGGATGAATTATTGCGACAATCCGGGGCGGCGGATTGGGGGAGCTGCGCCTTTGCGGAGCTGTCGCTGTCGGAGGAGGCGAAAAGCGCCTGTGAAACAGCCTGTCCGGGAGCGGCGGGGGTGCTGGTGGCGGCCTTTCCGTACTTTGCCGGGGATGTGCCGGGGAATCTCTCCCTCTACGCCCGGGGAGAGGATTATCACCGCTGCGTGACCCGGCGGCTGACCGTCGTAGCGGAAGCGCTGCAAAGCGCCCATCCTCAGCGCCGCTTTGTGGTGGGGGCGGATAATTCCCCCCTGGACGAGCGACAGTGCGCCCGGCTGGCGGGCGTGGGGGTCGTGGGAAAACATGGCCTCGTGATGGTGGAGGGCTATGGGAGCTGGGTGTTTCTGGGTACGATTCTGACCGATTTGCCCTTGCCCTCGGCGGAACAGCCTTCGCCGGACTGTATGGGGTGCGGAGCCTGCGTGCGGGCGTGTCCAGGCGGGGCGCTGCGGGAGGCGGTCTTTGATGAGGACAAGTGTCTTTCCGCCCTCACCCAAAAAAAAGGCCAGCTCCCCCCGGAACAGGAAGCGCTGGTGCGCAAGCACCCCCTCATCTGGGGCTGTGACATCTGTCAGCGGGTGTGTCCCTACAACCGAGGAGCGAAGCATTCCCCCTTGGACGACCTGACGGGACAGGGGAGGCTGCCCTACCTGCCCAGCCTGACGGAGGCGGACATAGAGGGGCTGACCAACAAGACTTTCCGAGCCAAATACGGCGAACGAGCCTTTGCGTGGAGGGGACCTGCCGTGCTTCGCCGGAATTTGAGCTGGAAAAAGTAAAAAAGAACGGTCTGGAAAGCGCTTGCCTTCCAGACCAAATTTTATGCTTGAGAGGGAAAAAGGGCGTTTTACCTCACCAATTGCGCTTGCGGATTTCGTCAATGACCCGCTGACTGTTGTTTTTGTCCAGATATTTAAACATCTTGGGACGCATCTCGGCGTATTTGGGCTTGAGCTGGAAGTTGTGTTCAGCGGCCTCCTCCATGAGGGAGAAAAGGGTTTCCGGGTCGGTGGCTCGGTCGCCGAACAGCTCGGTTTCCAGGTCGATATAAGCGCCCTGGGTTTCGTTGTACTTGGCGGTGTCGAACTGGTAGAAGAGCACCGGCTTGCCCTGGTGGTACACGTCCCAGCAGACGGAGGAATAGTCGGTGATGAGCATACTGCACTCCATCATCAGTTGGTTGAGCGGCTCTGCGCCGAAGGGAATCAGCCGCACCCGGTCGCCGGAGATGGAAAAGCTGCCGATATACTCCCGGAATTTGGGGTGAATATAGAAGTTCAGCCGCAGGTTGTGCTTTTCCAGGTATGCTTCCAGCCGGGGGGAGTTCAGCAGAGCCATATAGTTTTGGTAATAGTCGCTCTGGCGGAAGGTCTCGTCGCTGACCTCCTCCAGCCAGTTTCTCCAGGTGGGCATGATGAGGATGGTCTTGGGGGACTGCTGGGCGGAGCAATCCTCCATCACGTCCCAGCGGGTCAGGCCGGTGACAATGACCTCGTGGGGGCGGTAGCCCAGCTCGTTGATGATGATATCCCGTTCCCGGTCGTTGGAGGTGACGAACAAATCCACCACGTTGGTGCCGGAGCGGAAGAAATCCACCTTTTTCAGTGCAATCACGCCGTGCTGGAGGAAGACCAGCTTGCGGTATTGCTCGACGAAGGGGAGAATGATGCTCTCCTTGCAGCGCCAGGCGTAGGCGTGGGATTTGGAGTCGCTGGACACCATCAGGCGGCAGCCCAGCAGGTAAACCATGTGCTTGAGGCTCATGAAAGGAATCACATGGTCTTGGTAGGGGAGGAGGTGCTCCTTGTAGTCGTTGGATTTTTTGTCGATGACAAAGTAAATCTTCCGGTTAAGCTCCTGCTCCATGTTGTGCTCCATGCAGTACTGGAAGAAGTAGAAGCCGTTGTCCTGCGCCATGCAGCAGTATTTTTCGTAAATCAGCAGAATGGCCTGCTTTTGCAGCTGCTTTTTGCGTTTTTGGTAGATGCGGAAGGCCAGCCGCTCTTTCAGGCGGAAGAAGAAGCCCGTGTAGGGGCTGCGCTCCTGACAGACGAGAGAGAAGCGGTTGTAGGCGGTGCGGTAGAGGAAGAGCTGATAGTCCCGATTGAGCACCACGCTCTCACCGAAGAAGAGCTGACGGCGCTCTTCTTTTTTCTTTTCGGCACGGGTGGAGGGGGGCATGGGCGCTTTGACGGAGCACCAGAACTTGGTGCCGTTCTGCTCAAAGGTCATGCGAAGATCCCAATAGAGGGGGAAGAGGTTCAGCTTGCGGACATGGATTTTGACCATTGCCTCGTAATATTCGCCGCAGTCGGTCAGGGAGACCAGGGGGAATTCATAGTCCTTGCGGTCAGATTCCTGCTTGGCTCGGTGCGCCAGAACGCAGCCGTTCCACACGCCGTCAATCTTGGGACACTGAACCTTGAGGCGGAGCACGCCGAAACGCAGCTTGCCCCACTCCGCCCGGCAGGTGAAGGAGGTCATATAGCGCAGGGTGTGATCCGCCATGCGGAAGCACATCCGGGTGTTGTATTTTCGCACCCAGTGGGGGCAGCCCTCCACCGTGCGGCCAAAGAGGGAGATGGTACCGATGGGGCGGCGGTTGCGGTCGGCGGTGAAGTTGAAGTTTGTTTGAAAGTCGTGCGGGTCATAATAGGTGTGGAGCGGATCCAGCACGGGCAGGTAATAGAAGCAGTCCCCACGGCGGAAGGCCAGCGCCAGCAGCCAGTCAGAATAAAGGGTGTTTTCCAGGGTGTCGGGCAGGGCGGAGAGGTCAGCCGTGACCAGAGCGCCATGCTCCAGCGGCTCCACGGTGGCGGAGCAATACGCCCGGGTGACGGAGGCGGCCTTTTCCATGACTAAGGTGACTTCCTCTGCGTCGGACAAGTCCAGGTTGGGGAAGCGGAGCCGCCACTGCCAATCCGTGCCCCCTTCTGAGAGAGCGGTCACGCCGCTTTCGGGGTGGCATTGGGGGGAGAGCAAGTATTCCTGTAAAGAGGAGCAGCCCGGATGCTGCGTGCCGGGGGGCTCGGGGAGCACGTCCAAGGTGACGGTGTGCTCGATGCCCACGGAGAGGTAGCGATTGGGACGAGGGGAGCGGAACTCCCACCGGGCTTGAAAGTCCGCCGCTGCGTGGCGGTCGGCAAAGCGAATGGGACAGTAGAGCACGTCCCCCTCCGCTTGTTCCAGGGCGCACACCAGCTCGGCGGAGCAGTCCAGCTCATCCAAGGCGCTGAAGGGAACCTCGGCGGTGAAGGTGTGGTTTTCGGAGAAATCCTCGGAGCTACCTTTATATAAGGAGGGAGCGCCGTGCGTGCTGCGGAAGCAAACGCCCTCCGGCTGCTCCAGCGTTTTGGGACAGAGAACGGTCAAGCGCAGCGAGTCCCCGACCTCCACCACGTTGGTGAGGCGGCAGGAAACCTGACGGGCGTACCGAGCGGCGGAGGGTGTCACCAGCAGCGTCAGGACGTACTTGCTCCGGTTGTAGCAGGGAAGAATGCTGTAGGGGGTCTCGTTTTGGGTGAAGTGGGCGGCGGGAGCCAGATAGCGGCGGCGGTCGTCGCAAAAGTAAGCGTTGCGGTTTTTCACATAGGACGCTTTTCCACCCTTTTCCAGCGGATAGAGGTTGATGCCGCCGTCGGTTTTTTTGCCGAGGGAGAGCGCCCAGGTGACGTCATCGGTGGAGGCAGCGGCCTCGGAGAAGTCGGTAAGCTCGACGGTCAGATGACCCTTTTCATCCCGTCCCGGCGTGGTGTACCAGTAGTGAGAATGGGGGCGGGAGGCGGCCAGCAGCAGGAGCTCGCCTTCGGGCAGGGGGGTGGTGACGGAAATGGTGAGCGTACCCTCTGAGCCTTCGACGTAGGAGGCGGTGAGCTTATGCAGGACGGAGACAACCGGCAGTGTGTCGGGCAGGGGCTGCCAGTGTTTTTTTTCAGCGGACATGGAAGGTCTCCTTTGGATAGATTTTGAAGATTGGAGGTATTATAGCAGATTCTGGGAAAATGGGCAATAGGGGGGGGAAGCGACCGAGGAAAGAGGCGGGGTCTATTTTGCCCAAATATCCATCAATTCCCCCTGTTGACAAAGTGTTTTTGTCAATTTCTACGAAATGACCAAAGCAACCGCCTGCGCCTTGCACCTTTTCCACAGGGTTTTCCACTTATGAAAGGCTTTTGCCGGATATTTCGTTATGAAATGCTCAAAAAAACATGAAAAAATTTCAAAATTACCCTTGACAAGGGGGAAGAAATATTGTATTCTACCAAAGGTGTGTGAAAGCGCACCGTGCGATGACGTGGGAGATTGCGGGCTGTGCCCGGTAACTTCCACTGAGTATGTCCGAACCGGATTCGGGCGGCTGTGTTTTTGACGTGTTGCGCTTATGAGCAGGTCTCCTGCGGCGTTTTGCGTCCAGCCGGCAGTGTCTGTCGGCTTTTCCTATGACGGAAAAAGAAACACTCGGCGGAGTGTGAAAAAACAAGCCGCAGCGTCCCCGATTCGGTCATGTACGACCAATGTACGAAACAGGAGGAAATCAACATGGCTAAAGAATCTATCCGCATTCGCCTGAAGGCTTATGACCACCAGCTCATCGACCAGAGCGCTGAGAAGATCGTCGAGACCGCTAAGCGTACCGGCGCATCCGTCTCCGGCCCCATCCCTCTGCCCACCAAGAAGGAGATCGTCACCATCCTGCGTGCTACCCACAAGTATAAGGATAGCCGTGAGCAGTTCGAGCGCCGTACCCACAAGCGTCTGATTGACATCCAGAACCCCTCCCCCAAGACCGTGGAGAGCCTGATGAACCTTCAGCTGCCCGCAGGCGTGGATATCGAAATCAAGCTGTAATTCACAGACTTGGTTGTGTAAAAGTCCTGCTGCTTGAAGCAGGCATCCGTTTTGTCACCCGCTTTCCGGTCACTGAACCCTCAGCAGACTGGAAGGGTCACGTTGGCAGAGAAGCGCAGTCCAATGGCGCAGGCTCTCCAACCAATAACCTTACAAGGAGGAAACATCCAAAATGGCCAACAAAAAGGCAATCCTCGGCAAGAAGGTCGGCATGACCCAGATCTTCGACGAGACTGGCAAGGTCGTTCCTGTTACCGTAATCGAAGCAGGCCCCTGCTTCGTCGTTCAGAAGAAGACCGCCGAGAAGGACGGCTATGAAGCCATCCAGCTGGGCTACGGCCCCACCACTGACAAGCACCTCACCAAGGCTCAGAAGGGCCACCTGGCAAAGGCTGACGTGGAGAACGTCAAGTACCTGCGTGAGGTCGAATTCACTGAATCTGATAAGCTGGAAGTCGGCGACGAGCTCAAGGCTGACGTCTTCGGCGTGGGCGAGCACATCGACGCCACCGCTACCAGCAAAGGTAAGGGCTACGCCGGCGTTATCAAGCGTCACGGCGCACAGCGCACTCCTATGACCCACGGCGGCGGCCCCGTTCATCGTCACGCCGGTTCCATGGGTTCCACCTCTACCCCCTCTCGTATCCGCAAGGGTAAGATTGGCGCAGGTCAGATGGGTAACGAGCAAGTTACCATCCGCAACCTGGAGATCGTCAAGGTCGATCCTGAAATCAATCTGATTGCTGTCCGTGGCGCAATCCCCGGTCCCAAGGGCGGTCTGGTCGTCCTGAAGGCTACCACCAAGGTCGTCAAGGCAAAGCAGGCAGGCGCAGGCATCAGCCTCAACCCCCAGAAGGCTTCTGGCCGCAACCCGCAGAAGGCCTCTGCGCGTAACCACTAATAGAGGGAAGGAGAGATTACAATGCCTAAGGCTAACGTTTATGACATCACCGGCGTTCAGACTGGCGAGGTCGAGCTGAACGAGGCTATCTTCGGCATCGAGCCGAACGAGGTCGCCGTTCATGCAGTGGTCAAGAATCATCTGGCCAATTGCCGTCAGGGTACGCAGTCCGCTCTGACCCGTGCCGAAGTCCGTGGCGGCGGCAAGAAGCCCTGGAGACAGAAGGGCACTGGCCGTGCTCGTCAGGGTTCTACCCGTGCTCCTCAGTGGACTCACGGCGGTATCGTCTTTGCTCCCAAGCCCCGCACCTACAGCTACACCCTGAACAAGAAGCTGAAGCGCCTGGCTCTGAAGAGCGTCCTGTCTGACAAGGCAGCAAAGGGCAGCGTCATCGTCATCGATGGCCTGGATCTGGCTGAGGTCAAGACCAAGAACATGGTCACTCTGCTGACCAACGTCAACGCCGGCAAGTCCGTCGTTGTCACCGACGGTGTGAAGAAGAACGTCGTCCTGTCCGCCCGCAACATCCCCGGCGTCATCACCACTCCCGCTACCATCCTGAGCGTGTATGACATCGTGAACGCCAAGAGCCTGGTCGTGGACAAGGCTGCTCTGGCTACTATTGAGGAGGTTTACCAGTAATGACTGCTTATGATATCATCAAGAAGCCCGTCGTTACCGAGGCTTCCATGGCTGCTACCGCAGAGGGCAAGTACACCTTCGTCGTCGCTACCGGTGCAACCAAGAACGAGATCGCCAAGGCCGTCGAGAAGATCTTCGAGGTCAAGGTGGCTAAGGTCAACACCATCAACTACGATGGTAAGAAGAAGCGCCTGGGTGCTGGCCGCCCCGGTAAGCGTGCCGATTGGAAGAAAGCCATCGTCACCCTGACCGAGGACTCCAAGCCCATCGAGCTCTTCGAGGAAATGGTGTAAGGAGGTAACGCACAATGGCTATTAAGACTTTTAAGCCCACGACTCCGGCACGCCGTAACATGACCGTGTCCGGCTTCGATGGCATTGATAAGAAGGCAAAGCCCGAGCGCAGCCTCACCGTCATGCTGAACAAGCATTCCGGCCGTAACAACACCGGTCACATCACCGTCCGTCATCAGGGCGGCGGCAATAAGGTCAAGTACCGCATCATCGACTTCAAGCGTGACAAGGGTGGCCGTGCCATCATCCAGCGCCTGGAGTACGATCCTAACCGTTCCGCTTATATCGCCCTGATTCAGTATGAGGACGGCTCCAAGTCCTATATCCTGGCTCAGTCCGGCCTGAAGCCCGGCTACTTTGTCGAATCCGGCCCCGAGGCAGACATCCTGCCCGGCAACTGCCTGCCTCTGGCAAACATCCCCGTTGGTACCATCATCTCCTGCATCGAAATGCACAAGGATCACGGCGCACAGCTGGTTCGTGCTGCTGGCGAGCAGGCACAGCTGATGGCTAAGGAGAACGGTTACGCTCAGGTTCGTCTCCCCTCCGGTGAGTATCGCCTGATTAAGCTGGACTGCCGTGCTTGCATCGGCGGCATCGGCAACGAGGATCACGGCAATATCCACATCGGTAAGGCTGGCCGTAAGCGTCACATGGGCATCCGTCCCACTGTCCGTGGTTCTGTCATGAACCCCAATGACCATCCTCATGGTGGTGGTGAGGGCCGTGCTCCCGTCGGCCGCTCTGGTCCTGTCACTCCCTGGGGCAAGCCCGCTCTGGGTTACAAGACCCGTAACAAGAAGAACCGCACCGAGCGCTTCATCGTCCGTCATCGTAATTCTAAGTAAGGAGGCCAGTTAGAATGAGCAGATCTATTAAGAAAGGCCCCTTCTGCGCCCCCGAGCTGCTGAAGAGAGTCGATGAAATGAATGCAAAGGGTGAGAAGAAGATCCTGAAGACCTGGAGCCGCAGCTCCACCATCTTCCCCTCCTTCGTTTCCCACACCTTTAACGTGTACAACGGTAAGAAGTTCATCCCCGTTTATGTGACCGAGGATATGGTCGGCCACAAGCTGGGTGAGTTCGCTCCTACCCGTACTTTCAAGGGCCACACCGGTGGCAAGTCTAAGTAAGGAGGACAGAACAATGAGTGAAGCTAGAGCAAGCCTGTCCTTCGCACGCATTTCTCCCCGCAAGGTGAACGTCGTTTGCGAACTGATTCGTGGCAAGGACGTGGAGATGGCTACCGCTATCCTGAACAATACCCCCAAGGCCGCTTCCGAGTATCTCGTCAAGCTGGTCAAGGCCGCAGCTGCCAACGCCGAGAACAATCACGGCATGAACGCTGATAAGCTGGTCGTCAAGGCCGCTTATGCTGACGCCGGCATGACCATGAAGCGTATGCGTCCCCGTGCACATGGCCGTGGTTATCGCATCAACAAGAGAACTTCTCACATCACCGTCGTGGTGGAAGAGAAAGAATAAGGAGGCAGATCTATGGGACAGAAAGTTAATCCCCACGGCTTCCGCGTGGGTGTCATTAAGGACTGGGATTCCCGCTGGTATGCCCGTGACGAGAAGGTCGGCGACCTGATTGTTGAGGACCAGAAGATCCGCAAGTTCCTGAAGAAGACCATGTTCGCTACCGGTGTGCCCAAGGTTGAGATCGAGCGCACCAACGACAAGGTTATTGTCTATGTCCACTGCGCTCGCCCCGGCATGATCCTGGGCAAGGACGCTACCGAGGTGGAGCGTCTGCGTGGTGAGGTTCAGAAGATGATCGGCAAGACCACCGTGCTGAACATCGTTGAGGTCAAGCGTAACGACGTTGACACCAACGCCCAGCTGGTCGCCGAGAACATCGCACAGCAGATCGAGAAGCGTACCTCCTTCCGCCGTGCTATGAAGAACTCCATCAGCCGTGCTATGCGCTCTGGCGCTAAGGGTATCAAAGTCACCCTGTCCGGCCGTCTGAATGGCGCTGAAATCGCTCGTTCCGAGAGCTATCATGAGGGCACCATCCCCCTCCAGACTCTGCGTGCCGATATTGACTATGGCTTCGCTGAGGCTGCCACCACCTATGGCCGTATCGGTATCAAGGTGTGGGTTTATAAGGGAGAAGTTTTGCAGCAGGCTCTGCGCACCTCCCCCCGCTCCATCGACCTGTCTAAGCCCTATCGTGAGCACAGCGACCGTCCCCGCCGTGGTGGCCGTCGTGGCGAGGGTCGTGGCAATGCCAACAACGGTGAGCGTCGTCCCTACAACCGTAACAATGACCGCCGCAATGGCGCACCTCGTAAGGAAGGAGGAGCTCAGTAATGCTGCTGCCTAAGAGAGTCAAATACCGCAAGCAGATGCGTGGTCGTATGACCGGCAAGGCTACCCGCGGTAACATCGTCAACTATGGCGAATTCGGTTTACAGGCTCAGGAGCCCGCATGGATCACCTCCCGTCAGATCGAGGCTGCCCGTGTCGCTATGACCCGTTACACCAAGCGTGGCGGTAAGGTCTGGATTAAGATCTTCCCCGACAAGCCCGTCACTCAGCAGCCTGCCGAAACCCGAATGGGTAAAGGTAAGGGCTCCCCTGAATACTGGGTTGCTGTTGTTAAGCCCGGTCGCGTGATGTTCGAGATCGGCGGCGTCTCCGAGGAAGTCGCTCGTGAGGCTCTGCGTCTGGCCAGCCACAAGCTGCCCATCAAGACCAAGATTGTGACCCGTGAAGAGGAGGTTGAGGCGTAATGAAGGCTACTGAAGTCCGCGGCATGACCCCTGCTGAGCTGGAGACCAAGCTGGAGGAGCTGAAGAAGGAGCTCTTCACCCTGCGCTTCCAGAACGCTACCAATCAGCTGTCCAATCCTGGCCGCATCGCTGATGTCAAGAAGGACATCGCTCGTGTCAAGACCATCATTCGTGAGAAGCAGATCGGCTAATAGGAGGATTTTAAAATGGAAAGAACTTCTTCCCGTAAAACCAGAGTCGGCCTGGTCGTTTCTGATAAGATGGATAAGACCATCGTGGTTGCCATTGCCGAACACGTGGCACACCCCCTGTATAAGAAGATCGTGAAGCGCACCTACAAGCTGAAGGCTCATGACGAGCTGAATCAGGCTCATGTGGGCGACCGTGTTCGCGTGATGGAGACTCGTCCCCTGTCCAAGGACAAGCGCTGGAGACTGGTCGAAATCGTTGAGAAGGCTAAGTAAGGAGGTACCGGTATATGATCCAGGAAGAATCCTATCTGAAGGTTGCCGACAATACCGGCGCCAAGATGCTGCACACCATCCGCATTCTGGGTGGCTCCAAGCGTAAGTTTGGCAACATCGGTGATGTGGTCGTCGCTTCCGTGCGTAAGGCTGCTCCCGGTGGTTCCGTCAAGAAGGGTGACGTCGTGAAGGCTGTCATCGTTCGTACCCGTCGTGGCGTTCGCCGTCCCGATGGTTCCTATGTCCGCTTCGATGAGAACGCCGCTGTTATCATCAAGGACGACAAGACCCCTCAGGGCACCCGTATCTTTGGCCCGGTGGCTCGTGAGCTGCGTGACAAGGACTATCTGAGAATCCTGTCCCTGGCTCCTGAAGTTATTTAAGGAGGTCCACAGGTATGAATAACATGAACATCAAGGCCGGCGATAAGGTTGTTGTCCTCTCCGGCAAGAATAAGGGCACTGTCGGTGAGGTTCTCACCGCTATGCCCAAGGCTGGCAAGGTTGTCGTCAAGGACGTCAACGTCTGCGCCTGCCACACCAAGCCCCGCCGTCAGGGTGACGAGGGCGGCATCATCCGCAAGGAGTGCCCCATCTACGTCTCCAAGGTCATGCTGGTCTGCCCCAAGTGCGACAAGCCCACCCGTGTCGGTCATAAGACTGTCGAGGTCGGCGGCAAGAAGAAGAACGTCCGTGTCTGCAAGAAGTGCAGCGCTGAAATCTAAGAAAGGAGCGTATATCTGTCATGCCTACTTTGAAGGATAAGTACAATCAGGAAATCGCTCCCGCTATGATGCAGAAGTTCGGCTATAAGTCCTCCATGCAGATTCCTCGTCTGGAGAAGGTCATTGTCAACGTCGGCGTTGGCGAGGCCAAGGAGAACGCAAAGGTTCTGGACGCTGTTGTCCGTGACATCGCTGCTATCACTGGTCAGAAGCCCGTCATCACCAAGGCTAAGAAGTCCATCGCTAACTTCAAGCTGCGTGAGGGTATGCCCATCGGCGTGAAGGTCACTCTGCGTCAGGATCGTATGTGGGAGTTTGTTGACCGTCTGTTCAACATCGCTCTGCCCCGTGTCCGTGACTTCCGTGGCATCAATCCCGATGGCTTCGATGGCCGTGGTAACTACTCCCTGGGCATCAAGGAGCAGCTGATCTTCCCCGAGATTGAGTACGATCAGATCGACAAGATCCGTGGTATGAACATCGTCTTTGTCACCACCGCTACCACCGATGAAGAGGGTCGTGAGCTGCTCAAGCAGCTGGGCGCTCCCTACACCAAGTAATTGAGAGAGGAGAAACATCATGGCTAAACTGTCTATGAAGCTGAAGCAGCAGAAGGAGCCTAAGTTCTCCACTCGCCGCTACAACCGTTGCAAGATCTGTGGCCGTCCCCATGCTTACCTGCGTAACTATGGTGTTTGCCGTATCTGCTTCCGTGAGCTGGCTTACAAGGGTGAGATTCCCGGCGTGAAGAAGGCATCTTGGTAATTCAACCCCGTGTGGGCTTGCGTTACTGCTGTTCTATGAGCTGATTTTTGAAGTGCGGTGTGCTTTCGGGTACACCGTACTTTTTTGCTTTCCGCCGGGCAGAGCATAGGGATGGTTTACGATTTGTCAAGGCGAGGAAAGCATCTTTCCAAAACACACGGAGACGTGTTAAAAATGATAATTCCCATACCGTGGTCAAAACCACCGAAAAGCGGGAAAAAATTTTTAAAAAATCTGCATTTTACTGTTGCAATTCCTTTGGGAATCTGTTATTCTAATAACCGGTGTGAGTCGTCAAGGAGGACCAGCTCGGATGCGGGCGAGGCTCTGCGAAACACTTGCACAGAAACAGATGAGGATACAGTCCAACCCGGTCGAACCTCTCTGTAACCTTTTTCTTGTCACCGGGTTACTATAGGTAATTTCGGTGATTATTTTTTAGGAGGTCAAGAATATGCACATCACAGATCCTATCGCTGATATGCTTACCCGTATTCGCAATGCGAACAGCGCAAAGCATACCACTGTTGATGTCCCTGCTTCCAACATGAAGAAGAATATCGCAAAGATCCTGCTGGACGAAGGTTATATCAAGAACTACCAGCTGATCGACGACGGTACTCAGGGCATCATCCGCATCACTCTGAAGTACAACGGCAACGAGAAGGCCATCAGCGGTCTGCGCCGTGTCTCCAAGCCCGGCCTGCGTAAGTATGCTGGCGCTGAGGAAATGCCCAAGGTCCTGAACGGCCTCGGCATCGCTATCGTTTCCACTTCCAAGGGCGTCATGACCGATAAGGCTGCTCGTGCGGCTCATGTCGGCGGTGAAGTCCTGGCTTTTGTCTGGTAAGGAGGGTATAGAACTATGTCTCGAGTTGGCAGAATGCCTATTACCATCCCCGCAGGCGTGACCGTAAACGTTGCTGAGGGCAACGTTGTCACCGTCAAGGGCCCCAAGGGTGAGCTGACCAGAACGTTCCCTGCTCAGATCGCCATCAGCGTTGAGGGCAACACCATCACCTGCACCCGTCCCAACGACACCAAGGAAAACCGTGCCCAGCATGGTACCACCCGTGCAAACCTGAATAACATGGTGGTTGGCGTTTCCTCCGGTTTCGCTAAGACCCTGATCGTGGACGGCATCGGCTACCGTGCCGATAAGAAGGGCGACACCGTCACCCTGAAGCTGGGCTTCTCTCACCCCGTTGAGATTAAGGAAGTCCCCGGCATCACCATGGAAATCGGCGCAGTGGAGAAGAGCAACGTCCCCACCATCACCGTCAAGGGCTGTGACAAGCAGGTCGTTGGCCAGTTTGCAGCCGTTGTCCGCAGCAAGCGTCCTCCCGAGCCTTATAAGGGCAAGGGCATCCGCTATTCCGATGAGGTCATCCGCCGTAAGGAAGGCAAGACCGGCGCTAAGAAGAAATAATTGAGGAGGTGTGCCAATTATGTATACTAGACCTAATACTAACGCTCAGCGTATCAAGCGTCATAAGCGCGTTCGTGCTAAGATCTCCGGCACCCCCGAGAGACCCCGTCTGAACGTGTTCCGTTCCGAGACCAACATCTACGCCCAGATCATCGACGATGTGGCAGGCGTGACCCTGGTTTCCGCTTCTTCCCTGGAGAAGGACTTCACCTGCGATGGTGACAAGAAGGCTGCTGCTAAGAAGGTCGGCCAGATGGTCGCCGAGCGCGCAAAGGCTAAGGGCATCGAGGCTGTCGTGTTCGACCGCGGCGGTTATGTCTATCATGGCCGTGTCCAGGCTCTGGCCGAGGGTGCCCGTGAGGGCGGCCTCCAGTTCTAAGGGAAGGAGAATTCATTATGCCTAGATTTGAAAAAGAGGCCAGCGAATACATTGAGAAGCTGGTCTATCTGAACCGTGTCAGCAAGACCGTCAAGGGCGGCCGTGTTATGAAGTTCTCCGCTCTGATGGTCATCGGTGACGGCAAGGGCCGTGTCGGTTTCGGCATGGGCAAGGCCGCCGAGGTTCCCGAGGCAATCCGTAAGGGCATCGAGGACGCAAAGAAGAACATGGTCACTATCTCTCTGTCCGGCACCACCATCCCCCACGAGGTGATTGGTGAGTTCTCCGCTGGCCGTGTGCTGCTCAAGCCCGCTGCCCCCGGTACCGGCATTATCGCTGGCGGCCCCGTCCGTGCCGTCATGGAAGCCGCTGGCATTTCCGACATCCGTTCCAAGTGCCTGCGTTCCAACACCCCCGCAAACGTCGTTGCCGCTACCTTTGCCGGCCTGACCAGCCTGCGTACTCCTGAGCAGGTCGCCAAGACCCGCGGCAAGAGCGTGGAAGAGCTGTAAGGAGGAAACCCGAAATGGCACTGAAAATCAAGCTCGTGAAGAGCCTCAATGGTCGCATTGCTGCTCATAAGGCAACCGCAGCTGCTCTGGGTCTGCGTAAGATCGGCAGCGAGACCGTGCAGCCCGATAACGCAGCTACCCGCGGCAAGATCGCACAGATCGGCTACCTGCTTCAGGTCACCGAAGTCAACGAATAAGGAGGAGAACACAATGGAACTGTTTAACCTCTCTCCCGCTGCTGGCTCCACCAAGGTCGGCAAGCGTAAGGGTCGCGGTGCTGGTACCGGTAACGGTAAGACCGCTGGCCGTGGTCACAAGGGTCAGAAAGCTCGTTCCGGCGGCGGTGTCCGCATCGGCTTCGAGGGCGGCCAGATGCCTCTGGCACGTCGTGTGCCCAAGCGTGGCTTTAACAACATTTTTGCCAAGCGTCTGGACGCTATCAATGTTTCTGCTCTGAACGCTTTTGAAGATGGCGCTACCGTCAATCTCGAAGCTCTGCTGGAGGCTGGCATCCTGACTCAGTGCAAGTATGGCGTGAAGGTTCTGGGCAATGGTGAAATCACCAAGAAGCTGACCGTTCAGGCCACTGCATTCTCCGAATCCGCAAAGGAGAAGATCGAGGCCGCAGGAGGAAAGGCCGAGGTGATCTGAGATGATCGAGACCTTCCGTAAGGCCTGGGGCATCCAGGAGCTGCGTGAAAAGCTCATTTATGTCGCCTTTATCCTGGTTATTTTCCGCCTGGGAAATAACATTCCTGTTCCCTTCATCAACACCACCGCTTTGCAGAGCTACTTTGACGCCTCCTCCAGCAACATTCTGGGTCTGATGAACGTCATGTCCGGCGGCTCCTATGGCCGGGCAACCATGTTGGCTCTGTCCATCCAGCCCTATATCAACGCTTCTATTATCATTCAGCTGCTCACCGTGGCCATTCCCGCTCTGGAGCGCTTGTCCCGTGACGGCGGCGAAGCCGGTAAGAAGAAGCTGGAGCAGATCACCCGTTATACCACTCTGGGTCTGGGTCTGCTTCAGGGCTTTGGTTATTATATGCTCATCCGCTATCAGGGTTTCCTGTCCGTGGCGAATGACGCTTCCACCGCCGTGAAGGTTTGGACGGCGATTGTCGTCATCCTGACCTTTACCGCAGGCTCCGTCTTTGTCATGTGGCTGGGTGAGCAGATCACGGAGAACGGCATCGGCAACGGCATTTCTATCCTGCTGTTCGCCGGCATCATCTCCCGTGGTCCCAGCGCTGTGTTCTATATGTTCACCGGCGCAAAGAACTGGGTCAGCGGCGTGGAGAACAACGGCTCCAACCTGGTGCTGCATCCCGCCTTTATCCCCGTTATCATCCTCGGTGCCGCCGCCATCCTCGTGGCTGTCGTGTTTATCACCCTGTCCGAGCGCCGCATTCCCGTCCAGTACGCAAAGCGTCAGGTTGGCAGAAGAATGTATGGCGGTCAGTCCACCACCATCCCCATGAAGGTGAATATGTCCGGCGTTATGCCCATCATCTTCGCCCAGACCATCGCCGCTATCCCTGCCACCATCGCCGCCTTTGTGCCCGCTATGGCTGACAGCTGGTTCATGAAGGTCTTTGATACCAACACCGTGTTCTACAACCTGGTTTATGCACTGCTGATTGTGGGCTTTGCCTACTTCTACGCTACCATCCAGTTCAACCCCATCGAGGTTGCCAACAACCTCAAGAAGCAGGGCGGTTTCATCCCCGGTTTCCGTGCCGGTCGTCCTACTGCGGAGTTCCTGGGCCGTGTGCTGAACCGTATCACCATGTTTGGCGCTCTGTACCTGATGGTCATCGCCATCCTGCCCAACATCACCGGCGCTCTGTTTAACGTGTCCGCCCTGTCTATCGGCGGTACCTCCGTGCTGATTGTTGTCTCCGTCGCCCTGGATACCCAGAAGGCTCTGGAGGCACAGATGATGATGCGTCATTACAAGGGCTTCCTTGGCTAATTAGAAAGGTCGATCTTCCATGAAACTGATTCTTTTGGGCGCGCCTGGCGCTGGCAAGGGTACTCAGGCTGAGATTATCAGCAAGAAACTGAGCATCCCCACCATTTCTACCGGCAATATCCTCCGTGCAGCCGTCAAAAACGGCACTCCCGTCGGTCTCAAGGCCAAGGAGTATATGGACGCTGGTAAGCTGGTTCCCGATGAGGTTATCATCGGAGTCATCAACGAGCGTCTTCAGGACGAGGACTGCAAGACTGGTTATATCCTGGACGGCGTGCCCCGCACCATCGCCCAGGCCGAGGCCATGGAGCAGGCTGGTATCTGCTTTGATGCCGTTGTTTCCATCGAGGTCGCTGACGCTGAGATTGAAAAGCGCATGACCGGTCGTCGTGCCTGCCTCAAGTGCGGCGCTACCTACCACATCGTCGCCAACCCCTCCAAGGTTGAGGGCATCTGCGACAACTGCGGCGGTGAGCTGACTCAGCGCAAGGACGACAAGCCCGAGACCGTCAAGGCTCGCCTCGTGACCTATCACGAGCAGACCGAGCCCCTCAAGGACTTTTACGCAGCCCGTAACCTGCTCAAGGTTGTGGACACTCAGGGCAGCATTGAGGAAATCAACGCCGCCATCATGAAAGTCCTGGGTCAGTAATGGCAGCCGTTCTGCGTCTGGTGCCGGTGGAAGAATACCGGATCAAAATGATGCGTAAAGCTGGCAGGCTGTCCGGTGAGGCGCGCGCTTATGCCGCCTCCCTGATTCAGCCCGGCATCACTACCAAGGAAATCGACAAAGCTCTTTATAAGTTCATCCGCAGCCACGGCGGTGCGCCCAACTTCTACCACCTCTACGGTTTCAGAGGTTCTGCCTGTATGTCCATCAACAATGAGATTATCCATGGCGTGCCCGGAAACCGTAGGCTGGAAGAGGGAGACATCCTCTCCATTGATACGGGTGCTGCCGTAGGTGACTTTAAGCTGGACAAAAACGGCACCCCCCACGGAGGCTTTCACGGCGATTGCGCCGGAACCTACGCAGTGGGGCAGATCTCTCCCGAAGCACAGCGCCTGATTGATGTCACGGAGCAGTCCTTCTGGGAGGGCATCAAGAACGCCGTCGCCGGAAACCGGGTTTCTGAAATCGGTCGAGGCGTGCAGGCTTATGTGGAGGCCAACGGTTATTCTGTTGTGCGGGACTTTGTGGGTCATGGCATCGGAAACGAGGTTCATCTCTCCCCCGAGGTTCCCAACTTCGTTATGAAGAGCTATCCCGAGGGCAATCCTCGCCTGAAAGTGGGTCAGACCCTGGCCGTTGAGCCAATGGTCAACGAGGGCACCTGGAGAATCCGTCATAACTATCAGCGTGACGGCTGGGATGTCATCACCACTGCCGACGGCAAGTTGAGCGCCCATTATGAAAATACCATTCTCATCACCGAGGGCGAACCCGAGGTTCTCACCCTTGTGGGAGACTGATATATGCAAGCTATCCACCCTTATCAAATCGTTCTCTCCTTAGCCGGCCATGACGAAGGAAAGCTGTTCGTTGTCACAGGCATCGACGGTGAGTTTCTCTTGCTGGCGGACGGAAAGGGGAGAAAGCTGGAAGCGCCTAAGCGGAAAAAGAAAAAACACGTCCGCTGCGTTGGAACCAGCGCACATCCGGCAATCATCCGATTGCATAGAGGCGAGCCAACAACCAATAAGCAGCTGCGCTGCGCTTTGGCCGCCTTCCACGACTCAGACTATCCCACGAATGTGTAACAGGAGGCAGCTCTCATGTCCAAAGCAGATATGATCGAACTGGAGGGTGTCGTTAAGGAGGCACTGCCCAACGCTCAATTCCTTGTGGATATTGGCAAGGGTCATACCATCACTGCTGTGATTTCCGGCAAGCTCCGCATGAACTATATCAGAATCCTCCCGGGAGATAAGGTGACAGTCCAGATGTCCCCTTATGATCTGACCCGTGGCCGGATTACCTGGAGAAGCAAGTAACGCCTGACGCTCATCGCCGTCAGACAGCCCGTGAAGTACGCCCTCTGGACAAGGGAACCCTTCACGCACGCAAAACAGGAGGTATAACGATGAAAGTAAGACCGTCCGTTAAGCCCATTTGCGAAAAGTGCAAGATTATCAAGCGCAAGGGCAGAGTTATGGTGATTTGTGAGAATCCCAAGCATAAACAGAGACAAGGTTAAGGAGGTGTATTGATTTATGGCACGTATTTCTGGCATTGACCTGCCTAAGGATAAGCGAGTTGAGATCGGTCTGACCTATATCTATGGTATCGGCCTCACCAGCTCCAAGAAGATCCTCGCCGCTACCGGCATCAACCCCGACACCCGCGTCCGTGACCTCACCGAGGATGATGAGGCCGCACTGCGTGAGGAGATCGGCAAGAACTATGTTGTTGAGGGCGACCTGCGTCGTAACGTCGCTATGGACATCAAGCGCCTCATCGAGATTGGCTCCTATCGTGGCACCCGCCATCGTAAGAGCCTGCCCGTCCGTGGTCAGCATTCCAAGAACAATGCTCGTACCCGTAAGGGCCCCAAGAAGACCATTGCTAACAAGAAGAAGTAAAGAAGGAGGGATTCACAATGGCCAAACAGACTAAGAAGGTCGTGCGTAAGCGCAAGGACCGTAAGAACGTTGAGAAGGGCGCTGTGCATATCCGCTCCTCCTTCAACAACACCATGGTTACGATCACCGACACTCAGGGCAACGCTCTGTCTTGGGCTTCTGCTGGTGAGATGGGTTTCCGTGGTTCCCGTAAGTCCACTCCCTATGCAGCTCAGACCGCTTCTGAGACTGCCGCTAAGGCCGCTATGGAGTTCGGCCTCAAGTCCGTGGAAGTGTACGTGAAGGGCCCCGGCGCTGGCCGTGAAGCTGCTATCCGCGCTCTTCAGGCTGCCGGTCTGGAAGTCACCCTGATTAAGGACGTGACTCCCGTTGCCCACAATGGCTGCCGTCCTCCCAAGAGAAGACGCGTCTGATCAATTAAAGGAGGATTATTACTATGGCAAGAAATATGCAGCCTATCGCCAAGCGTTGCAAGACCCTTGGCCTGTCTCCCGCAGTGATGGGATACTCCAAGAAGACCACCGAGCGTAACCCCAAGGGTCAGATGCGCCGTAAGCAGTCCGAGTACGGTATGCAGCTGAACGAGAAGCAGAAGGTGAAGTTCGTCTATGGTGTTCAGGAGAAGCAGTTCCGTGCTTATTATGAGAAGGCAGCTGCTGCTCAGGGCATCACCGGTGAAGTTCTGCTCTCCACCCTGGAGCGCCGCCTGGACAACGTTGTTTTCCGTGCCGGCTTTGCTATGACCCGCCGTGAGGCTCGTCAGGCTGTTTCCCATGGCCACTTCTTGGTCAACGGCAAGCCCGTCAACATTCCTTCCTACCTCATCAAGGCTGGCGATACCATCGAGGTTCGTGACAAGTCCCGTGCTTCCGTCAAGTTTAAGCGCTTTGTCGGTGAGGATGCTATCGTCGCTACCCTGCCCGCATGGATCGAGCGCCCTGTGAAGGACGACCTGAAGGTCAACATTGTTCGTATGCCTGAGCGTGCCGATGTGGACTTCCCCGTCGAAGAGCACCTCATCGTCGAGCTGTATTCTAAGTAATTAGAGACCCTCAGTATATTGGTGAGCTGTCAAACCAACACGGTACAAGCATTTTGTACCCAGACGAGGAGGGTAATTTAATGGTAGAAATCGAAAAGCCGCGTATCGAGTGTATCGAAGATCCCAGTGATAGTTCCTATGGTAAGTATGTTGTTGAGCCGCTGGAGCGTGGCTATGGTACGACCCTGGGCAATGCCCTGCGCCGTATCCTGCTGAGTTCTTTGCCCGGCACCGCTGTTACTACCATGAAAATCGCCGGCGTGCAGCATGAGTTCTGCACCATCCCCGGCGTGAAGGAAGACGTCACCCAGATTGTTCTGAACGTCAAGAAGATTATTGCAAAGCTGCATTGCACCGGAACCAAGAGAGTCTACATTCAGGCCTCTGGTGAGGGTAAGGTGACTGCTGGCGACATCAAGAGCGACGGTGAGGTTGAGATTCTCAATCCCGATCTGCACATCGCCACTCTGGGCGCTGATGCCACCCTGAGCATGGAGCTGACCATGAGCCATGGCCGTGGTTATGTTTCCGCAGACCGCAATAAGCCTGCCCAGAATATCATCGGCGTGATCCCCGTTGACTCCATCTATAGCCCCGTCCTGAAGGTCAACTTCACGGTTGAAAATACCCGAGTTGGCAACATGACCGACTATGATAAGCTGACGCTGGAGGTCTGGACCGATGGCACCATCACCGCAAGAGATGCCGTTTCTCTGGGTGCTAAGATTCTTTGTGACCACTTTGTTCTCTTCACCGACCTTTCCGACACCGTGGGCACCCGCTCCACCGTCGTCGAAAAGCCCGAGACCCAGCATGACAAGATGCTGGAGATGACCATTGAGGAGCTGGATCTCTCCGTCCGTTCCTTCAACTGCCTGAAGCGTGCCAACATCAACACCGTTGAGGATCTGATCTCCAAGAGTGAGGATGAAATGATGAAGGTTCGTAACCTGGGCCGTAAGAGCCTGGAAGAGGTCATGAACAAGCTGGCTATGATGGGTCTGAGCCTGTCCAAGGACGAGAACAACTGATTTTGACCCTGCCTGAGCCGGGACTTCCCTTCTCAGGCAGTTTATGCACGGCGACACACAACGTTAATGTCCGATAGGAGTGAATAAATATGCCCGGTTATCGCAAACTCGGCAGAACTTCCGATCAGCGTAAGGCTATGCTGCGTCAGCTGACCACTGACCTGCTGGAGAACGGCAAGATCAAGACCACCGTTACTCGTGCCAAGGAAGTTCAGTCTGTTGTTGAAAAGATGATTACTCTGGCCAAGAAGAACGATCTGGCTGCTTACCGCCAGGCTCTGGCCTATGTGACCAAGGAAGACACCGCTAAGAAGCTGTTCGATCAGGTCGGCCCCAAGTACGCTGACCGCAACGGCGGCTACACCCGCATTGTCCGCATCGGCTTCCGCCGTGGCGATGCAGCTGAGATTGCTTATCTCGAACTGGTGTAATCCACATCTTAACTGATTTTGGTTGAGTTCTCTCCCTCCATGTGAAAGCATGGGGGGAGTTTTTGCTATAAGAGGCTCTAAAAGGAAAAAACACCAACCTCCCGTGAGAGATTGATGTTTTTTGGCGCGCCAGAAGGAATTCGAATCCCCGACCTTCCGCTTAGGAGGCGGATGCTCTATCCTGCTGAGCTACTGGCGCAGATGAAAAGCTGCCGGATGGGGACGCATTTTGCAAAACATAGGAAAAATAGCAAAAACAGCCCCTCACAGCCTACCTATTTTAACCGAAAATGCCGATTTTGTCAAGAGCTCTCTGAAAAAGGTTGAACTTTGCGCCGGAGGGTATATAATATGACTGGAAATAATGAAACAATGATACTCCCGTTCAAAAGCGAAGGCTTTTGTGCATTGATAAGTTAAGAGAGGCAAAAAAATGAAGCAGAATAACCTGAGAAATGTAGCTATTATTGCCCACGTTGACCACGGCAAGACCACCCTGGTGGATGCCCTGCTCCAGCAGAGCGGCGTTTATCGTGATAATCAGGAGGTCGTGGATCGAGTGATGGACTCCGGCGACCTGGAGCGTGAGCGAGGCATCACCATTCTGGCCAAAAATACCGCAGTTCAGTATAAAGATGTCAAAATCAACATCGTTGACACCCCGGGTCATGCCGACTTCGGCGGCGAGGTGGAGCGTATCCTCAAGATGGTCAACGGCGTTATCCTGCTGGTGGACGCTGCCGAAGGCCCCATGCCCCAGACCCGTTTTGTCCTCTCCCGTGCGCTGGAGATGGGACACCGTGTCATCGTCGTGGTCAACAAGATTGACCGCCCCGACCAGCGTGTGCACGAGGTCATTGACGAGACCCTGGAGCTGCTGATGGATTTGGACGCCACGGATGAGCAGTTGGATTCCCCCTTCTTGTTCTGCGCCGCCCGCCTGGGCATCTGCTCCACCGACCCCGATGAGCAGGGCACAGACCTCCAGCCTCTGTTTGATACCATTCTGGACTATATCCCCGCTCCCGAGGTGGATCTGGATGCACCCTTCCAGATGCTCGTTTCCTCCATCGACTATAACGAGTTCGTGGGTCGTATCGCCGTGGGTCGTGTGGAGCGTGGTGTTCTCAAGCAGAATCAGGAAATCCAGGTTTGCAATTACCATGACCCTGACGCTGTTTCCAAGAAATTCAAGGCTTCCGCCCTGTTTGAGTATATGGGTCTTTCCCGCATTCCCTGCCAGGAGGCACAGGCCGGTAACATCATCGCCCTTTCCGGTATCGGTGATGTCACCATTGGCGACACCGTGTGCGTGCCCGACTGCGTTGAGCCGCTGGAGTTCGTCAAGGTTTCCGCTCCCACGATGGAAATGACCTTCTCCGTCAACGATTCCCCCTATGCCGGCAAGGATGGCAAGTTTGTCACCTCCCGTCAGCTGCGTGACCGCCTGTATCGTGAGACCCTCAAGGATGTTTCTCTCCGTGTCAGCGATATGGAGGACTCCACCGACGCTTTCAATGTGGCAGGCCGTGGCGAAATGCACCTCTCCATTCTGATTGAGACCATGCGCCGTGAGGGATATGAATTCCAGGTTTCTCCCCCCCGTGTGCTGTTCCGCACCATTGACGGCGTGAAGAGTGAGCCCATTGAGCGCCTGGTCATCGATGTTCCTCAAGATTTTGTCGGCTCCGTCATTGAGCAGCTGGGTCAGCGCAAGGCCGACCTGCTGGATATGAACCCTGTCGGAGAGCGCATGAAGATGAATTTCCTCATCCCCTCCCGTGGCCTGTTTGGCTACCGCAACGAGTTCCTGACCGCCACCAAGGGCGAGGGCATCATGGCTTCCGTGTTTGACTCCTACGCCCCCTTCAAGGGCGAGCTGGATCGCCGCAGCACCGGCTCCCTCATCTCCTACGAGACCGGCGTTTCCATCACCTACGGCCTCTACAATGCCCAGCAGCGTGGTGTTCTGTTCATCGGCGCTGGCGTGGACGTGTACGAGGGTATGATTATCGGCATGAACCCCAAGAATGAGGATGTCACCGTCAACATCTGCAAGAAAAAGCAGCTGACCAATACCCGTGCTTCTGGTTCTGACGATGCGCTGCGTCTGATTCCCCCCAAGCAGATGAGCTTGGAGCAGTGCCTGGAGTTCCTGGCAGATGACGAGCTGCTGGAGGTCACGCCCAAGCATCTGCGCCTGCGTAAGCGCATTCTCTCCAACGACCTGCGCATGAAGAGCATCCACGCAAAGAAGAATAAGTAATTGTTGGCCTTCCAAACAGTCGAGAAACCGCAGTTTTCGGCAAAAAAGAAGAAAATAAGTCTGGAATGGAGCTTTGCTTCCTGTGAAAGGGA
>JAKSQD010000017.1 GCA_024404315.1 Oscillospiraceae bacterium
CCAGACGAGCTTCCAGATCAGCCTTCATGCTCTCATAACCGGGCTTGCCCAGCAGAGCGAACATGTTCTTCTTGTAATCCTCAACGCCGGGCTGATTGAAGGGGTTAATACCCAGCATATAAGCGGAAACGCCCAGAGTCTTCCAGAAGAAGAAGACCAGCTCGCCGAAGTTGTGGTCATTCAGCTCATCAATGGTGATGATGACGTTGGGCACGCCGCCGTCAACGTGAGCCAGCATGGTGCCGTTCATGGCCTTCTCGTTCATGTACTGCATGGTGCGGCCAGAAGCGAAGTTCAGGCCATCCACGTTTGCGGGATCGTCGGGAACAGCGATGTCACAAGCGGACTTCTCGACCCAGAGCACGGTCTCGAACATAGTACGAGCGCCGTCCTGAATGAACTGGCCGAAGGAGTGCAGGTCGGTGGAGAAGTTGCCGGTGACGGGGAACAGACCCTTGCCGTCCTTGCCCTCGGACTCAGCCATCAGCTGCTTGTACCACTCGCCAAACTGGGTCAGAGCAGGCTCATAGTTGGACAGAACCTCCATGGACTTGCCCTTCATCAGCATGATGAAACGGACAGCGGCGTACTTCATCACGTCGTTGGTGTACAGGTCGGGGTTGTCATAGCGCTCACGAGCCTCACGGTAGCCAGCCATCACAGCGTCAATGTCCATGCCGCCAGCAGCCATGGGCAGCAGGCCAACAGCAGTCAGGCAGGAGAAACGACCACCGGTGGTGTCGGGCACGACGAAGGTCTCATAGCCCTCAGCGGTAGCCAGACCACGCAGAGCGCCCTTCTTGGCGTCGGTGGTGGCGTAGATGCGCTCCTTAGCGCCTTCCTTGCCGTACTTCTCCTCCAGCTTGGCCTTGAAGATACGGAAAGCAACGGCGGGCTCAGTGGTGGTGCCGGACTTGGAAATGACGTTGACGGAGAAGTCACGGTCGCCGATGATCTGGAACAGATAGTTCACATAAGCAGAGCTGATGTTGTTGCCTGCAAAGTAGACCTCAACGCCCTTTTTGCCGGGAATCTGGTTGTAGAAGGAACCCTGAGAGAACTCCAGGCCAGCACGAGCGCCCAGGTAAGAGCCGCCAATGCCGATGGCGATCAGAACCTCAGACTGCTCCTGAATCTTTTTTGCGGCGGCCTTGATGCGCTCGAACTCGCCGGGGCAGAACTGAGCGAAGGTGTCGTCCAGATCCATCCAGCCCAGGAAGTCATTGCCAGCGCCCTGCTTGCTCATCAGGTTCTGATAAGCGGCATCGACCAGGAATTTGGTCTGCTCCAGCTCGTGAGCACGCAGACCGGCGTTGTTGATATTGACAGAAATAGACATGTTAAAATATCCTCCTTTATTGGTGTTACAAAAACACACTGTGTGGACGCAGGGGAATTGTCATCCTACGGACATTATAAACCTTTTTTTTGCCAGTTTCAATGCTCAATTCATGAATATAGGAAAAAAACCTATATAGATGGACGCTAAAATCAGAAATCAGAGCTGCATCTGCATTTGCAAATGGATCATGGTATGCGATAAGCTGCGCAATCCACGGTTCGAGCAGATTGGGAGAGCGTTTTTTCGGCGGTTTCCGGTTTTTTGTTTCAAAAATTGACATAAAAAAACGAAAAGTGATGCAAAGTGGTTTTTTAATACAGGATTTTCAGCCGGTTTTTTCCATGTGTTTGGCTCTGCTGTTCTGCAACGGAATACCGATTTCTGTTCTTTTTGAAAAGATGAGAAAAAAGAGGGATTTTTTGAAGGTTGAGATGAGATTGCAGAGGAAATATCACAAAAAGTGATATAAAATGGCTGGGAAATAGAGAAAACGTCGCTTTTTGAAGTGAAAAAATATTTTGTATAAGTCAACTGAAAAAACGAGAAATATGTGCAAAATCACGTTAAAATGTCGAAAAATGGGGAATTTTGGCGAACGAAAATGTCCGCACATACTTGTAAAAACAATAGCAATATGGTACATTATGGAAGAACAAAACGACCGGTCAGGGATACCCGGTTGATATTGACTGAAAAAGGAGAGTTTTAGACTATGAATACAAGGAAGATTGTCCTTGCCGATGCGGATGAAAATTTTCGTGCCATGCTCCAAGAGCTCATGGAACGGGAGGATGATATGGAGGTCGTCTTTTCCACCAGCGACGGAGAGCGAGCGCTCGATTTTATGAAAAAGGGCGTGGCGGATGTGCTGGTGACAGACATTGTGCTCACCAGCATGGACGGGCTGGAACTGCTGACCTCTGTGAAAAAGATGGATAAAAGCATCATGGTGTTGGTGCTCTCCAACTTCCTCCGGGGCAACCTGACCAGCAAAGTGGCGGAGCTGGGAGCGGATTTCTTTTTCACAAAGCCCTGTCGTGCGGCCATGGTTTTGGAGCGGGTGCGCCAGCTTCAAGAGGAAACGCCTGTGGTTCCCCAGGTCAATTTGGAAACGCAGGTTACTGCCATCATTCATGAAATCGGCGTTCCGGCTCACATCAAGGGCTATCAATTCCTGCGCTCCAGCATCCTGATTGCCGTGGAAAATATGGAGGTTATTAACGCCGTCACCAAGGTTCTTTACCCTGCCGTTGCCAAGGAGTACGGAACCACCGCCAGCCGTGTAGAGCGAGCCATTCGCCATGCCATTGAGGTGGCTTGGGATCGGGGAGACATCGAGGTGCTGCAAAAGTATTTTGGTTATACCGTTTCCACCTCCAAAGGCAAGCCCACCAACAGTGAATTTATTGCCATGATTGCGGATCGGCTCCAATTGCAGAAAAAGCAGGCTCTATAAACGGAGGAGTTTCTCCCTTGCGACTAGAAAACAAAATACGCTCTCTTTCAAAAGGAAGAATGGGCTTGGAAGCCGTTTGAAACGAACCTTCCAAACCCATTTTTTGTCTCAGCAGATCGCCGCTTACCAGCCGTAGCCAAAGGGCCAGCTAAAGCCATAGCCTCGGCTGCCGCTGGAGCCGTTGGAGCTGCCGCCGTTGCCGTAGCCGAAGGGCCAGCTATAGCCGTAGTCGGAGCCGCTCTGACCGTTGCTGTTGGACTGCTGCTGACTGCCGTCGTCAATGGGGCTTTCGCTGGGCTTCTCCTCGTCCAGCGTGATTTTGAGGGTGATATAGTCCTGGTCACGATAGACGGTCAAGGTCATTTCCTCACCAGCCTTGTGAGCGTTTTTGGCGTCAATCAGTTCGGCGCTGGTGGTGATGTCGGTGCCGTCCACCTGCGTGATGATATCGGCCACCTGCAAGCCGAACTTTTCGGCGCAAGAGCCTGTGGTGACGGAGTTGACGTAAGCGCCTACCACCATGTCAGCGTACTGCTGGGCGGCGACGGCGGAGACGGTGGCCACAGAGATGCCCAGATAGGGCTTGCCGGTGATATAGCCATGCTCCATCAGGTCGTTCATGATGTCCTTCACGTCGTTGATGGGGATAGCAAACCCAATACCCTCGATGGAAGCGGTGTTATCATAAGCGGAGGAAGAGTACTTGGCGTTGACAATGCCGATGACCTCACCATACTGATTGAAGAGAGGGCCGCCGGAGTTGCCGGAGTTGATGGTGGTGTCGGTCTGCATCAGGTTCATAACGGTTCCGTCGCTCATAGAGATGGCACGATCCAGAGCGGAGACATGGCCGCTGGTCAGGGTGTTGGCCAGCGTGCCCAGGGCGTTGCCGATGGCGCAAACCTCGTCGCCCACGGCCAGCAGGCCGGAATCACCCATGACCACGCTGTCCAGATCCAGTGCCTGCCCCTCTTCCGGGGTGATTTTCAGGATGGCCACGTCCTGGTCCTCGTCACCGCCCACATAGGTGGCGGGGAAGCTGGTGGAATCGGTCAGGGTGACGGAAATAGCGGTTGCGCCGTCAATGACATGGTAGCAGGTGAGCAGATAACCTTCCTTGCCGTCGATGATGAAGCCGGTGCCTGCTCCTTCGCCGTTGCGGGTGGTGACGGAGACACTGACCACGGCGGTGCCGTAGGTGGAATAAATCTGAGCGGGGGTCATGGGGTCGCCCGCCTGAACAGCGATGGTTTCCGTGGCCACGCCGCCCACACGGTTGCTGACGGCCACGGTAGCGCTGCCGGAGCCTCTTCTCAGCAGGCCAGCGGAGGAGGCGGCATACATCGCACCGCCGCCCACCAGTCCGCCGATGAGGGCGCACACCAGCGCCAGGGCGATGACAGCGCCAGCCCCCAGGCCGGATTTTTTGGCCTTCTTGGGCTGCTGATAGCCGCTGTTGTAGCCGTTGGGCTGATAATTGGGCTGATAGTTCTGGTAAGGGGGAGCCTGATAGCTGCCTTGGCCGGGGTTGGTTTCTCTGGTGTAATGGTATTCGCCGTTGGTGGACTGCTGATTTTCAGGCGTGCCGCCGGAAACGGGATTGTTGTTCTGATCGTCAAAGTACATAAGTCACGCACTCCTTATCAAAAAGCGTCAGACGCTTGGATTCATTGTTTGAGGTTATCACAAAAATATGTACGAACTGTAAAGAATTTGCGGAACGAGAAAAATTCTTTTGATTCGTTCTTTCTACTGTGCCTACTATAATCCCAAAGTCTGAAACCAAGCTGAAAAAACGGAAAACAAATTTTGAACAAACGCCGAAGGCCGCTTAACAAAAAATTCCGTCAGAGGAGAAAAACTCATCCTCTGACGGAAAAAAGAAGCGTTTAAGGCAATACCGCATAATAGGGATGTGCGGATTGCGCAGGAATTTTGCTTCCAAATTTGTTGGGAAAGCCGCAGGAACACTGACGTATTTCAAGGGTTTTACGGCAAATTTGGGAGTGAAAGGACAAGCAAGGCGCACATTCGACGATTGTGCGGTGTTGCCTTAACAAAAATTCAGAGAAAAAACAGTGGTTTTCCGCTCTTAACCCTTGTACAGCAGCCACACAAAGCCGTAGGCAGGCAGCTCCCAAGTGCCGGTGATGTTGACCTCTTCTCCCGTGACCAGGTCCACATGCTTGCCGTAAGCCTCCAGGAAAGCGGTGTGGGGGTTCTCGGAGAAGTTATACACAGCGGTGAAAACCTTGCCGTTGAGCTCTCGCTTCAGACCCAGCAGGTTTTCGTGACCGGCCCAGAAGGTCCACAGGTTGGCATCTGCGCCGAAGACGGGGTGTTCCCGGCGGATGCTCTCCAGGGTTTGCAGTCCCTGGAACAGCTTGCCCTGACGGGTGGCGGTGTCGTTTCGGTTTTCAGCCTCGCCCCACAGGAAGTTACCACGGTGCAGATAACGGCTGTCCTCGCACTTGTTGGGATCCTGATGATAGGTGTAGTCGTTGAGCTGGCCGATTTCGTCGCCTGCATACAGGATGGGAAGACCCGTCTGACCCAGCAGGAAGGCGTGAAGCATCAGGTCGAAGTCCGTGGCCAGCTCCAGCTTGTGAGCGTCACCGGCGGTTTCGGCGGACTCAATGCCCAGCAGGGAAGCAGTGGTGCCGCACAGGCGGGCATCACCCAGGCGGGGATCATCGTTGTACAGCTCACCCCGGGCGTAAGAGGGAATCTTGTTGGTGAAGAAATCGTTCAGATACTTCTTGTGGGGAACCTCCTGCTGGTTGAAGTTCCAAGCCAGCCAGGGGTAATCCAGACCCCAGCCGATGTCATCGTGACAGCGGATGTAGTTCAGGAAAATGTATTCCTTGGGGAGGTTGTTCACCTGATCCATCTGGTGGCGCAGCAGGCGGGTGTCACGGGTGGCAACGGTGCTCCACATGGTGCACATCGTGGTGGCGTTGTAGAGCATGTGACACTCGGGCTTGTCCACGGGGCCGAAGTAGGGAGCCAGCTTCTCGGGAGCCATGACCACCTCGCCCAGCAGGATGGTACCGGGGCAGACGACCTCACAGATCATGCGGCACATGCGGACAATGGTGTGAACCTGGGGCAGGTTGCGGCAGTCAGTGCCCAGCTCCTTCCAGATATAAGGAACAGCGTCAATACGAACAATGTCGATGCCCTGATTGGACAGGAACATCATGTTAGCGGCCATCTCGTTAAAAACCACAGGGTTGCGGTAGTTCAAATCCCACTGATAGGGATAGAAGGAGGTGAGGACGATTTTCTGAGCGTCCTCCAGCCAAGTGAAGTTGCCGGGAGCGGTGGTGGGGAAGACCTGGGGAACATACTTCTCGTACTCGTTGGGCACATCCCAATTGTCATAGAAGAAGTAACGATCCTGATATTCCTTCTCACCGGCACGGGCACGCTTGGCCCATTCGTGATCCTCGCTGGTGTGGTTCATCACGAAGTCCATGCAGCAGGAAATTCCACGGGCGTGGCAGTCAGCGGTCAGCTCCTGGAGGTCTTCCATTGTGCCCAGCTCGGGCTTGATTTTGCGGAAGTCGGCCACGGCATAGCCGCCGTCACTGCGGCCATCCACAGTGTCCAGCAGGGGCATGAAGTGCAGGTAGTTGACGTTGCATTCCTGAATGTAGTCCAGCTTGCTCTGAACGCCCTTCAGGGTTCCGGCAAAGGGCTTGACATAGAGGCACATACCCAGCAGGTCATTGGCCTTGTACCAGCCAATGTTGCTTTCCCGGTTGCGATCCAGCTCCTTCAGGCTCTCGTTTCGTCCCTGATAGAAGCCTTCCATCTGTGCCAGCAGGTCGTCAAAGGCTGCCTGACGCTCGTCCATGGACAGATGATCGTACAGCTCAAAGTAAAGCCATTTCAACTCATCGTAATGACGAGACAGACGGTTTTTGTATTCGTTGTTCGGCATAATGACACCTCAGATTTGAAATTCGGAATTCGGAGTTCGGAGTTTAGAAGCATCCAAACCCCGAACCCGATATCAGATCAGATTTACCTGGTGGGGACTCAGGAGAAAGTCTCCAAAGTCCCATGTGTTTGTTTGGTGTTCGTATCAAAGTGGGCTGGTGTATCTTTTCACCTCTCCGACTCCTTTCAGCCTGTTAGGGGAGGTATTTTCTCTCCTACCATACAAACGCAAAAGGGGGGAGGTTGGCTCCCCTAGCAGGGGAGCTGTCAGCGAAGCTGACTGAGGGGTGATTCCAGTCGATAACAACCCACTTTCCTACTATCACCATTTGTTTTTACTGCTTTGCCAGCAGCTCCAGCACTTCCTCACGGGTGGGCACGCTGGAGATACCGCCGAAGCGGGTAGCGGAGAGGGAAGCGGTGGCGCAGGCCAGCTTGACGATGTTCAGCAGCTCGTCACCCTCCAGCTCCTCGGGAGCGGCGGAAGCACGCAGAACCTCACGGACAGCAGTGCCGCCGAAGATATCGCCAGCGCCGGTGGTGTCCACAATCTTGGGCAGGCAATTCAGCTTGCCGCCGCAGACAGAACCCTTCTTGTTGATGGCCAGGGAGCCGTCAGGACCGAGGGTGACAAAGGCCAGCTTGATGTCAAAGTCCTTCATCAGCTTGGCGGCGCCCTCAGCGGGGGTGCAGCCGAACAGGAATTCCACCTCGTTGTCAGAGATCTTCACCACGTCGCACTGCTCCAGACCCCACAGAATCTGCTTCTTGGCCTCTTCCAGGTCGTCCCACAGGGGCTCACGCAGGTTGGGGTCAAAGGTAATCAGCTTGCCCTGAGCCTTTGCGTAAGCAACGGCCTTCTGGGTGCAGGTGCGGGCGGGCTCGCCGGTCAGGGAGAGGGTGCCGAAGTGGAAAGCACGGCTGTTGTCGATGATGGACAGATCCAGCTCCTCAAAGGAGAGCTGGGTATCAGCGCCGGGCTTACGGGCGAAGGAGAACTCACGGTCGCCGGTCTCGTCCAGGGTGACGAAGGCCAGGGTGGTGAAGTAGTTGGGATCCAGAATCAGAGCGCTGGTGTCGATTCCGGCATTTTTCACGGTAGCGGAGAGCAGCTTGCCGAAGGCATCGTCGCCGACCTTGCCCATGAAGGCAGCCTTGCCGCCCAGCATGTTCACAGCGGCCAGGAAGTTGGCGGGAGCGCCGCCGGGATGAGCGGCCATGGTGGGATAGCCGTCTGCGTCCGTGCTGACGGGAGCAAAGTCGATGAGCAGTTCACCCATTGCAGTGATGTCGAACATAAGATTTACCTCGTTTCTTTCATGAAATTTTGTAAACGGTTTCACACTGGATATATGATACTAAATTTTGATGAAAATTGCAAGAGGAATTCCACGCTTTTCCATGGAAAGACCAAGGAGAAAAAACTTCTGTCAACCTCTTTACAGAAATGGAGCGGCGTAGTATAATTCTTTCAGATAGTCCCCTAAAAAAGGGAAAAATGAAATTTATAAGGAGTATTCTTGACATGAAAATCGGATTTGGAAGCGATCACGCCGCTCTTGGCCTGAAGAACGTTCTGTTGGACTACCTGAAGGAAAAAGGATATGAGTGCGTAGATTTCGGCGCTTACAGCCCGGAGGAAAAGGTGGATTATCCCGTTCCTGGACGTGCCGTGGCAGAGGCCATTCGCCGTGGCGATATCGACAAGGGCGTTTTGGTGTGCGGAACCGGCGTGGGCATCTCCCTGGCCGCCAACAAGGTTCCCGGCATCCGTGCCGGTGTTTGCAGCGAGCCTTTCACCGCCAAAATGATTGCCGAGCATAACAACTGCCAGATTGTCGCTATGGGCGAGCGTGTGGTTGGCGTGGAGCTGGCCAAGATGATTGTAGACGCTTTCTTCGGCGCTGAGTTCCAGGGTGGCCGTCATGCCCGCCGTGTTGGCCTCATCGGCAAGGTGGAGGAAGATTACGGTTATGCAGATGCACCCGTTCGCTAACGGAACCGAAAAGCCTCGTTTGATTTTAAAATAAGAGTCTGAAATAAGGGTCTGAAAGGTGGTTTCATGAAAGCTGCTTTTCAGGCTCTTTTGTTTTTCGCCCTTGCTCGCTGTTTTTTTCAAAATCCCACAAAAAAGAGGCTTACTTTTGCTATAGTTCTGTAAAAAGTGAAAATTCCAGCATTTTTTGCGATGGAAATATTGACTTTGCCCCGCTAAAACGATATAGTGTGTAATGGTTGCCCGGGTGAAATTTGAGACTTTCCCGGGTAAATCGGGCAGGCTCCGGGAAAAATTGAGAAAGGTCTGGAGCTGTAGTGAGGAGGATGATAAATGTCCAAGGAACTGATTCGTCTGACCAACGTGTCAATGGTGTTTGACGAGAATACTGTTGTTCTTGACAACATCAATCTGTATTTTAACGATGCAGAGTTTTTGACGCTGCTGGGTCCTTCAGGATGTGGCAAGACGACCACTCTGCGGATCATCGGAGGCTTCCAGAAGCCCACGTCCGGTGATGTCTTTTTTGACGGGGTACGCATCAATGACGTACCTCCCTACAAGCGACAGATTAACACTGTGTTCCAAAAATACGCCCTGTTCACCCATATGAACATCTATGATAACGTGGCGTTTGGAATGCGTATCTCCAAAACCCCAGAAGCGGACATCCGCAGACGGGTGGACGAGGCGCTGAACATGGTCAACCTGTCCGGCTTCGAGAAACGAAGCGTGAACGCTCTTTCCGGCGGTCAGCAGCAGCGTGTTGCGATTGCCCGAGCCATTGTCAACCGACCCAAGGTTCTCCTGCTGGATGAGCCGCTGGGTGCGCTGGATTTGAAGCTGCGAAAAGAAATGCAGACCGAGCTGAAAAAAATCCAGCAGCAGGTGGGTATCACCTTTGTTTACGTCACACACGACCAGGAAGAGGCGCTCACCATGTCTGACACCATCGTCGTCATGAATGAGGGTCGTATCCAGCAAATTGGAACTCCCATTGATATCTATAACGAACCGAAAAACGCATTTGTCGCAAATTTCATCGGCGAGAGCAACATCATCTCCGGTGTCATGGAGCGGGACTACTGCGTCCGCTTCGCCGGACGGGAATTTGCCTGCACCGACAAGGGCTTTGCTGCCAAGGAAGCCGTTGACATTGTGGTTCGTCCCGAAGACCTGATGATCTCTGAGCCTGCCAACGGCCAGATGGTCGGCAAGGTGGACAGCGTGGTCTTTAAGGGCATCTTCTATGAGGTTATGGTGGAAAGCCAGGACTTCCGCTGGAAGGTTCAGACCACCCGTGCGCCGCAAAAGGGTCAGTTGATTGGCCTGAGCGTTGACCCGGATAACATTCAGGTTATGCACAAACGCTGAGGGAACGGCCTATGAAAAAGAAATACCTGGCAGTCCCTTATGTGGTCTGGATGGCCGTGTTTGTCATCGTGCCCCTGGTGCTGGTGCTGCTCTACGCTCTGGGCAGCCGTGACGGCTCCTTCACGCTGGATAACTTCCGCACCATGACGCAGTATTGGGGCGTGTTTGCCTCGTCCTTTCAGCTGGCGTTGATTGCTACGGCGGTGTGCCTGCTGATTGGCTACCCCGTTTCTTACTGGCTCAGTCGGGAAGGCCCCGGCATCAAGCGCATTGCCATGATTGCCATCATGCTTCCCATGTGGATGAACTTCCTGCTGCGTACCTACGCCTGGATGAGTATTTTGGAAAATACCGGAATTATCAATACCGTCCTGGGCAATCTGGGCTTTTTTGAGCTTTTCAACGGAGTCTTTGGCACAAACCTGAAATATTTCCCCATGATTAACACCCCCGGAGCGGTGGTTCTGGGCATGGTTTATAACTACCTGCCCTTCATGATTCTGCCCATTTACACCGTCATTGATAAAATTGACCCCAAGGTCATCGAGGCGGCGGAAGATCTGGGCGCTAACTCAATACAAGTGTTCTGGAAGATTATCTTCCCCCTGAGCCTGCCTGGTGTTCTGTCCGGTGTGGCGATGGTGTTTATCCCCGCCGTGTCCACCTTTGCCATCTCCAAGCTGCTGGGCGGCGGCATGACCATGCTGCTGGGCGACCTGATTGAGATGCAGTTCTACGGCAGCGCCTATAACCCCTATCTGGGCAGCGCCATTTCCCTTGTTATGATGGTGATTGTCCTCATCTGCATGACCATTATCAACCGCTTTGGGGAAGGAGAAGGGGAGGCGATGTACTTTTGAAGAAGAATCATCTGCTGGAGCGCCTGGGTTTGCTGCTGACGATGCTCTTTCTTTACGCTCCCATCGCTGTGCTCATCACCTTTTCCTTCAATGGGTCGAAGAGCCGAACCCTGTGGACGGGCTTCTCTCTGAAATGGTATACCGAGCTGTTTGGGGATAAGCGCATCCTCTCCGCCTTGGCCACCACCTTAGAGGTTTCCGTCCTGGCCATGGTGATTTCCACCATTCTGGGAACCGCCGCCGCCATCGGCTTTTTCAACATGAAGAAAAAGCCCCGTGCTATCCTCATGGCCATCAATAACATCCCCATGACCAATGCGGATATCATCACCGGTGTCAGCCTGATGCTGCTGTTTGTTTTCTCTCTGGGAGCCTTCAATGCTACCCTGGGCAGTGTTCTGGGCGTGGAACTCAAGCTGGGCTTTGGTACGCTGCTGCTGGCTCACGTCACCTTTGATATCCCTTATGTCATCCTTTCCGTTCTGCCCAAGCTGAACCAATGTGACCCAAACATTGAGGAAGCGGCGGAAGATCTCGGTGCCACTCCCTGGCAGGCGTTTGTCAAGGTGGTTCTGCCAGAGATTCAGCCCGGCGTGGTCAATGGCGCTATCATGGCCTTTACCATGTCCATTGATGACTTCGTGATTTCCTACTTCACCGCAGGCTCCGGCTGCTCCACCCTGGCGATGGAAATTTACTCCATGACCCGCAAGCGCATCAGCCCGGAAATCAACGCCCTGTCCACTCTGATGTTTGTGGTGGTGCTCACCCTGCTGGCTGTTGTCAATATCCGTTCCGCTCGTGAAGAAAAGGCGGCTCAGAAGCGGGAAGCTACGCTCAAGCGGAAAAACTAATTACTGTGAGAGAGGTTCCCCTGTCCGTCCTGTGAAGGGCGCACTCGGCGGAACCCACACACATCAAAAGCGAGGAATTACAAATGAAAAAGATTCTTTCTCTTCTGCTGGCTCTGTCTATGGTGCTGAGTCTGGCAGCTTGCGGCGGCGGCTCTTCCTCCAAGGGCGAGGACAAGGGCGAAGTCAACGTCTACAACTGGGGCGAGTATATGGATGAAAGCCTGCTGGAGAAGTTCGAGGACGAAACCGGCATCAAGGTCAACTATACCACCTACTCCGACAACGAGTCCATGTATTCCAGCCTGAAAAATGGCGCTTCTGAATATGATGTCATTATCCCTTCCGACTATATGATTTCCCGCCTCATTTCTGAGGATATGCTGGAGCCGCTCGACTTCGACAACATCCCCAACTACGCCAACATTGACGAGGATTTCAAGGGTCTGGAGTATGACCCCACCAACGAGTACACCGTTCCTTATATGTGGGGCGTGGTGGGTGTTGTCTATAATACCACCATGGTGGAAGGAACTCCCGACAGCTGGGACATCCTGTGGGATGAGAACCTGGCCGGTCAGATTCTCATGTTCGATAACAGCCGTGATGCCCTGGCCATCGCCCTGAAAAAGCTGGGCTACAGCCTGAACACCACCGACGAGAACGAGCTGCGGGAGGCTCTGGCCATCCTGGAAGAGCAGAAGCCCCTGGTTCAGGCTTACGTCATGGATCAGATCTTCGACAAGATGGAAGCAGGCGAAGCCGCTGTTGGACCCTACTATGCAGGCGATGCTCTGACCATGATGGACGAAAATCCCGACCTGGCCTTCTTCTTCCCCAAGGAGGGCGAAAACTTCTATGTGGACGCTATGTGTGTCCCCAAGGGAGCCGCCAACAAGGAAAACGCCGAGGCGTTCATCAACTTTATGTGTGAGCCGGAGCACATCGCCGCCAATGACGAAGTGATTCGCTATTCCGTGCCCTCTGCGGCTGCCCGTGAGCTGCTGCCCGATGAGCTGAAAAACAGCGACGTTTGCTATCCCGGCGCTGATATCATGGGCAACACCGAGGTTTTCATCAACCTGCCCCAGGAGACGCTGGATCTCTATGACGAGCTGTGGATTGACCTGAAGGCTCACTAATCGGAACAGAATGGAATTGCGTCACGGGAGGAAAGCTTCCTTTCCTTACCGTGCGAAAAAAGAAAGTACTGGCTGCGGATTTCCGTATGCGCAGTACTTTCTTCCGTCTTTGTCGGATGCGCCCGTTTGCGAAAGAACCGCTTAACCGGCGTGGAAATGCTTTCTGAGCCAATCCCAGGCGTTTTATGATTAGAAAAAATAGAAATATTCTATTTTTTCATAATACCAATCAAAAAAATAATGAAAAAGACCATTGACAAAAAAATACTTAACAGGTAAAATATCATTGTAAAGATTCGGCTTTTTTAAAAGTTGGCTTATTTTTGTGATTTTTATCACGAAATTTGTTCGTAAAATGAAAAACTCTGCAAATATATGGAAGAAAGGGGTGTGTAGCAGATGCAGCAGGTAAAAAAAGGAAAAGTTTCTAACGCTGTCATTCGACGTCTGCCTCGTTACTATCGGACGCTGGACGCATTCTATCGGGATGGAATCGTTCGAATTTCTTCTTCCGCACTGGGCAGCAGCATGGGCATCACCGCTTCTCAGATTCGGCAGGATTTAAGCTGCTTTGGTGAGTTTGGTCAGCAGGGCTATGGCTACAACATTGCAGATCTGCGCCGGGAGATTGCGGATATTCTGGGTATGAATCACCATTACAGTGCCATTCTGCTGGGCAGCGGCAACCTGGGTCGGGCGCTGCTGCGGAACTTCCGCTTTGCGAAGACCGGCTTTACCCTGACCGCCGCTTTTGATGCCGATCCCGCTTTGATTGGTACCAGCATCAGCGGGTTCAATGTCCGCAGCATTGAAACACTGGATGAATACTTAAAAACCCATTCCACCAGCGTGGGCATTCTGACCGTGCCAAAAAGTGAGGCTCAGAACATGACCAACCACCTGATTGCTGGCGGAGTAAAGGGCATCTGGAACTTCACCAACGTTGAGATTGACGTGGGAGATTCCGGCGTTACGGTGGAAAGTGTTCACTTTTCTGATTCCCTTTTGGCTTTGAGCTATCTGATTTCTGAGAAAGCGTAAGGCAGTGCGGTATCTCCCTGCTGTCTGCACAACCGATTCCCCCACATCCTCCACATTGCGTTCTGTTTCCCGCTGGCTGGTTCCGGCGGGAAATTTTTTCGTCTATGGGAGCAAGAAGGGGATATGGTCAAAATGACGGAATTCTTCCAGAAAATGCAAAAATAATTTGACAGAGTGTGGAGGGGTGATATATACTGCATGTAAGACTGTATTTTTTACCCGGGACAGAAGGTGGAAGGATGTTCTATTGTTTGAGACGAAAAAAACAAAAGATGCCCAATTACGCAGCCAATCCAGGAAGGGTGCTGGCGCTCAGTTTTCTGATTGTCATTTTGGTGGGAGCCGTTTTGCTGACGCTGCCCATCTCCAGCCGAGCGGGGCGGTGGACCAGCCCACTGACGGCACTCTTCACGGCCACCAGCGCCACTTGTGTGACCGGCCTTGCCACGGTGGAAACCGGACTGTGGTGGAGCGGGTTTGGACAGCTGGTAATTCTCGTGATGATTCAATTGGGCGGCTTGGGATTTATGACCCTCCTTTATACCGTTGCCCTTCTGCTGAAACGGCGTTTGAGCATCTCCAGCCAGCTCGTTCTGATGGGGGCGCTCAACCTCAATTCCGCCGAGGATGCCTTGCGGGTGGCCAAACACGCCTTGGCCATTACCTTTTCCTGCGAGGGAATCGGAGCGCTGCTGCTGGCCTTCCGCTTCATCCCGGAGTATCACTTCGGAAAAGGACTGTGGTACAGCGTCTTCCACTCCGTCTCTGCATTCTGCAACGCCGGATTTGATCTGGTCGGCGGCATGAGCCATTATGCGCTGGATCCCTTGGTCAATCTGACGCTCATTCTGCTGATTCTCTCTTCCGGCCTGGGCTTTTTCGTCTGGGAGGAGCTGCTCCGCTGGTTCCGGGCGAAGCACCCCATTTCCCTTGCCAGTCGTCTGGTGCTGGGGATGACCGCTTTTCTGGCGGTGTCGGGTATGGTGCTGTTTTTCCTGTTGGAGTACAACCGCCCGGAGACGATGGGGGAAATGAACCTGCCGCAGAAGCTTATGGCCTCCCTCTTCCAGTCGGTCACGCTGCGAACAGCCGGTTTTTCCACGGTGGATCAGGGCGCTCTTTCCGAGAGCAGCAAGGCGCTTTCCGTGCTTTATATGCTGATTGGCGGCAACTCCGGTTCCACCGCAGGCGGCATTAAGGTCAGCACCATCATTGTGCTGCTGCTGGGTCTTCGGACGGGACTGCAAGGCCGAGATAAAGTGACCGTTCGTGGCAGAACCATTCGTTCCCATCAGGTTTTCAACGCTATGACCCTGACGCTGCTGGTGATGCTGGCCGCCTTTGTGGGAGCCATTCTGGTTTCCATTCAAGAAAAACTTCCCTTCCTGGATTGCATCTATGAAACCGGCTCCGCCATTGCCACGGTGGGACTTTCTACCGGTATCACAGGCGGACTTTCCCCACAGTCTCAGCTTTTGATTATCTGCATGATGTATCTGGGTCGTGTGGGCATTCTCTCCTTCTCCTTTGCGGTGATTACCCATCGTCCTGTGGAGGAAAAAATCCGTTATCCCTATATGGATATGATGATTGGATAAACGAGCGTGTGTTTGAGCGGCGGATTGCCATCTGCGCTCCAGCAAATACGCTGGAAACCCTACCCTTTTGAGGTGATTGTTACAATGAAAAGCTATGCTGTGATTGGTCTTGGACGTTTTGGCGGGGCGGTTGCCCGTGGCTTGATGGCTCCCGACCCGGAAACGGGGCATATTGTCAATGAAGTCATCGTGGTTGACATTGACGAAAATCACATTCAGGATATTTCCGACGAAGTGACCTATGCGGTTACGGCTGACCTTCGAGATTCCGAGGTGGTGCGGGAGCTGAATTTGAATGAGTGTGATGCGGCCATTGTTGCCATCGGTTCGGATATCAGCACCAGCGTACTCATTACGCTGAATTTAAAGGAAGCAGGCTGTCCCTGCGTCATTGCCAAGGCCACCAACGAAAGCCACCGCCGCATTCTGGAAAAAATCGGAGCAGATCGGGTTATCATCCCGGAGCATGACTTTGGTATCCGTCTGGCGCAGAGCCTGAGCGGTTACAATGCCTATGATTTGGTGGCGCTTTCTGACAAATATTCCATTGCGCAGGCTCCCATTCCTTCCAGTTGGCTGGGCAAGTCCCTGACGGAGCTGGGGCTGCGAGCCAAATATCAAATCAACGTGCTCGCCATTCAGCCTCGGGGCAGCGACCAAATCATTGTGCCCCCTGACCCCCAAAAGCCCTTGCCCCTGGAAGGGGGCAGCATGACCGTGCTGGCCAGTCAGACGGTGCTGAGAAGCCTGAAAAACCTGTGATAAGGTGCAATGTGACAGGATGGATTGGTGAAGTATGGAACGAATCACTTCCCGGGCAAATCCTCTGCTCGGACATATGAAAAAACTCATCAAAGACCGCTCTTACCGCCGGGAAAAGGGAGAATTTCTCTGTGACGGCGTGAAGATGCTGGAGGAAGCCATCAAATGGGGGGCGGAAATCACCGCCGTTCTAGTCTCGGACGGCCTGGATGTGCCCCTTCCGCAAAAGGGGCGAATCGCTCAGGTTCCGCCCGGCGTGATGGAGTCCGTTTCCCCCATGAAAGCGCCCCAAGGGGTGGTTTTCACCTGTAAAATTCCCTCTCAGGAGCGATTTGACCTTCAAAACGTCAAAACGCTGCTCCTGCTGGACGGCTTGCAGGATCCCGGCAACGTGGGCACCATCTGGCGCAGTGCCAGCGCCTTCGGAACGGACGGCCTCCTCTTGACCGGGCACAGCGCAGACCCCTATAACTGGAAGGCTGTGAGAGCCAGCATGGGCGCTGTGTTCCGCCTCCCGGTCATGGAGCTGGAATACACGGACTTGAAGGCGCTGTGTGACCAAACGGGATTGCCCCTCTTTGGCACTGCCCTGCGGGACGATACGGAAGACCTGCGGAGCATCGACCCGGCGCAGCCCTGCATCCTTGCCGTCGGCAGCGAGGGACGGGGGCTTTCTTCCGAGCTGCTGTCCCTGTGTGAGAAAACCGTTAAAATTCCCATGGAGTCGGGCTGTGAGTCCTTGAACGCAGCCATGGCCGCAACCGTAGCGCTGTGGGAACGCTACCGATTTCAGTAAAGGGGTTGAAACCCATAAAAAGGAGGCGGCCTGATGGCTTCCGCAAAGTTTTGGATTTGGTTGTCCGCCGTGGGGGATCCCGTGGCGGCCTGGAAAATTTATGAACATTTTGGCGATGTGGAAAAAGCCTACTTCGCCGACCCGGAGGAGTACAAGCTCATTCCGGGACTGCGTGCCCATCAAATTGCGCCCTTTCTCAACAAGGAGCAGGGATCCAAGCTGGTCTCCAAGATTGTGGCGGACTGCCGGGCGCTGGGCGTGCATATTTGCACCTGGGAAAGCGCAGATTATCCCGAACGCCTGCGCTACATCGACGTGCCGCCCTTGGTGCTCTACCTCCTGGGCAGACCCCTCCGCATCGAGGAGGAATGCGTGGTCGCTATGGCGGGAACACGCCGCTGCTCGCCCTATGGACAGGCGATGAGCTGGCGCTTTGCCGAACAGCTCACCCGGGAAGGCGCTCTCGTGCTGACCGGCGTTGCCGGGGGCTGCGATGAGGCCGCCGTGGTGGGTGCTTTGCAAGCGGGCGGCCCCGTTGCGGTGCTGCTGCCCGGCGGCGTGGATGTGCCCTTTGAGAACACCGATTTCTACCGTGCTTTGTACCAGAATATCGCCTCTTTTGGCACGCTTATCAGCACCTATCCGCCCGGAACCCCCAACGACCACGCCCATTTCCGTTTCCGAAACGCCGTTCTCACCGGACTGAGCACTGTGGTGCTGCTGGTGGAGGCTGGCTTGCGGAGCGGTGCGCTCAATGTGGCCGCCAACGCCAACGATCAGGGGCGAACGGTGTATACCATTCCTGCTAACCTGGATTCGTGGAGCGCCATGGGCACCAATGGCCTGCTCTGCAACGGACAGGCGCTGGCCGTTATGTCGGCAGAGGATATGCTTCTCACCTATCGGGACTCATTTCCGCGCCTCAGCCTGCCAAAATCGGCATATCCGTATGTGCAGGAGGAAGAAAAAGCGCCTGCCGTGCCGCCGACCGCTGCGGCGAAGGAGGACGAGCCAGACACGCTCCCGCCGGAAACGGAGACTTCTCAGGCGGCCATTCCAGAAAAAAAGGTTGACACCGCCGACATTTCAGATTATATTGACTTGAAAGCCGCCCAAAATGACTTTACCGATGATGAACAATCCATCCTGCTCGCCTTGCAGGACGGCTCCCGCACGTCGGAGGAATTGACAGCTCAGACGGAGATTCCATCCGCACGGATGCTGGCGGCGCTGACCCTGCTGACCCTCCGTGGCTCCGTGCGGGAATGCGGCAGTGGCCGGTTTGAAGCAGCGGTCAAAGGAAAGGGATGATTGACTCAGTGGCTGCTTGCTGGGTCACAACTGGTTTGACGTTATCGCAGGATTGCGTTTTATTATATCTTTGGAGGAATCACCAATGGCAAAAACCGAGCCGAAAACCGATCTGGTTATTGTCGAGTCACCGGCAAAGGCCAAAACCATCGGTAAATATCTCGGCCCTGGCTATACCGTCGTCGCTTCCATGGGTCACATCCGGGACTTGCCCAAGAGCAAGCTCAGTGTGGACATTGAGCACGACTTTCAGCCGACTTATGAGCCTTTAAAAGGCAAAGAGGACACCATTCGTCAGCTCAAGAAGCTGGCCAAGGCAAGCCGCTATGTCTATCTGGCCACCGACCCGGATCGGGAAGGAGAGGCCATTTCCTGGCATCTGAAAGAGCTGCTGGAGCTGCCCGACGAACGAACCTTCCGTGTCACCTTTAATGAAATCACCAAAGCGGTGGTCAATCAGTCCATCGCCGCCCCTCGTGTCATTGACCAAAATCTGGTGGACGCACAACAGGCCCGCCGTATTTTGGATCGTATCGTGGGCTATCAGCTTTCGCCTCTGCTGTGGCGCAAGATTCGCCGGGGGCTGTCCGCCGGACGAGTCCAGTCCGTGGCCACCCGTCTGGTGGTCGAGCGGGAGCGGGAAATCCGTGCCTTTGTCCCGCAGGAATATTGGTCTCTGGACGTGCGGCTGGATCGGATTCTGCCCCGTATTGGCAGCTTTACCGCCCATTATCACGGCGAGGGCAAGAAAAAAACCGAGCTTCCCAATGAGGCGGCGGTCAATGCCATCATCGCCGATACCAATCAGCATCCTTTTATCGTCTCCGGCGTGAGAAAGGGCGAGCGTCAGCGTCAGCCAGCGCCCCCCTTTACCACCTCAACCCTCCAGCAGGAAGCCAGCCGTAAGCTGGGCATGACCCCAAAACGAACCATGTCCATTGCCCAGCAGCTTTATGAAGGCGTGGACATTGAGGGCGAGGGCACTGTGGGTCTTATCACCTATATGAGAACCGATTCCCTGCGCTTGTCTCAGGAGGCAACCGACGCCGCTCGGTCTTTTATCGCTGCCCGCTATGGGGAGCGTTATGTTCCCGAAAAGACCCGGGTCTATAAGACCAAGGGCAATGCACAGGACGCTCACGAAGCCATCCGGCCCACCAACCTCCACCTCACCCCGGAGGAAATCCACAAGAGCCTGACCAGCGACCAGCTCAAGCTCTACCGCTTGATTTGGAGCCGCTTTTTGGCCTGCCAGATGGCAAACGCCATTTATGACACCGTTTCCATTGACGTGACCTGCTCCACCCACCTCTTCCGAGCCAGTCACCAGAGCCTGAAATTCGCCGGTTTTACCGCCGTCTATGTGGAGAGCAAGGACGAGGGCGAGGAGGCGCTGGGTTCCCCGCTGCCCGACCTCTCCGAGGGAGAAGAGGTCAAAAAGCGCTCCGAGGAGAAAGCCCAGCACTTCACTCAGCCCCCCGCTCGTTTTACCGAGGCATCCCTCATCAAGATGCTGGAAGAGCTGGGCATTGGCCGCCCCTCTACCTATGCGCCCACCGTCTCCACCATTCTGGATCGCTTCTATGTGGTCAAGGACGGAAAGGCGCTGAAGCCCACGCCGCTGGGGGAAGTGGTCACGGTGCTGATGGAAGAAAAATTCAATGACATTGTGGATTCCGGCTTCACCGCCAAGATGGAAGCCAGTCTCGACGGCGTGGAGCACGGCGAAATCGACTGGAAGGAAGTGCTCCGCCGGTTCTACAATGGCTTTTCCGCCGAGCTGGAACAGGCCGAAAAAGATCTGGACGGCGAGCGCATCCCCATCCCCGTGGAGGAAACCGACGAGGTTTGCGACCTCTGCGGAAAGAAAATGGTCATCAAGATGGGGCGGTTTGGACGGTTCCTTTCCTGCTCCGGCTGGCCGGATTGCAACTATGCCAAGCCGCTGGTGGTGCAGGCTCCGGGGCGCTGTCCCAAGTGCGGCAGCCGCATCCTGAAAAAGACCAGCAAAAAGGGATATACCTATTATGGCTGTGAACACAACCGCCCCGTCAATGGGATTGTCTGCGATTTTATGACCTGGAATGTACCCACGGCGGATAATTGCCCCATCTGCGGCGATACCATGTTCAAAAACTCCGGCAGAGGAGCCAAAAAGCTCTTTTGTGTGAATGAAAAATGCGAAAACTTTACGCCCGAGGAGCTGCGCCCCGGTTATCGTCCGCCCAAGCCCAAAGCGGAGGGCGAGACGGTCTCGGATGCCGCAGAGGAGGCGCTGAAGAAGGAAGCAAAAACCACACCCAAGCCCTCTGTCAAGGCCGGAACGTCTGCGGGGAAGAAGAAAACCACCACGAAATCCTCCCAGACCGCCAAGACCAACACCCCCAAGGTGAAGCGAGAGCGCACCCCCGCCCAGATTGCCGCCACCGAGCGGATGCTGGCCGCCGCTAAGGCCAAGCGGGAAGCAGAAAAGGCCGCTGAGATGGTAGTTGACCCCGCTACCGGTGAGGTGTTGGAGATGACTCCCAAGAAAGCGGAGAAAAAGCCCGCCACCAAGAAGAGAAAGTTTGCCGATGCCCCCAAGGTGAAGCGGGAGCGCACCCCCGCCCAGATTGCCGCCACGGAGCGGATGTTGGCCGCCGCTAAGGCCAAGCGGGAAGCAGAAAAGGCCGCTGAGATGGTAGTTGACCCCGCTACCGGTGAGGTGTTGGAGATGACTCCCAAGAAAGCGGAGAAAAAGCCCGCCACCAAGAAGAGAAAGTTTGCCGATGCCCCCAAGGTGAAGCGGGAGCGCACCCCCGCCCAGATTGCCGCCACCGAGCGGATGTTGGCCGCCGCCAAAGCCAAGCGGGAAGCCAAGAAAGCCGCTGAGGGCAAATGATGGATCTCACCTTCCACACCAACCAAGGGTGTTTTAACTATCGGGTGGGCGCTGTTATCCTACGGGATGGCAAGCTGCTGCTGATGCACAACGACAAGGAAGATATCTATTATACCGTGGGCGGACGGGTGCAGTTTGGCGAATCCACCCAAGAAGCGATTCTGCGGGAGGTTCGGGAGGAACTGGCCATCGAATTGGAGATTGACCGCCCCCTGTGCTTTCATGAGAGCTTCTACGTTTACGAGCTGACCGGAGAAGTGGTGCATGAAATTGCGGTTTACTACCTCATGAAAAACACTCCGGCGCTGGAACGTATTTACTGTACGTCCGTCACCGCTCTGGGCGCACCGGAGACGCTGCACTGGGTTCCCGTGGCGGAGCTGCGTAACCATCACGCTGTCCCCACCACCTTGTTTGACCGGCTGGACAGTCTGACCGGCGGAATGCGTGTGGTGACAGAACGAGAAGCCGCCGGAGCATGTCCGGCGTGAATGACCATAAAAGGAAGACATTGACGAGAAATGCCGTCAATGACCAAGGATGAATGATGAATCAAGAATTAAAAGCAACCGTGATTGGCGCTGGTCTGGCTGGCTCTGAGGCCGCCTGGCAGTTGGCTCAACGAGGCATTGCCGTCACCCTGTACGAAATGAAGCCCAAGAAAATGACCCCGGCGCACAAGAGCGAGGGCTTCGCCGAGCTGATTTGCTCCAACTCTCTCCGGGCGAACAACATTGAAAACGCCGTCGGCCTGTTGAAGGAGGAAATGCGCCGCTGTGGTTCCCTCATCATGGAGATGGCCGATAAGCACGCCGTTCCCGCTGGCGGAGCCTTGGCAGTGGATCGCTACGCCTTTTCTCAGGCAGTCACCGAGGCCATCAAGAACCATCCCAATATCACCGTTGTGGAAGAGGAAGTCACTGCCATTCCCGAGGAGGGACAGGTGCTCATTGCTTCCGGTCCGCTGACCTCTGACGAGCTGGCGCAGCACATCGCCGGACGCTTCCCCCAGCAGAACTATTTGCACTTTTTCGACGCTGTGGCACCCTTGGTCAACTTTGAAAGCGTCGATATGGAAAAGGCCTGGTTTGGCAGCCGTTACGGAAAGGGAACCGCCGACTATATCAACTGCCCCATGACTCGGGAGGAGTATGATGCCTTTTGGACGGAGCTTTGCGGCGCTGAGGAGGCCAAGCTCCACGGCTTTGAGGATCAGAAGGTCTTTGAGGGCTGTATGCCGGTGGAGGTCATGGGTCGCCGTGGTCACGATACCCTCTGCTATGGCCCGCTGAAACCCGTCGGCCTGCCCGACCCGAGAACCGGTCAGGAGCCTTACGCCGTGGTGCAGCTCCGCAAGGACAACGCCGAGGGCAGCATTTATAACATCGTGGGGTTCCAGACTCATTTGACCTGGCTGGAGCAGCGGCGGGTGTTCCGCATGATTCCCGGCCTGGAAAACGCCGATTTTGTCCGCTATGGTGTCATGCACCGCAACACCTACATTGACTCCCCCCGTCTGCTGAACCACTATTATCAGGTAATCGACGAGCCTCGGCTGTCCTTTGCCGGACAGATGACCGGCGTGGAGGGCTATGTGGAGTCCGCCGCCTCCGGCTTGCTGGCCGGTTCCGAGCTGGCTCGCCGGATGCTGGGACAGGAGCCGCTGGACTTCCCCAGAGAAACCGCTCTCGGCGCTCTGAGCTACTATATCAGCAATCCCACCGTCACTGATTTCCAGCCCATGAACGTCAACTTTGGTATCATTCCGCCTCTGGGTCGGAAGATTCGGGGTGGTAAGAAGGTCAAAAACGCCGCTCTGGCCGAGCGTGCGCTCAACGCTCTGGAGGAAGTGCTCCAGAAAAGCCGTAACAATTAAAGCCGATTGGTTCCGTTTCTCTGCGATTCCATCTCAACCCACGCTCCACAAAATCCAAAGGAGGATTTTTTCATGAATATTATCATCGACGCAATGGGCGGCGATTTCGCCCCCAAAGAGCCGGTTAAAGGCGGTCTGCAAGCCCACAAGTTGTATAAGTGCGACATCACCTTTGTGGGCAAGGAAGCTGCAATCCGGGAGGTTCTGACTGCTGAGGGCATCAAGGAGCTGCCGGATGGTGTCCGTATCGTCAACGCCACCGAGGTGGTGGAGATCTGTGACGATCCTGCCCGTGCCTGCCTGCGGAAGAAGGATTCTTCCATGACCGTGGGTATGAACCTGCTGAAAAAGGGAGAGGGCGATGCCTTCATCTCTGCCGGTTCCACCGGCGCTCTGCTCTCCGGCGCAACCCTGCTGGTCAAGCGCATCAAGGGCATCAAGCGTGCCGCTGTCGCTCCTGTCATCCCCACCGGCGCTGGCCACTCTCTGCTGGTGGACGCTGGCGCAAACGCCGAGTGTACCTCGGAATATATGGTGCAGTTTGCCTATATGGGCAGTTTCTATATGGAGAAAGTCATGGGCAAGCGCAATCCCAAGGTGGGTCTGCTCAACATCGGCGCAGAGCCGAGCAAGGGAAATGAGCTTTATAAGGAGGTTCACCAGTTGCTGAAAGAGGCGGGCGAGGCTGGACGAATCAACTTTGTCGGCAACGTGGAGCCGACCCAGATTGCTTCCAAGGACGCTCCTGATGTCATCGTGGCCGATGGTTTCACCGGCAACGTCATGCTCAAGACCATGGAGGGCACTGCAAACTTCATCGTCCGTGGCCTGAAAGACCTGTTCACCACCAGCATGAAAACCAAAGTGGGCTATTTGATGGTGAAGGGCAACATGGGCGGCTTTAAGAAGATGCTGGATAGCCGAGAGGTCGGCGGTACCTCTATGCTGGGCATCCAGTGCCCCGTCTTTAAGGCGCACGGCAACAGTGACGCTCTGGCCTTCCAGAATACCGTCAAGCAGGCCATCCGCTTTGTGCAGGCCGACGTGAACGGTGCGATTGTGGAAAACATTGATTATATGAACGTGGAAAAGAAAAAGCCGCTGGAGGCGCTGCGTTCTCTTGCAAAGAAGGATAACAATGAAAACGCTTGAAGAGAAACTGGGATATCACTTTAAAAATCCCGCCCTGCTGGAAAACGCATTGACTCACAGCTCTTATGCCAATGAGCATCATCTGGGCAGCCTGAACTCCAACGAGCGTTTGGAGTTTTTGGGGGACTCCGTGCTGGGCATGGTGGTGGCGGATAATCTGTATCATACCTTTCCCAACCTGCCCGAAGGAGACCTGACCCGCCTGCGTGCCAATTTGGTTTGCGAGGGAAGTTTGGCTTCTATCGCCCGAAAGCTGGAGCTGGGGAGCTATCTCCGCCTGGGCAAGGGGGAGGCCAGCTGCGGCGGCAATCAGCGCCCCTCCATCATTGCCGACGCTGTGGAAGCAGTGTTGGCTGCCGTTTATCTGGATGGCGGCATCGCTCAGACCCGCCGCATTATCCAGCGTTTCGTGCTTGACCACATCGCTGAGGTACAGGAGGCGGCTCGTGACCACAAAACCTGTTTGCAGGAAATTGTGCAAAGACAGAGCGGGCAGGTGCTGAGTTATCACCTGCTTGGCGAGAGCGGGCCGGATCATAACAAGACCTTTACCATGGAAGTGCGTCTCAACGGCAAGGGAATTGGAACAGGCTCCGGCAGAAGCAAAAAGGAAGCGGAGCAGATGGCCGCCAAAGCCGCTATTGAAAAGTTAGAAAAGAAGCCTTAACCAGTCGGCGGCGGAGCGGTGTTCAAAATGTTGATTTTGTGCTGATTTTATCGGAGAAAAAGGAAAAACATAGAATACTTCTTATGCAATATATAAAATGGCAAAATGAGGTGCTGATTCTGTTTCTGGTGTTTACTTTTTGGTAAAAATAACGATTGAAAAAAAGATTGCATTTTGTATAATAAACACTGTTGCAATAGAAATGTAATATGACACCAAATTAGGAAGGAAGTCGAAAACGTGGCAACAGCAACTCATGGTAGAGAAGTAGTTCAGCATGAAGTGATTTTAAATCGAAAAGCGGAAATGCACAGAAAACGTCATTACTGGAATGTGCGAAGAATGCAGGATATTGTTTTCTCTCTCTTTGCGATTGTTCTGCTGCTTCCCGTTTTCGCAGTTACCGCTCTTGCTGTTTATCTGGATGATCCCCATGCTGCTCCCATTTTCAAGCAGACCCGTGTGGGGCGCAATGGCAAGGGTTTTACCATGTATAAATTCCGCAGTATGTACGCCGATGCAGAAGAGCGTCTGGCGGAGCTGATGAAGTTCAACGAGATGGATGGCCCTGCCTTTAAGATAAAAAAAGACCCCCGAATTACCCGTGTGGGACACTTCATTCGTAAAGTCAGCATTGATGAGCTTCCCCAGCTTTTCAATGTTCTGAAGGGCGATATGAGCATCGTCGGCCCCAGACCTGCCCTTCCTCGTGAGGTGGAGCAGTATACGGACTATCAGCGCCAGAGACTGTACATCACGCCTGGTTTGACCTGCATCTGGCAGGTGCAGCCCGACCGAAACTCGATTTCTTTCGAGGATTGGATGAGAATGGACATCCAGTACATCCGTGAGCGCAGCTTTTTGCTGGACTGGAAGCTGATTTTCCAGACCGTCTTGGCTGTTTTCCGTGGCCACGGCGAATAATTTCATCGTTTGGTTTTCCAGCCGCTGTCCTGTAAGTGGGATAGCGGTTTTTTATGCAAGTAAAATTGCATAAAAAATGAGAGGAAATGGAAGGCAATGATGGAAGAAAGACAGAAAATTTCTTTTTGTCAAAGTCGCTGTTGAAATTGTCGGTGAGTTACGGCAAAATAGATAACAATACCGCCTTTGGTGAAAAGACGGTGAAACGTCATCTGAAAAAGCATCATGTAGGAATACCAGGGGGAAAGTGCTTTGATAAGAATGACGTATTTGGGAGGTTTTTCATTATGTGTGGAATTGTTGGCTTTAATGGAACGGGCAAAGCAGCGCCTGTTCTGCTGGACGGTCTTTCCAAGCTGGAATATAGAGGATATGATTCTGCTGGTATGGCAGTCAGAGACGGAGATTGCCCCGTTCGTGTGGTTAAGGCAAAGGGACGTCTGAAAGCCCTTTACGAGAAGACAAATGATGGTCAGGCGCTGGAGGGAGGCTGCGGCATTGGTCATACCCGCTGGGCAACCCATGGCGAGCCCTCTGAAAACAACGCCCATCCCCATTGCAGCGATGACGGCGCAGTGGTGGCGGTTCACAATGGCATCATTGAAAACTATCAGGAGCTGAGAGAAAAGCTGATGAAAAATGGCTATACCTTCTACTCTCAGACCGATACCGAGGCCGCTGTCAAGCTCATTGATTACTATTATAAAAAGTATCACATCGGCCCCGTGGATGCCATTGCAAAAACCATGGTTCGTGTGCGTGGCTCCTATGCGCTGGCCGTGATGTTTCAGGACTATCCCGACCAGATTTGGGTGGCTCGTAAGGACAGCCCCATGGTCATTGGCGTGAAGGACGGAGATAGCTATATGGCCTCCGATGTTCCCGCCATTCTGAAATATACCCGCAACATCTATTACATTGGCAATCTGGAAATGGCCTGCCTGAACAAGGGGGATGTACATTTCTACAACCTGGACGGCGAGGAGATTCAGAAGGAGCTCACCGAGGTCAAGTGGGACGCAGAATCCGCCGAAAAGGGCGGTTATGCTCACTTTATGATGAAGGAAATCTTCGAGCAGCCCAAGGTAGTCCGTGATACCATCAACTCTGTCGTGATGAACGGTGAGTTGGACTTGACTGGCGTGGGGCTCAGTGATGATACCATCCGCAAGACCAGCGAGATTTATATTGCCGCCTGTGGCTCCGCTTATCACGTCGGCATTGCCGCTCAGTATGTGATTGAGGATCTGGCAAAAATCCCCGTTCGTGTGGAGCTGGCCTCTGAGTTCCGCTACCGCAAGCCCATTCTGGATCCCAACGGCCTGTTTGTGGCCATCAGCCAGTCCGGTGAGACCGCTGACACCCTGGCCGCTCTCCGGGAGGCCAAGGAAAACGGTGTTAAGACGTTGGCCATCGTCAACGTGGTGGGCAGCTCCATTGCCCGTGAAGCCGACAGCGTGTTTTATACCCTGGCTGGCCCTGAAATCGCTGTTGCTACCACCAAGGCATACAGCACCCAGCTCATTGCCTGCGACCTGCTGGCTTTGCAAATGGCAAAGGTGCGTGGAGAGATTGACGAAGAGCGCTGCTCTGAGCTGCTGGTGGATTTGCAGAGCATTCCTGAAAAGATTACCCGCATTTTGGAAGACGAAGAGCGGATGCAGTGGTTTGCCGCTAAGTTTGCCAACGCAAAGGATCTCTTCTTTGTCGGTCGTGGCCTGGACTACGCCGTTTCTCTGGAGGGCGCACTCAAGGTCAAGGAAATCAGCTATTGCCATGCAGAAGCGTATGCCGCTGGGGAGCTGAAGCACGGCACCATCTCCCTCATCGAAAAGGGTACTTTGGTCATCGGTGTGCTCACGCAGTCCGACCTGTACGAGAAGTCCGTCAGCAACCTGCTGGAGGTCAAGAGCCGTGGCGCGTACCTGATGGGCTTGACCAGCTATGGCAACTATGAGATTGAGGATAACGCCAACTTCACCGTTTATATTCCTAAGTGTGATGAGCATTTTGCTGCCAGCCTGGCTGTCATTCCTTTGCAGCTGCTGGGCTATTATATGAGCGTCGCCAGGGGTCTGGACGTGGATAAGCCCCGCAACCTGGCAAAATCCGTCACGGTCGAATAACCACCCGGCGGGAGGCAATCAAGAGGAGTTCTCCCTCCCAAGAAACGAAGATGGGTCTGAAATGAAAAATTTCAGACCCTTTTTCTGTTGTTTTGCCTCTTCTGTCTCTGGACTTTTTTTCCACGCTGTGGTATCATTCAACCTAGCGTAACCCATACGCCCACAGAAAACCGATCTCATCAACCAGATCGTTTGCAGGTGTCTGTCGAAGGACAGGTGAAAAGGGAATCCAGTGAAAATCTGGAACGATGCCGTCACTGTGAAAGGGGAGCCGCTCTCAGCAGAAGCTTCTGCACCACTGGCCGAAGGGCTGGGAAGGGAGAACCGGCGAGGAACCAAGTCAGGAGACCTGCCTGCAAATTTTCATTCGCTGAACGGAATGAAATGAAATGTCAGATTTGCGGTCCACAAATCTATCTTTCTCAAAAGCAAACACCACTCCTTTCGAAGAAAAGAATGCTGTTCCTCACGCTTTTGAAGAGTAATCGACACTTCAGAAAACGGGAGGAGACAGGATTCTGGAAACAATCGAAAGGAGCTTTTTATGAACCTCATCAACCTCAAAAAGCTGACCGCCCTGGTGCTGGCTATGGCAATGTCCCTGGCCATGCTCACCGGCTGCGACAGCCAGAAGACCGCAGAGGAGCCTGCTGCCTCTGTATCCAACTCTGATTCCGCCGATGCGTCCGCCTCTGCGGAGGTGTCCGCCCCCGTGGACGATCAGGCCGCCGCTGACGAATGCGCCGCCCTCATTGATGCCATCTATGTGCAGCAGCGCACCGATGACACCGACGCCCAGTGCGAAGCCGCCAAAGCCGCTTGGGATGCACTGACCGATGCCCAGAAGGAGCTGGTGGAGGGCGAGAACGCCGACCCCGATTATTTTGGACGTGATACCGGCGACGCTTCCAAGGACAACTCCCGCAACCAGGACGATATTGGGGAGAAAGAAATCCTTGTCACCAGCTTTGGCACCTCCTTTAATGACAGCCGTGTCGAGGATATCTCCGGCATTGAGGAGGCCATCCAGCAGGCCAATCCTGATTGGTCTGTCCGCCGTGCCTTCACCGCTCAGATTATCATCAACCACGTTCAGGCTCGTGAAGGTGAGAAGATTGACAACATGGAGCAGGCTCTGGAGCGTGCCGTAGCCAACGGCGTGAAGGAGCTGGTGGTTCAGCCCACCCATCTGATGCACGGCGCAGAGTATGACGAGCTGTGCGAGGCGCTGGAACAGTACGTCGGTCAGATTGATACCATCAAGATTGCCGAGCCTCTGCTGGGCGAGGTGGGCAGTGATGCTACGGTTATCAACGCTGACAAGGCCGCTGTAGCCGAGGCCGTCACCGCCGCCGCCGTTGCCAATACCTCCTATGAAACCGTAGATGCCGCCGCTGAGGATGGCACTGCCTTTGTCTTCATGGGTCATGGTACTTCCCATACCGCTAAGGTTTCCTATTCTCAGATGCAGACCCAGATGAACGAGCTGGGATACAAAAACGTTTTCATTGGCACGGTGGAGGGCGAGCCCGAGGAGACCGCCTGTGAGAACGTCATTGAGGCTGTGGCCGAGGCCGGTTATACCAAGGTTGTGCTCCGTCCCCTGATGGTGGTTGCAGGCGACCACGCCAACAACGATATGGCCGGTGAGGAAGAGGACTCTTGGAGCTCTCAGTTCTCCGCCTCTGGCAAGTTTGAGAGCGTTGACAGCCAGATTGAGGGTTTGGGTCGCATCCCTGCTGTTCAGGAGCTGTATGTGGCTCACACCGCTGCGGCCATGGCTTCCGAGGCCGTGTTTGCCTCCGACGTTGCTACCGCTGCTCTAGCCGACGGTGTTTATACCGCTGACTTCAACACCGATTCCGGCATGTTCCATGCCAACGAAGCCTGCGACGGCAAGGGTACCCTCACCGTGCAGGATGGCGCTATGACCTTCCATGTCTCTCTCGTCTCCAAAAAGATTATGAATCTCTATGTGGGCAAGGCCGAGGAGGCTCAGAAGGAGGGCGCAGAGCTGCTCCAGCCTACCACCGATACCGTAACCTATTCGGACGGTACCTCTGAGGAAGTGTTTGGATTTGACATTCCCGTGGCCGCTGTGGATGCAGACTTTGACCTGGCACTGATTGGTGAAAAGGGTGTCTGGTACGACCATGTGGTGAGCGTCTCCAACCCGGTCGCTCAGTAATCCCAAGAGAAGCGGAGAGGAAAAACGCCTTTCCATTACACGCATCAACACGCAGAGCGAGGCTTTCCCGGCTTCGCTCTGTTTTTACCAAAAGGAAGGAACAGCATGAAAAAAAAGAGTCTTCTTTTCTTGCTGGCGCTGGTGGTTATGCTGGCGCTGGTTTCCTGTCAAAACAGTCCCACTCAGAGCTTGCATGACGACAGCTATACGGCGGAAGTGACCTTGAGCGGCGGAACGGGACGGGCTTCGGTGCAGTCCCCTGCCGTGCTGACGGTCAAGGACGGAGCGTTCACGGCGGAGCTGGTGTGGAGCAGCAGCAAGTATGATTACATGGTGATAGACGGGGAGAAATACCTCCCCACGACCTTGGAGCCTGGCTCTACTTTTGTCATTCCCGTGGAGGCGCTGGATCTGGAACTGAACGTTACCGCCGACACCACCGCCATGAGTGAGCCGCACGAAATTGACTACACGCTGCGGTTTGATTCGTCCACCTTAAAGGAGCAGAAATGAAACAGTGGATACTTTGTGTGCTGGCGGCGCTGCTGCTGACCGGCTGCGGGAGTGTGACCGCTTCTCAGGAGGCGACGGAGGGGCCGCAGTGGGAGACGCTGACGGCGGAAGGTCAGATGGAATTGCAATATGCCGAACAGTTTGAAGTGGAATATTACACGGAGGGCTACCGGAAAATCACCATTTCTGACGTGGGGGACTATCTGATTGTTCCCGAAGGAGCGGACATTCCCGCCAACCTCCCGAAGAATCTCACGCCCCTGTGTCAGCCGCTGGATGAGCTGTATCTGGTGTCCACCTCCGCCATGGATTTTTTTCGGGAGCTGGACGGACTTGGTTCCATTGCCTTCTCCGGTACGGACGCTGACGGCTGGTACATTGAGGAGGCAGCACAAGCGCTGCAAAACGGTTCCATCCGCTATGCCGGAAAGTACAGCGCTCCCGACTATGAGAGTCTTTTGGAGGGCGGCTGTGACCTCGCCATTGAGAACACCATGATTTTCCACACCCCTGACGTGAAAGAGAAGCTGGAAGGGCTGGGTATTCCCGTTTTGGTGGAGCGTTCCAGCTATGAGAGTCACCCCTTGGGTCGAATGGAGTGGGTGAAGCTGTACGGCGTGCTTTTGGGCAAGGAGGAAGCGGCGGAAAAAGCCTTTGACAGCCGCATTTCTCAGCTTTCCGACGCTTTGGGGCAGGAAGCAACCAACCAGACCGTTGCATTTTTTTACATCAACGGCATCGGAGCGGCCAACGTCCGCAAATCCGGCGACTATGTGGCCAAGATGATTGACATAGCCGGGGGAAGCTACATCTTTCAAAATCTGGGAGACGAAACCGCCCTTTCCACGATGACGATGGACATGGAGAGCTTTTATGCTGGCGCAAAGGAGGCTGATTCCATCATCTATAACAGCACCATTGACGGCGAGCTGCAAACCATGGAGCAGCTTTTGGAAAAAAGTCCGCTTTTGGCCGATTTCAAAGCGGTGCGGGAGGGAAAGGTCTGGTGTACGGAACAAAGCATGTTCCAGCAAACGATGTGTATCGGTGATATGATTTTGGATTTCCACCGCATTTTGACGGAGGAGGCTCCGGCGGATGAGGAGCTTTTGTACCTCCATCGCCTGCGGTGATAGGAGCTTGTCATGAAACGACTGCGTGTTCCGCTGGCCTTTGGACTGCTGGTGGTGTTGCTGATTTTTTTGGTGGTGTTGAATACCTGCGTAGGCACGGTGGCGCTGCGTCCCAACGAGGTGTGGCAGATCATCACCTGGACGGGGGCAGACATTGACCCCACCGCCATACAGATTATCTGGTTCATTCGCCTGCCCCGTTTGATGTCGGCGGCGGTGCTGGGGGGCGCACTGGCGGTGTCTGGTCTGCTGTTACAGACCTTTTTTGCCAATCCCATTGCGGGTCCGTTTGTGCTGGGCATCTCCTCGGGGGCGAAGCTGGCGGTGGCGCTCACCATGATTTTTCTCTTGGGGAAAGGTGTGGTCATTGGCTCCTGGGCCATGATTGCCGCCGCCTTTTTGGGTGCGATGCTCTCAATGGGGTTTATCCTTCTGCTCTCGGGACGGGTGCGGAATATGTCCCTGCTGGTGGTGGGCGGCGTGATGGTGGGGTATATCTGCTCCTCGGTTACGGATATTCTGGTGACGTTTGCGGATGATTCCAACATTGTCAATCTGCATAACTGGGCGCTGGGCAGCTTTTCCGGTGCCAGCTGGGGGGATGTCCGAGTGATGCAGGTGGTGGTGAAAGCGGCTTTCCTGGGGGCGCTGCTGCTGTCCAAGCCCATGAGCGCCTATCAGCTGGGGGAGGGCTATGCCCAAAATATGGGGGTCAACGTGAAGCGGCTCCGGGTGGAGCTGATTTTGCTGTCAAGCCTGCTTTCGGCCTGCGTGACTGCCTTTGCCGGCCCCATTTCCTTTGTGGGCATCGCCGTGCCCCACCTGATGAAGAGCCTGTTCAAGACCTCTAAAACGCTCGTGCTTCTGCCAGCCTGCTATCTGGGCGGGGCGGTGTTCTGTCTCTTCTGTGACCTGCTGGCTCGGATTTTGTTTGCACCCACCGAATTGAGCATCAGCTCTGTCACCGCCGTATTCGGTGCGCCGGTGGTGCTGTGGATGATGGTGCGTCGAAAGGGGGCACGGGCATGAAAGCGGTGGAAAAGCTCCGCACGGAGCACCTTACGGTGGGCTACAACAAAACCCCCCTCTTGACTGATATCCAAATTTCCGTGAAACCGGGACAAATTCTCACCCTCATCGGGCCGAACGGCGCAGGAAAATCCACCATTTTAAAGAGCATCGCCGCCCAGCTTGCGCTGGTGAGCGGAACGGTCTATCTGGACAAAGATGACCTGGGACGTATGCGCCCTCAAGAGCTGGCGAAAAAGATGTCCTTGGTGCTGACCCAGCGCATCCAGCCGGAGCTGATGACCTGTTTTGATGTGGTGGCCTCTGGACGCTATCCCTATACCGGGCGGCTGGGATTGCTCAGTCAGCAGGATAAAGAGGTGGTGCGCCGTTCCTTGGCCTATGTCCACGCCGAGGAGCTGGCGGAGCGGGACTTTCCGTGCATCAGCGATGGCCAGCGCCAAAGGGTGATGCTGGCTCGGGCGCTTTGCCAGGAACCGGAAATCATCGTGCTCGACGAGCCAACCTCTTTTTTGGACATTCGCCACAAGCTGGAATTGCTTTCCCTGCTGAAGCGTTTGGCGCTGGAACAAAATCTGACGGTGGTCATGTCCCTGCATGAGCTGGACTTGGCGCAGAAAATTTCTGATAGGGTGGTCTGTGTTCATCCGTCTGGGATTCAGCGCTGCGGTACGCCGGAAGAGGTCTTCACAGCGGATGATATCCAAAGCCTCTATGGAGTGGAGGCGGGGCATTATGAGCCCATGTTTGGCAGTTTGGAGCTGCCGAGCAGTACTGGCGTGCCAAGGGTGTTTGTCATCGGCGGCGGCGGCGCTGGGATTCCGGTTTACCGACAGTTGAACCGAATGGGGGTTCCCTTTACGGCTGGCGTGCTGCACGAAAACGATGTGGATTATGCCGTCGCCAAGGCGCTGGCGGCAAAAGTGATTGCCGAGCAGCCCTTTGAGCCAATCGGTCAGGAGAACATCAGGGCGGCGCTGGACATCCTGCGGCGCTGTGAAGCGGTTCTCTGTCCGCTGTCCGGTTTTGGCAGCATGAACGCCGGAAACCGCACGCTTTTGGAAGAAGCGGAGCGGCTGGGTCTGCTGAAACAAGGTGTGCATGAAATAAAGTTGATTATTGGGTAGAATGAAAGAAAAATTCCCTCTCACGTCGCAAATCAGAGCATAGAAACACAAATTTTGCTCATACTGATGGTAACGATGGGAGGGAAATGGATTGCACTTTGAAACGGATTTGATTTTGGAAGCCACCGAGCTGTGGCAGAACCAGCCCGGCGACCCGGGAAAGCTGGAGGGAATCGTAACCCACCAGCGGACAGAGCTGGGGCTCCCTGTGACCGAGGTAGAGGTGCTCAACCAACAGGGGGCGCAGGCGGTCGGCAAGCCAGTGGGACGCTACCTCACCATAGAGCTGGAGCGCCGAGCGCAGCAAACCATGGATTCCTTTCAGCGAGGCGTAGAAGTCCTGGCCAGAGAGCTAAGAAACATGCTCCCACAGGGAAACGGCGGCGCTCTGGTGGTGGGACTGGGCAACCGGAACGTGACACCGGACGCTGTGGGGCCGTGGACGGTGGATTCCGTGGTGGTCACTCGACATCTGGTTCAGCGGTTCCCTGATGCGTTTGGTGATTTTCGGCCTGTGTCCGCCGTGGCCACCGGCGTTCTGGGGACAACCGGTGTAGAGAGTGGAGAACTGGTCGTGGCGCTGTGCGAGCGCATCCAGCCCACGGTGGTCATCGCCATCGACGCACTGGCGGCTCGTTCCCCTGACCGGCTGTGCAACACCATTCAGCTTGCCAATAGCGGCATTGTGCCAGGCTCCGGCGTGGGAAATGCCCGCTTTGCGCTCAATCAGGAGACGCTTGGGCTGCCAGTGCTGGCGGTGGGCGTGCCCACGGTGATTCGAGCCTCGGTTTTGGCACAGGAGCGGGTCAGCGGCTTAGAGGATTGGATTGTCACCCCAAAGGATATTGACGCTTCTGCCTCGGAGCTGTCGAGAATGATTGGATTTGGCGTGACAAAAGCCTTGCAGGAGCAGCTTTCCGTGGAAGAAATCCGAATGATGTTAGGGTAATGGCCGATTTTTTGCCGTTTTTGGGATTTTACTTCTTTGTTTTTGCCTTTTTCAGCCTGTGAAACATGCTGGTTGCGCTTTTTGTCATTGCAAAGTGAATGTTGCTTTTTTCACAGGATACGCAACTTTTTTCTGTGGTGGAATTTGCTTTTTGGAAGCTGGCTGTCTTTCTGCTTTCTTTCGCTCGTGAAAAGTTTTATAAATTTTTGAAAAAAGGGGTTGACATTCCAGCGGGAGCGTGGTATGATAACTAAGCACTTGAGAGAGCGGCAACGCCGGAGTGGTGGAACTGGTAGACACCCGGGACTTAAAATCCCGTGGGAGCGATCCCGTGCCGGTTCGAGCCCGGTCTCCGGCATCTAACTGAATATCGCGGGGTAGAGCAGTTCGGTAGCTCGTCGGGCTCATAACCCGGAGGTCGTCGGTTCAAATCCGGCCCCCGCAACCATAAAACGGTCGATTCAGCAATGGATTGGCTGTTTTCTTTCACTTTTTCGGCAAATTGGGGGACTCTCACCTTGAGAGTGCTGTCATTTTACATCTATAGAAAAATGACGAAAAAGTTTAGCGCTCCCCCAACGCTTGACATAGAGACTACCCCTTGACTGTGCAGCCAAGGGGATTTTTTTCACTTTCATCTACTTTTCAGCTGTTATCCCAAAAAATCACAACAATTTCTGATCCATTATCCTGGTGCTCACTGCAACG
>JAKSQD010000018.1 GCA_024404315.1 Oscillospiraceae bacterium
TTATTCCTTGCACTCGTTCAATTCCATACAAACCGCTTCCGCAAAGAGCCGAGCACCAGCGAGAGCCTGCTTTAAGGTGTTGCCGCTGGTTCCCACCTCCACCAAGAGGGAGCCGGGGCGCAGATGCTGGTTGAATCGCTGGCTCCGTAGGTCGATGGGACGGGGAAAGGTGCTGTCAATGCTCAACATTGCCCCCTGAATTTTCAAGGCGAGGGTATAGTTGTCCCTCCATTCGGGATGGGTCAGCCCGCCGTCATCCGTTCCCACCACCAGCATCACCTGAGCGACCTTTTCTCCGTCGATGGAGGTGGTTTTGCTGTATACCGTACCATCTGCGTCAATGAGTGCATCTCGATGAACGTCCAGCACCATTTGAATGGTGGGATATTCCTCCAAATAATCCTCCACGCCAGCTAGAGAGCGGCCATAGGAGCCATTATAGCCTGGATAGTCATAGGTGGTTTTGTCGTGGAGCACAGAAAAGCCTTGCTCCTCAAAAACCGCTTTCATCTCCTCCCCCACCCGAATCATGTTGTAATTTTCGTCTGTGGTTCGGCTCTCGTCGCTCTCCGTGTAGTCGTCACCGTCCGCCATGGTGTAGGCTTCCGTGGCGTGGGTGTGCATAATCAGGATTTGAGGTCCCTTTTTACTGCTTTTTAAGGTGAGAGCGGGGGTTTTCTTCCAGTATTTTGAGATTGCCTCGTCCTGATGGTCGGTGTGATTGACAAGCTCGATATCAGAGGGAGAAATTTCGGAAAGATCCAGCGTGAAAGCGGCGGGTTCTGGTTCTGGCTCTGGTTCTGGTTCTGTTTCCTCCTCACTCTGCTCCGCAGGAAGCGAGGCTTCTCCTTCATCTGCTGGGTCTATTTCCGGTTCCGGCTCTGGCGCTGGCTCGTCCTGTTTGGGAACGGACGCTTCCGCTTGCATCTCCTGTCGGGCTGCCTGCTCTTTGAGGTAGCTGCTCACCGCTTCTTTCTCGCTGGAGAGCACGGGAGATTGATCCACCACCAGCTCCACCCAACCCTCTAGCGCATCTTCCTCCTCCAGCTTGCCCAGCTCCAATTCCAGCAGCCTCTTTGCCACCTTTTCACTGCCAAACAGAGCCTCTTTTGCTGCGTTTAAATCTGCCGTTTGACTGATAAACAGCGCCGTTGCCAGCGTCAGTCCCAGCGCCGCACCCCGGCGCAGCAGACCGAATCTTCTGTGACTTTTTTTCATTTTCATCCCCGCCTTTCTGTCCATCTTTTACTACGGACAGACTATGAAGGCAAAAGGGAGAATATGAGTTGGAACCAAAAACCCCTCTGGCACGCTGTGGCACCAGAGGGAACGGTCTCATGATTTCATGCTTTTATCAGAAGGAGGTGCGCTGACACAGTGTCCACAGCTGGCGCAGTCACCGCCGCAGCCGCCGCAAATGTGTTTTCCGGCTTTTTTGTCACGAATCATCGTCCAGATGACAAAGGCCACAAGCACCAACAGGAACAATCCAACAGCGATGGTTCCAATCGTCATAAGTTACACCTCCTTTTTCCCAGAGAAATCACCGACGCAGTTCGGTCTTTGCCGGACGGAACAGCAGATAGCAGAACAAAGCGATGACGGCGAAGGCCACGACCGTGAAAAGGCCAAAGTGACCGTAAAGAGCCAGCCCTGCCACCTGATTGATAACCAAACTCACCAGATAAGCAAAGCCGCACTGATAGCCAACTGCAATCCAAAACCACTTGGCGTTGTTCATCTCCCGCTTGATGGCACCCATAGCGGCAAAGCAGGGAGCGCACAGCAGGTTAAAGGCCATAAACGCATAGGCCGAGACAGGAGTAAAGGCTTGAGCCATGTTCTGATAAACCGTGCCGTCGCCGCTGCCATAGAGAATGCCCAGCGTTCCGACGATGTTTTCTTTGGCCACCAAACCGGTGATAGAGGCCACCGTTGCCTGCCAAGTACCAAAGCCCAGAGGAGCAAAGATCCATGCCACACACTTGCCGATGGTAGCCAGGATGGAGCAATCCAGCTGATCCTCCTCCAGCATACCAAAGGAGCCATCAGCAAAGCCGAAGTAGCTGGTGAACCAAACGAAGATGGTAGAAAGCAGAATGATGGTGCCCGCCTTTTTGATGAAAGACCAGCCACGCTCCCACATGCTGCGGAGCAGGTTCCCAGCGGTAGGCATATGGTAGGGAGGCAGCTCCATAACAAAGGGAGCTGGATCGCCAGCAAACCATCTGGTCTTTTTCAGCATGATACCGGAAACGATGATGGAGACAACACCCATAAAATAAGCAGAAGTGGCAATCCAGGGAGAATTGTGGAAGATTGCGCCTGCAATCATACCATAGAAGGGAGCCTTTGCGCCGCAGGGAATAAAGGTGGTGGTCATGATGGTCATGCGGCGGTCTTTCTCGTTCTCAATGGTACGGGAAGCCATGATACCGGGCACGCCGCAGCCCATGCCAACCAGGAAGGGAATAAAGGACTTACCGGAGAGACCAAACCGACGGAACACACGGTCGAGGATGAAGGCGATACGAGCCATATAGCCGCAGCCCTCCAAAAAGGCCAGGAACAGGAACAGCACCAGCATCTGAGGCACAAAGCCCAGAACAGCGCCCACACCGGCCACAATACCATCCAAAATCAGACCCTTGAGCACGTCATTGACCTGCATTACATTCAGAGCGTGCTCCATGACCGCAGGAACACCGGGAACCCAAACGCCATAATTGGCAGGATCCGGCTCTTCGCCTTCATAGGCGGCGTAGACCTCGGCGGCATCGGCCAACTCAGCACCGGTGACAGTCACTTCCTCTGTGGCCAGCGTTTCCTCATCCTCCACGGTCATGACGGCCTGTGCGTCAGCGGGAACGGTGAGGACAAAGGCTTTTACAGCGGCAACCGCAGCACTGCCGTCAAAGTCTTCCCGCTCGGTGTCCATGGCCTCGGCCACTTCGTCAGCGCCTCGTTCTTCCACAAAGGCTTCTAGGATGCCTGCGGCCTGGCTGTATTCCTCACCGGCCTCTTCCGCCTCAGCCGAACCGATGGCGCAGAGATGCCAACCGTCTCCAAAGAGTCCATCGTTGGCCCAGTCCGTAGCGGCAGCACCCACAGTGACCATGGAGATGTAATACACCAAGAACATCACCACGGCGAAGATGGGCAGCGCCAAGAAACGGTTGGTGACAACCTGGTCAATCTTGTCAGAAACAGACAGCTTGTTGCTGTTTTTCTTTTTGAGGCTGTCATCTATAATGGAGCCGATGTATGTATAGCGCTCTGTGGTGATGATGGACTCGGCATCATCGTCCAGTTCTTGCTCGCAGGAGGCAATGTCTTGTTCGATGTGAGCAATCTGCTCTGGAGAAAGATTCCTTTTGGCGATGATTTTTTCATCCCGCTCAAAGAGCTTGATGGCAAACCATCTCTGCTGTTCCGCTGGCATATCGTGGAGTAAAAGCTCCTCAATGTGAGCCAGGGCGTGTTCCACAGAACCGGAGAAGCGGTGACGGGGCTCGGTTTTGACAGCGGCTTTCGCCACACGGACAGCAGCTTCCGCCGCCTCCTGGATGCCGGTTCCCTTCAAAGCGGAAATCTCATACACCTGAACGCCCAAATCCTCCGCCAGGCGCTTGGTGTCGATTTTGTCTCCGTTCTTCCTCACCAAATCCATCATGTTGACGGCCAGCACCACCGGAATACCCAGCTCCACCAGCTGCGTGGTTAAGTAAAGGTTGCGTTCCAGGTTGGTACCGTCAATGATGTTGAGAATACAGTCCGGGCGCTCGTCAATAAGATAGTTACGAGCAACCACTTCTTCCAACGTATAGGGAGAGAGCGAATAGATACCAGGAAGATCCACAATTTTGACTTCCTTGTGCCCCTTCAGGCCGCCTTCCTTCTTCTCCACAGTAACGCCGGGCCAGTTTCCAACAAACTGATTGGAACCGGTGAGGGCGTTGAACAAGGTCGTCTTGCCGCAGTTGGGATTACCAGCAAGCGCAATTTTGATGCTCATTCGATGCTATCCTTCTTTCCATTGTAAGAATCAAAGCTTGGTTTGTCAATGTATCGCCGCAAATTAGTTAAAGCTAACCATCAGGCATTTGTTTAGCGGCTGTCAGCCGCCGAATGAGAAACTGCTCGGATGGATGATTGACTCTCGGGTCACTCAACCTGAATCATTTCGGAATCTTCCTTCCGAAGGGACAGCTCATAGCCCCGAACCGTGATTTCAATGGGGTCTCCCAGCGGCGCCACCTTGCGGACAAAAAATTCCGTGCCTCGGGTCAGACCCATATCCATAATACGGCGCTTGACAGCACCCGTGCCAGTGATTTTCACCACTTTCAGGGTCTCACCAACGTTTGCTTGCTTCATCGTTTTCATATTGGTTCCTCCTCACTCTCTATTGTCTTGTGGAAACGGCTTATACCAAAATTTTTGAGGCCATTTCCCTGCTGATTGCAATTCTGGACTCCTTCACTTTGACGATGACGTTTCCATTCAGTTGGGAAATCATAGTGATTGTTCCGCCCTGAACGATGCCCAGATTTTCCAGAAACTGACGAATCTCTGCTTTTCCTCCCACTTTCTTGATGAGCTGTTCGACTCCCGGATTGGCCAGTGTCAACGGCATAGCGCTTCCCCCTTTTTTCTCTCATTGTTAGCATGAACTAACTTTCATATATGTTAGCACCAGCTAATCAAAATGTCAACACTTTTTGATTGATTTGGAAATTTCTGTTGCTTTCTACAGTTTGCTTTAACTAACCTAAGTTAGTTTTAGCTAATATGATGAGAAAAAACAGGGATCGGAGCGCTCCAATCCCTGTTAGAATCTCATTCGTTTTTGGGTAATGCGGAATCAATACTGTTTTACGGTACTTTTCAGCAGATATCCGACATAAGAAGAGGAACCCGACTGATAATAAACCTGACACCAGGTTTTCCCGTCCTTATCTTTCTTGCTGGAAAGCAGAACAAGCTGCTGACCGGATTTGATGGTCTTTTGGGACTTAGAAGAGGCACTGGCACTGCTGCGGAGAGAAACCTTCTTTTTGGTTTTGGCTCGATAGCCCACCTTTACTGGGTCCTGGCTGAGGAATCCCGTGTAGGAGTTTCCTTTTTTATCTTTATAATCCACCTCATACCAGGATTGTTCATCGGTGCCACAGCGTTCATATTTGACACTGAGCAGCGTATTCTTCGGAATAGTGGCCAAAGGCTCGTATTCCTCGCCAACATTAGCGTAAAGCGTCGCTTGGGCGGTGGTATAGAGCAAGCGCTGGGAGCCTTTGGCGGTCTGCGCTTTGGCGGCTTGGGAGGCGGAGCCGTTGCCAAAATCGTTCAGCGCCTTGACCTTAAAATAGTAAGCGTAGTTGGTTTTGAGTTGTTTGATTTGATACGAGGTAGAAGAGGCAGAAATGGTTCCCACCGTTTGGTAGGTTCCGTTTTTCATGGAGCTGCGATACAGACGATACCGACTTGCACCGGGAACGGCGCTCCACTTCAAGGAAATGGAAGAGTCATCGGAGCCGGACTTTGCCACATGCTCCACCTGTTCGGGAATGGAGTCAGCGGGCAGGTAGCGGAAATTGCAATCCACTCCCCCGGACATGCCACTGACTGTGCCCGTTGCGGTATACTGCCAATAGTCAAAGTCCCCGGAAAACTGGGGGGCTTTGGCGTAACGAGCCAGCCAGAGAGGATAATCCGTCAGCTTGGTATAATCACAGAGCTTGGTCAGGTGTTGGGCGTTGCCATAAAGTCCGGTTTGGTATCCCGCCTCCAGCATGGCATCCATGAACAGCTTGGCGTTTTTGGTTCCCTGGGTTTTGCTGACCTTGCTGATCCGAGAGGAGGAACCCACGGTTTCCACGTCCAGGAAAACAGGCAGAGAAATCAAATCCCGATAGGGCTCCAAGGTCTTGATGGTGAACTCTGCTTCCTTCTTGGCTTCCTCCTGCGTCACCGCCTGGGTGAAGTAGTAAATGCCAATGGGCAGACCCACACTGCTTGCCCCTGTGATGTAAGAGGCAAAGCTGGTATCCACTCCAATGGAGGTATCGTCGAAGGCTTCTTTTCCCAGCGTGCGGCCACAACGGATAATGACATACTCCACGCCCGCTTCCTTGACCTTCTCCCAGTTGATGTTACCATTCCAATAAGAGACATCTATGCCGCAGCTCCAGTTACAGTCATAATTGGAACCGTGGGTATAGTACAGCTCACCGGTGAAATGGTTGTCCTTGCTGATGTCGGAAACAGAAATGCCGCTGCCGTCCTGCTCCTGAAGGGACTGATAGCGCTTGATATAGTCGCCGTCTTCGGCGTATTCTTCCCGAAACTCCTCCCAAAAGCCGGCATCATCGGGAGAAAGTATATCTTCACTTTCTTCTACGGCTTCCACGCCGCTCGGCTCTGTCGCCAGCGCCATGGGCGGTGTTATGATACCAAAACACAGGGCAAAAATAAGCAAAAGCCCCGTGATAAGCCTTCCTTTTTTCATGATATCCTCCTGAAAATTTTTTGCTTTGGATGGGTATTTACAGAAAATAATTGTAATACGGACAAAGAAAAATGTCAAGGATGGTGGAACCCAGTCCAAAAATTGGCAATTCTCCTCCGAGTAACAGCAAAAAATGAGTTTCACACGATTGATTGTCCTCTCTTTTGGATATAATCAATGGTCAAATCAAAGGAGGTTGTTTCATGAACGCATATTCCATCCAGCAGCTCCAGAACACCAAAACCGGCCAGAACCTGCGCAGCGCCTTTTCCGGGGAATCCGAGGCAAGGAACAAATACAGTTTTTTTGCCCAGGTTGCCCGTCAGGAAGGCTATGAGCAGATTGCCGAGCTGTTTGAATACACCGCTCAGAATGAAATGCAGCACGCTCGGATGTGGTTCACTGCCCTGAGCGGTTTGGGCACGACCAAAGAAAATCTAACCGCTTCTGCTCAAGGAGAGCATTGGGAGTGGTCAGAGATGTACGCTCAATTCGCCCAGGATGCCAAAGAGGAGGGCTTCCCGAAGCTGGCCGCTAAATTTCAATTGGTGGCGGAGGTAGAAAAAAGCCACGAGGATCGGTTCCGCCGCCTGCTCCACAACGTAGAGGCGCAGAAGGTCTTTGCCCGGTGCGGAGAATCCATTTGGGAGTGCCGAGCCTGCGGCCATCTGGTTTGGAGCCAGACTGCGCCGGTGGTGTGCCCTGTCTGCGAGCACAAACAGAGCTTTTTCCAGCTGAAAGCGGAAAATTACTAAGAGCCTATCCACACCTCATTCGTATTCTCTCGTGATGTTTTTGAGCCAGGTATACTTTTTATAATAATGGTAGACCACGGGAATTTTATAGAACTCATCCAGGCAAATGATGACGTAAAGGGGTTTGACCGGAACCTTTAACACAAAGGCGCAGAAAAAGCCCACCGGAACGGCGATACACCACATATCAATGGTGTCACAGATGAGGCCGAAGCGTGTGTTTCCACCGGCTCGAAAGATGCCCGCAATCACCAGGGTGTTGATTTCCTGCCCCACAACGTAATAACTGCTGACCAAAAGCATAAAGTTCAAATAATCCTGTCCCAACGGCGTTAATTTGGCACCGTAGACCCCAAAAACAAGCGGGCGAATCACCAAAATGAAAACACCGGTTGCCACGCCAATGAGAAGGGTCAAATGGCACAGCGTGTCTGCGTTTTGGCGAGCCTCCTCCATGCGGTTGTCTCCGATGCTCTTCCCTACCAGGATGGTTCCGGCGGAGGCCAGGCCGAAAGCCGCTGTGGTGCATAGATTGCGAACGGTGCTGGTGATGGCATTGGCGGCGACCACATCCGACCCCAAATGACCAAAGATGATGGAATAGGTGGAAAAGGCCACTGTCCACACCATGTCATTGAGCAGGGCGGGAAGGGCGTAGTGAATAAAATCCTTGGTGAGAGCGGGATGGGCTCCCAGCAGCACTTCCGCATCATAGCGGAGGGTTTTCACCAAAGCAGCGTCCGCCAGGCAGAACAGCAGCTCCACGGAACGGGCAATGAGGGTTGCCAGCGCTACGCCAAACACGCCCATCTGAGGTGCTCCAAACAGTCCAAAGATAAACACAGCGTTGAGGAAAATATTCAGCAGCAGGGCAGTCGTTGCAAAAACGGTGGGCAGATTGGCTCGTTCCATGCTCCGCATGGTGCATTCGTAGACCTGGGAGCCGCCCTGCAACACATAGGTAAAGCCGATGAGACGCAGGTATCTGGCTCCCAGATCAATCAGCTCCGGGTCAGGCGTAAAGACCCGCATGATGACGGCGGGAAAAAGAACCGCAGCGGCGGCAACTAAGGCGGTAAAACAGAGGGATATCTTGAGGCCGATGCCCATCACCGCCTGGATGGAAAGGAGGTCTTTTTTGCCCCAATACTGGCTGACCATCATGGAAATGGCCGAAGCGATGCCAAAAAAGAAGCCGATGATGAGAAACTGCACCTGATTGGCCAGCGAAACGGCGGAAAGCGCTGTACCGCCTACATAGGTCAGCATGAGCACGTCGGCGGAGTTGACAGCGGCGGCAATCAGGTTTTGCAGAACAATGGGTAGAGTCAGCGGCAAAAGCTGACGGTAAAAATCACGTCGAGCGGAGACTGGTTTACTCATAAAATTTTTCCTTTTTGTCTCGAAGTTCTTTGAAAACACGGATATTATACCTATAGAAGTGTCAAAAGGCAAGGGTCATCTCAAAAATCGTTGCGCAAAATGAAAAAATCTGATAGGATAGAAGAGAAATCAAATCAACCGAAGCCAATCGCCTCTGAAAGGATGTTTTTTCTATGTATCAGCAGCTTGCCGACCAACTGACCAGCCTTTTTGCGGGAGAGCCGGATGTCATTGCCAATCTCTCCAACGCTTCCGCCGCCTTGAACGATGCCTTAGACAACATCAATTGGGTGGGCTTCTACCGCATGGTAGACGGAACGCTGGTTCTGGGGCCTTTCCAGGGAAAAGTGGCCTGTATCCGCATTCCTTTGCATCGTGGGGTTTGTGGTGCTGCCGCTCGTCTCAACCAGACGCAGTTGGTCTATGATGTCCATCAGTTCCCCGGGCACATCGCCTGTGACAGCGCCTCCAATTCTGAAATTGTGATTCCGCTGCACAACGCCGAAGGCGCGGTCATTGCTGTGCTGGATATTGACAGCCCCACCGTTGGCCGCTTTACCGAAGCCGACCAAGAAGGGCTGGAAGCCTGTGCAAGGGTCATCGAGGAGATGATGCAATGAGAAACCGTCTGTGTTGTCTGTTTTGCTTCCTTTGTTTGCTCCTTTTGACTGCTTGTTCCGGGTCTGCTGCCACTTATGAGACCATTTCGGCGAAGGAAGCCAAAACTCTGATGGACAGCAAAACCGGTTATGTCATTCTGGATGTCCGCACGCAGGAGGAATTTGACACCGGCCACATCCCGGGAGCGGTACTTCTGCCTGATACGCAGGTTTCTGCACAGTCGAAACAGATGCTTACCGACAAAAAACAGCTCATTTTGGTCTACTGCCGCAGCGGACGGAGAAGCGCTGCCGCTGCCGCTGCTCTGGCCGAGCTGGGTTACACCAATGTGAAGGATTTTGGCGGAATCATCGACTGGCCTTATGAGGTAGAACAGCCAGAGGAACAGCCGATCTGCGCCGAAGAAAAACACCAATGGTTGGAAGACTGCACTGGGCGGCTCTGCGCCGTCTGCGGCAAATACGAGCGAGTGACCCCATAAAACGTGCGCTTCAAAATGCAGGAGGTGAATGCTTTTCATTCACTTCCTTCTTTTTCGTCATGGGTTCACTCTTTCCAAAGCGAATTTTTCTTCTCTCTCACTCAGCAGATATGCAGGAACCAGCACAAATTTTTGCATTGTTTTTCCTGTTTTTTGGGAGAAGATGTAAAATTTTGCATTTTTTCACATTTGATATTGCATTTTCTATCCTACTCGTGTATACTGTGGTTACTTTGACAGGGTCGGCAAAGAGAGAGACCGCCCCGTTTCTTGCAAGTAACCCCTATGTCACCAGCGAAATGAGGAACCAACTATGGAAAAAATCAAAATGACTACGCCGCTCGTCGAGATGGACGGAGACGAAATGACCCGTATCCTCTGGCAGAATATCAAGGACGAGCTGCTGCTGCCCTATATCGACCTGAAAACCGAGTATTATGACTTGGGTCTTCCCGTCCGTGAAGAGACCAAGGATCAAATCACCACTGATGCTGCTCTGGCCAACAAGAAGTATGGCGTGGCCGTCAAGTGCGCCACCATCACCCCCAATGCCCAGCGTGTTCAGGAATACAACCTCTCCAAGATGTGGAAGAGTCCGAACGGAACCATTCGTTCCATTCTGGACGGCACTGTTTTCCGTGCTCCCATCATGGTCAATGGCATTAACCCCGTGGTCAAGAACTGGCAGCAGCCCATCACCATCGCCCGTCACGCTTACGGCGATGTTTACAAAAACGTGGAGTTCCGAGTTCCCGGCCCCGGCAAGGCAGTGTTGAACTATGTCTCCGAAGACGGCAACATCCAGAGCAATCAGACCATTTGCGACTTCGAGGGCGCTGGCGTGATTCAGGGTCTGCACAACAAGGATCAGTCTATCACCTCCTTTGCTCACGCCTGCTTCCAGTACGCCCTGTCCACCAAGCAGGATCTGTGGTTCTCCACCAAGGACACCATTTCTAAGATCTATGACCACAACTTCAAGGATATCTTCTATGATATCTACGCTCGCTGCTATGAGCAGCAGTTCAAGGAATTGGGTCTGGAGTTCTTCTACACCCTGATTGATGATGCTGTTGCCCGTGTCATCCGCTCCAAGGGCGGCTTTATCTGGGCGCTGAAAAACTACGATGGCGACGTGATGAGCGACATGGTTTCCACCGCCTTCGGCTCTCTGGCTATGATGACCTCCGTGCTGGTTTCTCCCGAGGGCAATTTTGAGTACGAAGCCGCTCATGGCACCGTCACCCGCCACTATTACAAGTACTTGAAGGGGGAGGAAACCTCCACCAACCCCGTGGCAACCATTTTTGCCTGGTCTGGCGCTCTGCGTAAGCGTGGCGAGATGGACGGTCTGGCTGACCTGATGGCATTTGCCGACAAGCTGGAAGCTTCTGTCATCGAAACCATCGAAAGCGGCATCATGACCGGTGACTTGGTGGGTCTGTGGGAAGGCGAAGCCCCCGCTCAGAAGGTCAACAGCGTCGATTTCCTCAAGGCCATCCGTGGCAAGCTGGAAGCCAAGCTGTAAACACACACCAATCAAGCGTTCCTCCGCTTGTGTCCTGAAAAAGTGAGTCTGAAACAGTTTGTCCCCTTGCGGGAGCTGTCGGCGCTGCTGACAGAAGGAGCTTGTTTCAGGCTCTTTTTTATACGGAGGGAAAAGGCGCTTTCGCTCAAAACAGAAAACCTTTTGCCCTCTGGGTTCCACTTTTCGGCGAGTTGCACGACAGCGCTCTTTCTTTTATGCAGTAAAGCGCAAAAATATTCACATTATTTTGTATGTTTTGTATATATATTCACATTTTATGAATATTGAACAGATTTTTTTAAAATTCTCTGAATGATTATGCAAATTAGCACTTGCAATTCGTCAAAAACCGTGGTACTATAATCCCCGATGAAAGGCGGCACTGTCCGCAAGATTAAAAGGGCTGCCTCAGCAGCGCTTATTTGTAAGGAGATTACCTGTTATGGCTGATATTAAGAAAGTTGTTCTCGCCTATTCCGGCGGTTTGGATACCTCTATCATTATTCCTTGGCTGAAGGAAAACTACAACAACCCCGAAATCATCGCTGTTGCTGGCAACGTGGGTCAGGCCGACGAGCTGGACGGCCTGGAGGAGAAGGCTCTGAAGACCGGCGCTTCCAAGCTGATTGTTGCTGACCTGACTGACGAGATGGTGGATGAGGTTATCATCCCCTCCGTTATGGCTGACGCAAAGTATGAGACCTACCTGCTGGGTACTGCTTTTGCCCGTCCCATCATTGGCCGTGCACTGGCCAAGATTGCTCTGGAAGAGGGCGCTGATGCCATTGCTCATGGCTGCACCGGCAAGGGCAACGACCAGGTTCGTTTTGAGCTGGCCATCAAGCGCTATGCTCCCAGCATGAAAATCATCGCTCCTTGGCGTGAGTGGGACATTGTTTCCCGTGACGAGGAAATCGACTACGCAGAGGCACACAATGTCCCCCTGAAGATTACCCGTGAGACCAACTATTCCAAGGATAAGAACCTGTGGCATCTGTCCCACGAGGGTCTGGATCTGGAGGATCCCGCAAACGAGCCCAACTATGAGAAGCCCGGCTTCCTGGAAATGGGCATCTCCCCCATGCAGGCTCCCGACGTGCCCACCTACATCACCCTGGACTTTGAGGCTGGTAAGCCCGTCGCCTTCAACGGCGAGAAGATGAAGGCCTCCGACATCATCCGCTGCCTGAACAAGGTGGGCGGTGAAAACGGCATTGGCATCATCGACATCGTGGAAAACCGTCTGGTTGGCATGAAGGATCGTGGCGTTTACGAGACCCCGGGCGGCACCATCCTTTACTTCGCTCACGAGCAGCTGGAGATGATTACCGTCGATAAGGACACCCTGCATGAAAAGCAGAAGCTGTCCGTTGACTTCGCTGACCTGATTTACAACGGCAAGTGGTTCAGCCCCCTGCGTGAGTGCCTGTCCGCTTTCGTCACCGAGTCTCAGAAGTACGTCACCGGCACTGTCAAGCTCAAGCTCTACAAGGGCAATATCATCCCCGCCGGTATGACCTCTCCCTACTCCCTGTACTCTGAGAGCCTGGCTACCTTCGATGAGTCCGATTATGACCAGAAGGATTCCGCTGGTTTCATCAACCTGTGGGGTCTGCCCACCAAGGTTCAGGCTCTGCGTGAGATGGGCAAGCTGAACTAAAGTGCGAAGTGTGGAGAGTGGAGAGAAGTGAGGGCGCTGACCCGGCAAAGCCTCTTCACGGATGCTCCACCACTTCCCTATCAATAAAAAAATTGAATTGCCGTGCTCTTTTCTCAGGGTGCGGCAATTTTTCTAAGGAGTTCTTTCATCATGAAACTTTGGGCTGGACGGTTCCAGAAGGAAACCAACACGCTTGTCAACGATTTTAACGCCTCCATCACCTTTGATGCCCGCCTGTATCAGCAGGATATCACCGGCTCCATCGCTCATGCCACCATGCTGGGTGAGCAGGGTATCATCTCCATGGAGGACACCCGTGCCATCATCGCCGGTCTCCAGGCCATTCTGGCTGACATTGACGACGGCAATGTGGAGTTTTCTCTGGACAACGAGGATATCCACATGAACATTGAGACCATCCTGACCGAGCGCATCGGTGCTGCTGGTAAGCGTCTGCACACTGGCCGCAGCCGCAACGACCAGGTGGCCGTGGATTTCCGCCTTTTCGTCAAGGAAGAGATTCCCGTCATCATTGGTATGCTGGTGGAGCTGGAGCAGGTTCTCATTCGCAAGGCCGAGAGCAACCTCTACACCGTCATGCCCGGCTACACTCATTTGCAGCGTGCACAGCCCACCACCTTTGCTCACTACATGATGGCTTACGCCAATATGATTCGCCGTGACATCACCCGCTTTGAGGACTGCCTGGAGCGGATGGACGAATGTCCCCTCGGTGCTGGCGCTTTGGCCACTTCTACCTATCCCATCAACCGCCCCCGCACCGCCGAGCTGCTGGGCTTCCGCAAGCCCACAGAAAACTCTCTGGACTCCGTTTCTGACCGCGACTATGCCATTGAGTTTCTGTCCGCCTGCTCCCTGCTGATGATGCACCTGTCCCGTTTCTCCGAAGAGGTCATCCTCTGGTGCAGCTGGGAGTTCAAGTTTGTGGATCTGGATGACGCTTATTCCACCGGCTCCTCCATCATGCCCCAGAAGAAAAACCCCGACGTAGCCGAGCTGGTTCGTGGTAAGACTGGCCGTGTTTACGGCGATCTGGTCTCCCTGCTGACCACCATGAAGGGCATTCCTCTGGCCTACAACAAGGATATGCAGGAGGACAAGGAACCCGTTTTCGATGCCATCGACACCGTGGAAATGTGCGTCCCCGTTTTCTCCGCCATGCTGGACACCCTGACCGTCCGCCCCAAGAATATGGCTCGCGCCGCCGCCGGTGGTTTCATCAACGCCACCGACTGTGCCGACTACCTGACCAAGAAGGGAATGCCCTTCCGTGAGGCTTATATGATCGTGGGTCGTCTGGTCAATATGTGCATTCAGGCTGGCGAAACGCTGGAAACCCTGACACTGCGGGACTTCCGTGCCGTTTCTGAACTGTTCGACAGCGATATTTATGAGGCTCTGGAGCTGAAGCACTGCGTCCACGAGAGAAAAGTGCTGGGCGGTCCTTCCGCAGAGGATGTCACCAGACAGATTCAGTACATCAAGGATTTTATTGCTGATCGCATGTAATAGAGGCCGCAAAGGGTGGGTAGAGCATACCTGCCCTATTGCGCTTTTTTTCAAGAGATACCTATGTACCAGTTTATACACTTCTTTTTATATCACCTGTTGTTCGCCCTTCTGTTTGTCGCTTGTTTTCTGGCTCTGTTTCTTGTAACCGTCAAGTATCTCCCCAGCTTTCTCAAAAAAAAGGGGATTTCTCTTCCTGTTTCTGCTCGAAATCCGATTTTGTTGGGCGTGGCGATGACATACGGAGCTTTTCTTCTGTACGCTACGTTTTTGCGCAGCCTTGCGGGATATGTCTCTCAAGACAGCTACTCGTACAACATTCATCTTTTTCAAGGATGGATGGTGGCATGGAATCAGATGATTCCTTCCCATTGGCTCAATCTGATTTTAAACATTGGTTTGTTTCTGCCGTTGGGAATTTTGTTGCCCCTCCTTCATCCCAAGTTTCAAAAAGGGCGCTATGTGGTTCTCTCCGGTTTTGGGCTCTCTTTGTCAATTGAACTCATCCAGCTCTTGACCGGCTTGGGCTTCTGCGACGTAGACGATTTGTTCTGCAACACGTTAGGTGCTTTCTTCGGCTGGTGCTTCGGGAATATGTTCCGGCTTTTTCGTTCCAAAGAGGAGCAATGGCTCCGTAAAATCGCCGTATATTCCGCTGCGCCTGCGCTCTTCTGTGTATGCTTGCTGGGGACGTTTGGCTTTTACCTGGGAAAAGAGTATGGAAACCTCCCCTATGCTGCCACATTTACCGTAAATACCAAGAAAATGCAATGGGACTTGGATTGTGAGCTGTTACCCGACTGTTCAACCGCTTATTCTTACCGTATCCCCCCTTTTGATGCCAAAGACTGCAAAGAATTTGCGGATGAGTTCGCCCAAAAGCAAGGCTGCTCTTTTTCTGATTGCTCTTACACCGACGATGGCGCTTCCTTTGCGGATCCCGAGACCCAGAATTCCCTTTGGATTAACTATTCCGACCACAGCTATGAATACAGCATTGGTAGCAGAGAACCCTCTGAGTCAGCGCCAGAATTGGACGAGGCCGACGTAATAGAACGTTTGGAACAAATTGGTATCTCTCTGCCCAAAAAGCTCAATTACTTTCACTGGGAAAATGGCCGCTGTCAGCTTTCTGTTTATGCCCAAAAATATGGAAACACCTTGGTCAGCGGCAACATTGATTGCATATTTGCGGCAGATGGTTCTCTCTGCATCGTCAGCAACCATTTGATTGTTTATGACTTGTACAAACAAGAATCCATCATCTCGTCAGAGGAGGCTTATCTGCGTCTGATGGGAGGAGAGCTTTCTCTGTGTGAGTGGTTTCCTATCGAAAATCCGCCCTCTCGGGTTACAACCATCCACTCTGAGCCTTCTTTCCGTCTGGATACCAAGGGCATTTTTCAGCCAGTGTATCAATTTTTTGTTACTTGGGACGGATGCGAAAGCCCCGCAGTTTTTTTCATCCCAGCGAGGGCTTAACCACTTTTTCTGTCCTATGATTTTTTATCCTGATACTCCAACCAATAACAGGAGGTTTTTCCTATGAAACCCAAGATTTATATTGATGGTCAGGCAGGTACCACCGGTCTTCAAATTATGGATCGCCTGAAAAGCCGCACTGACATTGAGCTGATGCTCATTGCCGACGATAAGCGCCACGACGATGTGGAGCGCAAACGCCTAATGGATCAGGCAGATCTGATTTTCCTTTGTCTTCCCGACAAAGCCGCTGTGGAAGCGGTAGCGCTGGCAGAGGGCAGCAAGTGCCGTATCATCGACGCTTCTACCGCCCACCGAACCAATCCCAACTGGGTTTATGGCTATTCTGAGCTGAATCCCACCCAGAAGGAGGCCATTCAGAACGCCAAGTATGTAGCCAACCCCGGCTGCCATGCCACCGGCTTGATCTCCTCCACCGCTCCCCTGGTGCAGGCCGGTCTGCTGCCCACGAACTATCCGCTGACCTGTTACTCTCTGACCGGCTACTCTGGCGGCGGCAAAAAGATGATTGCAGACTACGAGAGCGAAGGACGGGACGGCAAGCTGGATGCTCCCAGAATCTACGGCCTGACCCTGAACCACAAACACATCCCCGAAATGACCAAGGTCTGCGGTCTGGAACACGCTCCGGTTTTCTGCCCTGTGGTAGACGATTATTATAAAGGTATGGCAACCTCCATCCTGCTCCAGAACCGACTGTTAAATGGCACTCCTACCACCGCCGATATCCACAAAGCTCTTGTGAAACATTACGAGGGTTCCGCTCTTGTTTCTGTGGCGGAGCTGGGGTATAATGAACCGATGATCGCCGCAAACACCCTGTCGGGCAAAGATACCCTGACGCTGATTGTCTGCGGCAACGACGAGCAGACCACCGTCACCGCCCTGTTTGACAACCTGGGCAAGGGCGCTTCCGGTGCTGCCGTTCAGAATATGAACCTGATGCTGGGCTTTGAGGAAACCGCCGGTCTGTCCCTGTGACGGTTGGAACCCAACCTTTTACGCTTCGGGATTTTTGGAGAAAGATATGAAGTATTTTACCAAGGAATATTACAAGCTGGTGGACGCAAGCTGCATGGCGCTGGATCTTGTGGCTTCTCCTTCCGCCAAGCGCAAGAGCGAGAACTATTTCCAGCACCTCTACGCCGACCGCCTGAAAGCATGGCTGGATGGCAAGCACGACGAAGCCGACAAAAAGGGGCTTCCCTTTGACGAAGCCGCCGAAACCGAGGCTTTCAAGACCAACTACCAGAGAAATCTCCTGGACTATTCCACCGTGATTCCCGCTGACATTCTGGAACAGGTGGCAGATATCCGCATCATGGCGCTGGGCAGTTGTTCCAGCAAGGTGAAGCAGCTTATGGGCAAGTTCTGCAAGAGCCAGTCCGACCTGGCCGACCAGCAGATGATGGCCTATACCGACTACTGGGAAAAGCGCTATCGTCACTTCCCTGCTCACATTCTGGAAAACTACGGCTTCGACTACTGCACCGTGACCGCCATTGGCCGTGACGGGGACAACATCATCATGACGCTGGATAACTCCCAGAGCAACGACGATGTGAACACCGTTATTTGGAAGAATGCGGAGCTTTTGGAGCTGGAAGAGGGCGTTGTGGGCGCTCGTTGGGTGGAAAATGAGCTGTATCAGGTTCCCGGCGGCTACGAGTTCCACGCTGTTCTGGAAGACGAGGGCGGCGAGATGGTCTATCTCACCGTCAAGGCTCAGGATGTTCAGTTTATGTTCGACGAGAAGCGCAAGGAAGACGCTTTTGAAGCGTAAATTCCGCTTTTGCATTTTGAACGACCGGAGAGGCAGCTCAGAAAAATACCTTTCCCCCTCCTGCCGCCTGCGGCGGCGGCTCTCCTGACTGGGGAGCTATGAAAATCCATCGCTGATGAGGAGAAATCAATATGGAAATGATTCAGGGCGGCGTTTGCGCCGCAAAGGGCTTTACCGCCGCTGGCATCCACGCCGGTGTCAAGGCTGGCAGCAATCCCAATAAGAACGATCTGGCTCTCATTCTGTCCGAGGCAGAGTGTACCGCCGCAGCCATGTACACCTCCAACCGTGTCAAGTGCGCTCCCATCTACGTCACCATGGCGCACCTGGAGGACGGAACCGCATGGGGTGTTATTGTCAACTCTGGCAACGCCAATGCCTGCGCCCCTCTGAGCCATGAGCACGCCGAGGAGATGTGCGAGGCCGCCGCAAAAGCCACTGGCCGCACTGCCCGTGATTTCATTGTGGGTTCCACCGGTGTCATCGGCCAGGAAATCAACATCAAGGCCATTGTGGATGCCGTGCCTCAGCTGACTGCTCAGTTGAGCAAGGATGGCTCCGACGCTGCCGCTACCGCCATCATGACCACCGACACCAAGAAGAAGGAATACGCCGTGCAGGTGGAGCTGGGCGGCAAGCTGGTGACGCTGGGTGCCATCTGCAAAGGCTCCGGCATGATTCATCCCAACATGGGAACCATGCTCTGCTTCCTGACCTCCGACTGTGCCATCACCTCTGACATGCTGAACGCCGCTCTGCACGAGGTCGTGCCCCGCACCTTTAACCGTGTCACCGTGGACGGCGACACCTCCACCAACGACACCTGCGCCATCCTCTGCAATGGTCTGGCTGGCAACGCCCTGATTGAGTGGAAGGATACCAATTACACCGCTTTCAAGGCCGCTCTGACAGAAGTGCTCACTTATATGGCTCGTGCCATGGCCGCTGACGGCGAAGGCGCTTCCCGCCTCATCACCTGCACGGTTCACGGCTCCCGCAGCGAAGAGGTCGCCGAGCGTCTGAGCAAGTCCGTGGTTGGTTCCTCTCTGGTCAAGGCCGCTATGTTCGGCGCTGACGCAAACTGGGGTCGCATTCTCTGCGCCATGGGCTACTCCAAGGCTCCCTTCCGTCCTGAGCGGGTGGATGTGAAGTTCCGTTCCTGCGCCGGTGAGATTCTGGTCTGCGAGGGCGGCTCTCAGGTGCTCTTCGACGAGGACAAAGCGAAAGAAATTCTCTCTCAGGATGAAGTAATCATTGATGTCAACGTCAATGAGGGCAACGCTTCCGCCACCTGCTGGGGCTGTGATCTGACCTATGATTATGTGAAGATCAACGGCGATTATAGAACCTAATGGTTCACTCTTATAAAAACCGGAGGTTTTTATACAATGGCTTATAATCACATTGAGCGGGCTCAATTTCTTGCTGAAGCCCTGCCTTACATTCAAAAATACAGCGGTAAAACCATCGTGGTGAAATACGGCGGCAACGCCATGATCTCCGAGCAGCTCCGTGACGCCGTGATGAGTGACATCATCCTGTTGCAGTTGGTCGGCATCCATGTGGTTTTGGTGCACGGCGGCGGCCCCGAAATCAACGCCATGCTGAAAAAAATCGGCAAGGAATCCAAATTTGTGGACGGTCTGCGCTACACCGATCAGGAAACCATTGACATCGTGCAGGAAGTGCTCTGCGGTAAGGTCAACAAGAATCTGGTGGCCTCTCTGAATCGCCGTGGCGGTCGAGCCATCGGCCTTTCCGGTCTGGACGCTGGCTTGTTCGAAGCAAAGGTCAAAAATCCCAAATATGGTCTGGTGGGCGAAATCATCAACGTCAACCCCAAAATTGTCACCGACTGCATCGACAACGGCTATATTCCCGTTATCTCCACCGTGGCGCAGGGCTGTGACGCTGAGTGCTCCTATAACATCAACGCCGACACCGCCGCTTCCAAGCTGGCCATTGCCCTGAAAGCGGAAAAGCTGATTCTGCTGACCGACATTGCCGGCCTGATGATGGATCCCAAGGATGATTCCACCCTTCTGCCCATCGTTCATATGTCTGACGTGCCCCTGCTCAAGAAAAAAGGCATCATTTCCGGCGGCATGATTCCCAAGGTGGAATGCTGCGTGGAGGCCATTCGCTGGGGCGTCAAGCGCAGTCATATTCTGGATGGCCGTGTTCCCCACTCGATCCTCATTGAGCTGCTCAGTGACCAGGGACTGGGCACTATGATGCTTTAAAAGCTGCTGCGCAGCCCCCAAACAGCCTCTTAGAGCCTATCCTCTGGCTCCCGCTTTTATCTGAAATCAACAGCACTATTTCCCCTTGAAAGAAGGCATTGTTATGACTTTTGAAGAACTGAAAGCCCGTGACCACCAGTATGTCATGCAGACCTATGGCCGTTTTGACGTGGCCATTGACCATGGCGAAGGCTCCACCCTCTACGGTCTGGAGGGTCAGGAATACACCGACTTCGCCAGCGGCATTGGCGTTGCCTCTCTGGGCTACGGCCACCCCGCATGGGTGAAGGCTGTCACCGAGCAGGCATCCAAGCTGGCTCACACCTCCAACCTCTTCTACACCGAGCCTTACGTCAATCTGGCGGAAAAGCTCTGCACCCGCACCGGCATGGCCTCCGTGTTCTTCGCAAATGGCGGCGGAGAGGCCAATGAGGGCATCATCAAGCTGGCTCGTAAGTACTCCTATGATAAGTACGGTATGGGTCGCTCTACCATCATCACCCTGCACAACTCCTTCCATGGCCGCACCATCACCACCCTCCAGGCCACCGGTCAGGATGTGTTCCATCAGTACTTCTTCCCCTTCACCGAAGGCTTCCGCTACGCTGAGGCCAACGACCTGGAGTCCGTCAAGGCACAGGCTGGCGACGACGTTTGCGCTGTCTTCCTGGAGCTGATTCAGGGTGAGGGCGGCGTGCTGCCCATGGATCAGCAGTTTGTTCAGGATCTGGCCGCTTACTGCGCCGAAAATGATTATCTGCTCCTGGTGGATGAGGTGCAGACCGGCGTAGGCCGCACCGGTTCCCTGTTCTGCTTCCAGCAGTATGGCATTCTTCCCGATGCCTGCACCTTTGCCAAGGGCATTGCTGGCGGTCTGCCCATGGCTGGCGTGATATGCAACGAAAAGTGCCGCAACGTCCTGTCTCCCGGCACCCACGCCACCACCTTCGGTGGAAACCCCATCGCCGCCAACGCCGCTTGCACCGTGCTGGACGTGCTGGACGACGACATGATGCAAACCATCAACGAAAAGGGCGCTTATCTCCGGGAAAGCATCGCCGCTTTTGACTCCGAGTATGTGGACTGCGTGCGTGGTATGGGTCTGATGGTGGGCATCGTGCTGAAGGACGGCGTGGATCGTTCCACCCTGGTCAAGAAGTGCTACGAGCAGAATCTGCTGGTTCTCACCGCCGGCCCTAAGACCATCCGTCTGCTGCCCCCTCTTGTCATCACCAAGGAAGAAATGGACAAGGGTCTGGCTGTGCTGAAAAACGTTCTTGCTTGAGAAGTCAATTCCAGGAGGTACGGTATGACCAACAAACATCTGCTGAAATTGTCTGATCTCACGCCGAACGATATCTATGAGATTCTGAACCTGGCCGATCAGCTGAAATATGACCAGCACCACGGCATTCCTCACCGTCTGCTGGAGGGAAAAACGCTGGTCACAATCTATGAAAAGCGTTCCACCCGCACCCGTATTTCCTTTGAGGCCGGTATGTTCCAGCTGGGCGGCATGGCCTTTTATCTCGGCGGCGACGAGAGCCAGGTGGGACGTGGTGAACCCATTGAGGACACCGCTCGTTCCCTGAGCCGCTACTGCGACGGCATCATGATGCGAACCTACAACCAAAGCACCATTGAGCAACTGGCCAAGTACGCCACCGTCCCCGTTATCAACGGTATGAATGATTACGCCCATCCCTGCCAGGTTCTCGCCGACCTGATGACCATCCGGGAAAAATACGCCAATCTGGACGGCCTGAAGCTGGCCTATGTGGGCGACGGCAACAACATGGCTCAGTCCTTGACCGTCGGAGCACTGAAATGTGACATGGAGGTTGCTTTGGCCTGTCCCAAATCGTACCCGCCCCATCAGGATATTTTGGACTTTGCCGCTTCTGACCCCTCTTTTGTGTTCACCCTCACCGACGACCCCAGAGAAGCGGTGAAGGATGCCGATGTCATCTGCACAGATGTTTGGGTTTCCATGGGCAAGGAAGCAGAGGCCGAGGAACGTCACGCCGCTCTGAAAAACTACTGCGTGAACAGCGAACTGCTGGCCTTAGCCAAGCCAAATTGCATGGTGCAACACTGCCTCCCCGCCCGCAAGGGAGAGGAAATCTCCAAAGAGGTCTTTGAGGCACACGCCAACGAGATTTTTGATGAGGCAGAAAACCGTCTGCATGTTCAGAAGGCCATCATGTGCCTGCTGATGGGCGGCATTCAAGCGGAGTAATCGTCTCCCCTCCTTTTTGTTCTCTGACAAAGCAAAAACCACCGTTCTGATAAAAAAGAGCGGTGGTTTCTTTACGTTTTTTATTATCTATGTGCAAAAAGTTCAGTCTACATTTTCACTAGCACGCATGGCGAGGATGGTTTTTTCGATCAGAGTGGGAAGCTCCCAGCCCAGCATAGCCGCACCATTGCTTATCACTTCACGGGAACAGCCCGCTGCAAATTTCTTATCCTTGAACTTTTTGCGGACACTCTTCACTTCCAAATCGCTGACGCTCTTGGAGGGGCGCATGATGGCAACAGCACCGATGAGGCCGGTCAGTTCATCGGCTGCATACAGCACCTTTTCCATCTCGTGCTCGGGCTTGATGTCTACGGTGATGCCATAGCCATGGCTGGCAGTTGCTCGAATGATACGCTCATCCAGATTGTGCTCCTGCATAAGCTGCTGGCTCTTGATGCAATGCTCCTCGGGCCACTGTTCAAAGTCCAAATCGTGCAGGATGCCAACCACCTGCCAGAAATCGGCTTCCTCGCCATAACCCAAATCGTTTGCGTACCAGCGCAGGACATCGCCCACGACACGGCCATGTTTCAGGTGGAACTCGCCCTCATTGTACTGGCAGAGCAGGGCATAGGCTTCCTCCGGGGTAGGGATCATATTTCCATTCCTTCTTTCTGAGAGGCTATTTCACAACCGATTGTCACACCTCTCACTTGTTTAATGGAATGATAGCACCGGAATTCTCCCCTGTCAAGCGGGCGCAAAACTCCAATTATTTTGTTAATTCTGTTTTGTTCACGATTCGTTTATACTTTTCCTCTGTTCTTTTTGGGCGATTCGTGATAGAATGAATGATATTACCCCACTTCTGTCGGGAAAGGACTGTTTTTGTGACTGTATCACCCCGTTTAAAAAAAATGCTGCTGCCCATGGCGCTGGCGCTGGTTTTGGTGGTGTGCGCAGCCTTCTTTGTGGTTCGGCGCTCCATCAGACCTCGCCGGGAAATCATCACGGTCAACGGAAATCAGCTCTACGTCAACAAAGAGCTGTTACCCAACGAATACACCCCAGAGGATTTTGTAAGAGAAGGGGATCGGGTTTCCTGCCCGCTCCTTCCCTATCGCACCGGCGTGGATGTCTCCTCCCACCAAGGCGAGGTGGATTGGAACGCCGTAGCCGGGGACGGAATTTCCTTTGCCATGCTCCGCTGCGGCTACCGTGGTTACGGCCAAAGCGGAAAGCTCAATGCTGATACCCATTTTAAGGACAATTTCAAGCAGGCTTATGCCGCTGGTTTGGATATCGGCGTTTACTTCTTCTCGCAGGCCATCTCCGAAGAAGAGGCCGTAGAAGAAGCAAGGTTTGTACTCGAAGCCGTGAAAAAACTGGATCTGACCCTCCCCATTGCTTTTGACTGGGAAGTAATTTCCAATGAGGAATCCGGGCAGGAGGGCGCTCGCACCGACGGTTTGGATGAAGAGACCGTCACCGCCTGCGCTCTGGCCTTCTGTCAAACCATCCAAGAAGCCGGTTATGAAGCCATGGTCTACTGCAACAGCGAAACAGGCTATTTTTTCTACGATATTGCCCAGTTCCAAGAGCAAGGTCTGCCCATCTGGTTTGCTTCCTTTCATAGCGACTATCCCAACTACTATTACCATATGGATTGGTGGCAGTATACGGATCACGGAAGCGTTGCCGGAATTGAAAACGGCGTAGATCTGACCATCTGGCCACTGGAACGTGACCCATCAGACGGCGCTCAGGATGGAGCATCCTCTTCTTCTGTTTCCTCCGCCTTATCGCAGTAAGAGCGGCTGAAGCTGCCGCCCCTCCATCGCCGCCTCGATGGTCTGAGGAATCAGGGTCATATCCGCCACCAGAGAGGTGGGTTTGTTCTCTGGGTCATCCTGGCCAAAGGGGACAAGGTAAATATTCTTCCGCATGGACAAGTCCCCGATGTTCCGCAGCGAGACCGCCAGCCCATCGTTGGTAGAAACCGCCAGCACCAAAGGCCGCCCGTTGCGAAGGTGCGCCTTGGCCGCCATGGTAATGGTGGTGTCAGTGATGCCATTTGCCAGCTTGCCCAGGGTGTTTCCGGTACAAGGGGCGATGACCAAAACATCCAGTAATTGTTTCGGTCCGATGGGCTCCGCCTGTTGAATGGTGGTAATGGGAGTTCTTCCGCAGACACGCTCCAGCTGTACACGATGACTTTCCGCCGTGCCGAAGCGAGTGTCTGTGCAAGCGCTGTTCTCCGAGAGAATGGGAAGCACCACGCCAAATTGCTTTTTCACCTCTTCCACCGCTTTCAGTGCCTTGGAAAAGGTGCAATAGGAACCGGTTAAGCCGAAGCCAACCCGAATATCTTCCGCCTTCATTGTTCCATCTCCTGCCACATATGATAGATTGTGTCCCGGATGGCGGCTCCCGCCGTCACAGGTGCCACCTTTCCCGGAAGACTCAACGCCCAGATGACTTTGACACCCAGCCGAGCCGCTGCTTCCAAATCGACCCCGCCTGGGCGAGAAGCCAGGTCAATGACCAGCGTGCCCTCGTCCAAATCGTGGAGCCTTGCCCCGTCCAGCACCACCGCCGGGACGGTGTTGATGATAAGCTGATAGCCCCCCAGCCAGCCGTCCAGCTGTTCCGTATGTTCCGACCAACAGCCGTAAGCCTCAATCCACGCCAGGTCATCGTATCTTCGGGCGGAGACCGTCACCCGTGCCCCCAGTCCCTTGAGCCGATGAGCCAGCAGCTTTCCCAGCCGTCCATAGCCGATGACCAGCACTCGTGTGCCGAAAAGGGTCGTGGGCAGCTCCTCCATGGCAATTTGAATGGCTCCTTCCACCGTGGGAACCGCATTTTTGATGGCCAGCTCCTCCCGGGCGAAGTAGTCACAGAGCGTGACCCCTCGTTTTTGGGCCAGCGCTTTCAGCTCCGTGGTGACTCGGCCTGCGCAAACCATCTGCCCTGGCTGTAAGGCTTCCATCAGCGTTTTCAAAGGCAGCTTCTGATCCGAAAGCGGGGTATTCAAGATACCCTCCTCCACCGTCACTGGCAGAGGAAGAATCACGCAGTCAGCGTGTTCAATTCCCCGCAGGGTATCCGACCCGGGCAGCTCTGGTGGCGAAGGCCGCCGCTCCATGGCGTAAGTCTGCACCCAATGTCCGTCGTCCATGAGCAGCTCCGCCAACTTGACCTGCCGCAAATCTCCGCCAACCACCCAGAGATTTCGTTCCTTTCTCAAAATGGCAACACCCTCCTTATTGTCGTGGTGTTCCATCCTATGCCAGAGGAGAAACACGGGTGCTACCAAACCAGAATAAGGATGAAAGATGAAAAACAACGTCAGAATTGTCAATTTAGAGATTGGAAAACCTACCGTGGAGCAGGGACTGCGCCGCATGAACGGAGAACTTTCCACCTCACGGCGGATGGGATGCTCCGCCGTCAAGCTCATCCATGGTTATGGCAGCTCCGGGCAGGGCGGAAAGCTCCGCATCTCCGCTCGCCAGGCGCTGGAGGGCATGAAAAAGAAGGGGCAAATCAAAGATTACCTTCCGGGTGAAACATTCACCATCTTTGAAACCGCCACCCTCTCTGCCTTCTCCGTTGCGCCCGCCCTGCGGAAGGATCCCGATCTGGAACGTTACAACAACGGAATCACCATTGTCATTTTGTGAAGTGCTGTTGAATTGGTTACTTTTTTTCTTTTTTCCCATTGCAGACATCGTTTTGCTTTGCTATAATGGCACTTGTATGAAAACAGATTCTCTGTTTCATCTTATTCTTTTTATCAGGAAATGTCGAGGAATTATGAAACGATTACGCTTTTTTTGCTTTTTTGTAACCATGGTCCTTCTTCTTTCTCTTGCTGTGCCCTCCGCCTGGGCCGCTTCTCCCAATCCTGACGTGGATAAGCTGTGCGCCTACGTCCTTCTGGAAGACCTGGACAGCGACACGGTTCTCTACAGTCGGTCCAGCAACAAGAAAATATACCCCGCCAGCACAACCAAGCTGGTCACGGCGCTGGTGGTTCTCCGCCATGTGGCGGCGGGAGACATCTCTCTGGATGACACCGTAACCTGCACCGATCACGTTCAGGACGGCATGACCAGTTTAGCCGCTCGCTCCGGTTTGGCAAAGGGCGAGAAAATCACCATTCGCAGCCTGCTTTATCTGTTGATGCTCCCCTCCCACTGTGATGCCGGCAACGCTCTGGCGGAAGCGGTCAGCGGTTCTGTCTCCGCCTTTGCCGACGACATGAACGCCACCGCTGCGGAGCTGGGCTGCACCAATACCCATTTTACCAACCCCCACGGCCTGCACAACGACAACCATTACACCACCTGCGCCGATATGTACTTGCTGGCGAAAGCCGCTTATGAATACGAGGATTACCGAACCATCATCTCTACCACGGATTATTCGGTTCCTGCCACCAACAAGCACGACGCTCGCAACATTCACAATACCAACGCCCTGCGCTCTAAGCACACCTACGGCAACACCTACTATTATGAGTACTGCACCGGCGGCAAAACCGGTTCCACCTTCCAGGCCAAGTATTGTTTGGTTTCCTATGCAGAAAAGGACGGTCGGCGGTTGTGCTGCGTCATGATGCACGGTGACTGGTATTATAACCCAGACGGCTCTCGTCTGTGGATGCAATTCGTGGAGAGCAAACGCCTTTATGAGTGGGGTTTTGAGGCCTTCTCCGAGCAAACTCTGGTGGAAGGTGGAAAAACCATCGCTGAAATGAAGGTGGAGAACAGCCGTGACGAGACTCCCCTCCCCATCATCGCTGCAACCTCCATCGGCGCTCTGCTTCCCAACGACCTTTCCGATGAGGATTTCACCATCACCAATGACCTGCCCGATACGCTGCAAGCGCCCATCGAACAGGGACAGAAATTGGGAACCCTCTATGTGATGCAAGGAGATGAAATCCTCGGCTCCACGGATTTAATCGCCGCCGCCAGCGTCAACTCAATGCCCAAAATTCTGGGAAAGCTGGGCGGTCTGACCCATGAACCTCGTGGAAACTTTCCCTTTGTGGCTGCCATCTGCCTTTCGTTTGGAACGGTGATTGTTCTGTTTTTCGCCCTCCGTCCAAGAAAAAGACGTTGAACCTCTCAACTCATAGAAAGAAATAGGAATTTGCTATGAAGAAAAAATCTTTTGTTTCTCTGCTGCTGGCCCTGATCCTTTTGGTCTCGTCCATGTGTCCCACCGCCTTTGCTTCCACTTCCGCCATTATGGATAACATGAAGGTGAAGGCCACCGCCGCTTATCTAGTGAATATGGATTCCGACAAGGTGCTCTTTTCTCAAAACGGTGAAGAGCGCATTTGTCCGGCCTCCATCACCAAGGTGATGACCGCTCTGCTGGTGTTGGAAAGCATTGAGCGGGGAGAAATGACTTTGAAGGACAAAATCAAAGCCTATGACGATTGCTGGGAGGGCTTGGACTACACCTCCAGCAACCAGAATATTCGTCCCGGGGAAAAAATGAGGGTGAACGACCTGCTCTACTGCCTGCTCGTGGCCTCCGCAAACGAAGCCGCCAATATCCTTGCCGAGCGGGTCAGCGGCTCAATTGCGGATTTCGTCAAGCTGATGAACCAACGAGCCAAGGAGCTGGGCTGCACCGACACCCATTTTGTCAACCCCCACGGTATGCCCGATGACGATCATTACACCACCTGCGCCGATCTCTATCTCATCGCCAAAGCCGCCATGAGCTATGGTCAGTTCCGTGATATCGTCAGCACCGATGAGTATTATGTGGACAAAACCAACCTTTCCGAACGCCGCCACTTCTTTAACACCAACGGCCTGATTACCAACAAAAAGTACGCCGGTTATGAATACAGCCACTGCATTGGCATCAAGACCGGTACCACCGATAAGGGCGGCTATAACCTGCTGGCCGCTGCGGAAAAGGACGGCAAAACCCTGATTTCTGTGGTCATCGGCTGCCAGCCCACGAAAAGCAGCAGCGGTTTTATCACCAGCTACACCCAGTTCACCGAGACCACCCGCCTGCTGGAATGGGGCTTTGATAGCTTCGCTACCATCACCGTGATTGACTCTAAGGACGCTTACGGTCAGATTCCCGTGACGCTCTCTTACGATGCAGATTCTGTGGCCGTAGCCCCTGAGCACAGTATTGTGGATGAGCTGCCCAAGGATGTGACCCCGGAGAGCTTCAAGGCCAAGCCCACCTTGCTGGAAAGCGTAGAGGCTCCCGTCAAGAAGGGCGATGTGCTCGGCTCTATGACCCTCTATCTGGATGGGGAAGAATACGACACCGTGAATTTGATTGCCGTGACGGATGTCAACGCTTCCACCTTCCTCAAGCGCAAGGCCGCTTTGAAAAAATTGTTCGACCTTTGGTATGTGAAGGCACTGCTGGGCGCCATTCTGCTGCTCATTGTGGTAGTAATTCTCCGGCTGACCCTCTTCCGTCCCAGGAGACGCTATGGCCGCAGCTATGGCGGACGCCGAGCCGGAGGCTACCGTGGAGGCCGCCGCTGGTAACACCCAATTCCATCTGTAACGAAACGAAAAAGTCCGTCTGAACGATCAGACGGGCTTTTTTTGCTGGAGCGTGTTTCAATATCGGTCAATCAGCCACACATCCGCTTCAACAAGAGAAAACGCCCGGAATCCGACGAAAACGCACAGATTCCGGGCTATTGATTTGATGAGTCAGGAAAAGCCAGACGAGCAAATTACTCGACCAGGCCAGCCTCCTTCAGAGCCTTCTCGATCTCGGGAGCGGACATAACGTTACGCAGGGGAATCAGAGTGGTGTTTGCACCCAGATTGCCCTCGAAGGTCTTTGCGAAGGTACGAGCGCAGAAGACGACATCATAGTTACGAGCAGCGGTCTTTCCCTCGGAAACGGGGCAGTGACGCAGCTCTGCGGGCTTAACGCCGTACTTCTTCATAACCTTCTCGACAGCCTTTTCCATCATCAGGGAGGAACCTGCGCCGTTAGCGCAGCAAGCGAGCAGCTTCTTGTTATCCAGTTTCTGTGCCATGGTAAATTACTCCTTTATACTTATGTGTTATGATAATGGGGGAATTTTCCCCTTTGGGAACGTGATTTTGATTTCCTGATGAGACTCCCTTCACGGCATCCAGCCCGTCGGCCAGATGCCGCTTATAAAGGAGTTCCACAATATGGAAACCGGAACAATGAGGTAAGAAAACGATTCAGATGGTGAGATTACTTGGTAGCCTTGCGGGACTCAACCAGCTCCAGGTATGCGTCGTAATCCTCGGTCATGAGGAAGTAGCCCTCGGGATCCATACGGTACTCGATCTGAGGAATGGCCAGCAGAGCGACCACGACGATAGCGACACCAGCCCAGCTCAGGTACTTCATGATGACGGTGAAGAGAGGCCAAACGGTATCCCAGTCGAACATGCCCAGGTAGCCGCCGTAATTGGCCATGCCAACCCAACCGGAGATCAGGGCTGCGCCGAAGACTTCGACCAGACCTGCAACAAAGGGGATGACGAGGCAAGCCTTCAGGCCGCCCTTTTCGTTGGCAACCAGACCCATGGTAGCGTTATCGAAGAAGACAGGAACGAAGCCGCAGATGATGAGGGTGGGGGACTTCGTAACCAGCAGGACGAGGATAGCCAGAACCTGACCACACAGACCAGCCAGGAAGCCGAAGGTAACAGCGTTTGCATCGCCGAAGCCGAAGCAGACAGCGCAGTCAACGCCGGGAACGGAGGAGGGCAGCAGCTTGTCAGCGATACCCTGGAAGGAAGCGGTCAGCTCGGTGACGAAGGTACGAACGCCCAGCTGGAGGATTGCCAGGTAAACAGCGAAGTTCAGGGAGGTGTTGAAGCAATAGAACACGAAGTTCTCGGTGTCCTTGGTGGAGCCAGCGTCCACGAAGAACTGCTTGCCAATGATGGCCTGGATGATGCCGAAGAAGATGGTCATCAGGATTGCGGTACAAACCATGTTCTCATTGAAGATGGAGAAGAAGCCGGGCATTTCCAGCTCGCCGACCTTCTTAATTTCCTTCTCACGCTTGCCGCCGTTGGTGCCGAACAGAACGTCAGCCAGCCAGTAAGCCAGGCGGATGCCGAACATCTGCTGATGAGCGATAGCAAAGCCAGCGCCCTCGGACAGCTCCTGCATGGGCTTAACGGTCAGGTTGGAGCCGACAGCCCAGTAAGCGCCCAGGATGACGGACATGACAACCATCAGAGCAACGTCATTGTTCAGCAGGCCGGGCATAGCGAACATAATCAGCCAATAAGCGGTGGCAGCCTGCTGCACCTGGACATGGCCAGTGGTGAACAGGGTGCGGCACTTGGTCAGCTTGTTGAAGCGAACCAGCAGAATGTTGACCAGGAATGCAATCAGCAGCAGGGTCATAGCCTGAGAGAAGCCCTTACCAAAGACTTCCTGGACACCTGCGGTGACAGCGTTCTGACCATAGTAGGGGTCGATAACAGCAGCGGTCAGGTTGAAGCGATCCTTCAGACCAGCCAGAATGGGACGGAAGGTAGAAACCAGGCCGCCGGAACCAGCGTTCAGGATCAGCATACCAATGATGGCCTTGAGGGTGCCACCGAGGGTATCGTACCACTTTTTACCCATCAGGCAATAGCCCAGCAGGGTAAGGAAGCCGACCATGTAAGGAGCTTTCTGCAAAACGTATGTTGCAAAAAATTCCCAAATAGCAACCAGAATATTCATTTGTTTTCCTCTCTTTCGGATAATGAAACTTGTGCGTCTGCATCAAGCATGATAATCAAGCATGATACAGGTGAAAAAAGCGGAAGCGGCTGTTCTATAGAGGCAGCTGCCTCCGCTTTTTGAATGTTTTTTAGAACTCTTCGCAGGGGAAGTCCTGTTCAGCCTTGAGGATATCCTCGGGGGTTTCCGCTTCCATCAGAGCGTCCAGCAGATCCTCGTTGGTGAAAATACCCATGAGCTGCTGGATGTTGTCCAAGTGCTCGTTGGGGTCGCAGGATGCCAGGGTGAAGAACAGTTTGGCTTCCTTCTTCTCGCCGTCCTCGTCCTCACCGAAATCCACGACATCCTTCACACGCATGAAGCCAACAGAGGTCTTCAGAACGCCGCCAGCGCCTTCCTGAGAGTGAGGCATAGCGACATAGTGATCGAACACCACATAAGGGCCATACTTCTCAACGCAGTCATTGATCTGCTGATAATAGTCAGCGGTGCAATAGCCGGTTGCAACCAGGGTATCGGTGCTCAGCTTGACGGCTTCCTGCCAGGTCTCGACGGAATCGACAAACTTATAGTGGCCGCGCTCCACGATTTTCTGGAGAATGGTCTCTGCCATAACGAATGTACTTCCTTTCATGAAGCCTGACAAAGCGGACACCTCATCAGGCGGGTAATGAGATTGTTACCTGAATTACAGGCAGGAACGATAGGGGATGTTCTGGGGAGCCTCGAAGCAGTCCTCGAAGCCACGACGGTGATGATAATAGATCTTATCCTTGTCCTGGGGATAGACATACTTGCCGCCGACCTGCCAGAAGAAGGGATGGAACTTGTACTCGTTGCGATCCTTCTTGAAATCGTACAGCAGCTTGATTTCTTCGCAGTCAGCCTGGAAGTTGGTCCAAACGTCCCAATGGATGGGCACGACGACCTTGCACTTGAGGTTCTCAGCCATACGGAGAACGTCGATGGAGGTCATCTTATCCTGCATACCGATGGGGTTCTCACCGAAGGAGCCGAAAGCCACGTCGATGTCATAATCCTTGCCGTGCTTAGCGAAGTAGATGGAGAAGTGGGAGTCACCGGAGTGATAGATGTTGCCGCCGGGGGTCTTGACCAGGTAGTTGACGGCCTTCTCGTCCATATCGGTGGGGCAGACACCAGTCAGCTCTTCACGGTCGGGACCGGTCTTGTCGGTGGTGACGATGCAGGTACGGTCAAAGCTGTCCAGAGCGATGATCTCGATGTCCTTAATCTTGATGGAATCGCCGGGCTTGACGGTGATGCAGCGCTCTGCGGGAACGCCCCACTTAATCCAAGTCTCAACGGACTTAGCGGGACCGATGAAGGGAACGGGAATGACGTTGCCCTGATCGTCGGTGGTGGTCATGCCGCTCTGCAAAACGTGGGCAGCCCACTCTGCGGACATATGATCCTGATGATAGTGGGTGGCCAGAACAGCGTCCACCTGCTTGAAGGCGAACGGATCAATGACGAAGGGAACGTTGCGCAGGTTGGGCTGCATCAGGCGGCCGCCGCACATATTGGCCATCTGATGGCCGACCTTCATCTTGTTGTCGCCGTGGGTGCGCTTACCGTTGCCGCACCACAGGTCGATGGTGATGTTAGCGCCGCCGGGGGTCTTGAACCACACGCCGGTGCAGCCCAGCCACCACATAGCGACATTGCCGGGAGCGACGACTTCGTTTTCGATGTCCTCGACCAGCCAGATACCCCACTCGGGGAAGGTGCTCATGATCCATTTTTCACGGGTCATTTCGGATACTTTGCTCATATTGCTCCTCCTTTGTGTTTGTAAAACAACATAAAATGTTTGTTTTGACTTGCATAAGAACAATATAACGTAAAAATCCGTATTTTGCAAGGACTTATTTGTTCGTTCCGCTCATCCATTTGTTCAATAAACCAGTATTTTTCCTTATTGTTTGGATCATTCTTTTAACAATATTGTTTCTATAAAATCATATAAAATCAACAAAATTTAGGAACAAACAGAATATTTTTATGTTTTATGAATTATTGTAATTGTGTCCGTTTGTACAAAACGCTGAAATTTTTGTAAACGATTACACATTAAAAAATTCAGAAAATAATCAGATTTTGCTTGAAATTACTGAATTTACCGTCTATAATACAGAATCAAGAGATGGGAGCTAGTCATTTTTTATGTTCATCTTTATGTTCGCACTCATATCATCAAACGTGAACATAACAATGTTCGTTTTTGACCATGTTCCCGCCTGTTCGTCAGGATTCAATCACGAAAGAACGAATCTGAACAGAAAAAAGGAAGGAGCATCTACTATGAAAGCATACGCCATTGGTCTGTATGAAAAGGCAATGCCCAAAACCATGACCTGGAAGGAAAAGCTGGAGTGCGCCAAGGAGTGCGGCTACGACTTCGTTGAGATCTCCATCGACGAAACCGACGACAAGCTGGCACGCCTGGAGTGGACCTGTGCAGAACGCCTGGAGCTGGTCGCCACGATGAAGGAAGTGGGCTTGCCCATTCGCACCATGTGTCTCTCCGGCCACCGGAAGTATCCCTTCGGCTCTGCTGACCCCGCCGTGCGTGAGAGAAGCATGGAAATCATGGAGAAGGCCATTCAGTTGGCTGATGACCTGGGTATCCGTATCATCCAGCTGGCCGGTTATGATGTTTATTATGAAGAGAGCACCTCTGCGAGCAAACGTCTCTTCTTGGAAAATCTGAAAAAGGCCGCCGCCATGGCCACCGCAAAGGGCATTGTTCTGGGCTTTGAGACTATGGAAACCGAGTTTATGAACACCGTTTGGAAATCCATGTTCTATGTGGATGCCGTCAACAGCCCCTATCTGGGTGTTTATCCCGACAGCGGCAACCTGACCAACGCTGCCGTTACTTATGGCACCAGCGTGCTGGACGATCTGGAAAGCGGAAGAGGCCACATCGTCGCTCTGCACCTGAAGGAAACCGTCCCCGGCAAGTTCCGTGAGATTCCTTTCCTGACCGGCCATGTCGATTTTGAAGCTGTGGTCGCCAAGGCATGGGAGCTTGGCATTCGTCGTTATGTAACCGAGATGTGGGATGTGGGCAACGCAAGCTGGAAGGAAGACATCAAGTTCGCCAATGCCAGCATGAGCTCTATCCTGGACAAGCAGGTTTAAGGCAACACCGCACAATAGTCGAATGTGCGCCTTACTTGTCCTTTCACTCCCAAATTTGCCGTAAAACCCTTGAAATACGTCAGTATTCCTGCGGCTTTCCCAACAAATTTGGAAGCAAAATTACTGCGCAATCCGCACATCCCTATTATGCGGTATTGCCTTAAATCAGAAATTTCATTTATTTTTGAGGAGGAGTTACAATGAAAGTCGAAAAGAAAGTCATCGGTGAGCTGAACAAATGCTACTCTCTGGCTGAACTGAACTACAAGGGTGAGCATTGCTTCCTGGTGGCAGCAGAGAAGCAGGATCCCTGCTATCTGTTCACCGAGGACGGCACCAAAATTGACACCGTTTGGACCGGTCCCGGCGGCGTTATGACCATGGTTCAGGTTCCCGGCTCTGACGGTCAGTTCCTGGCTACCCGCAAGTTCTACGGCCCCAACGATGGCGCTGACGCTTCCATCATCATCGCTACCCCCAAGGACGGCGAGTGGGAAATCCGCACCCTGTGCAACGTGCCCTTTGTGCATCGTTTTGGCATTCTCAACCGTGGCGGCGTGAACTATCTGATTGTCTGCTGCCTCAAGTCCGGCCATGAATTCAAGAATGACTGGCGTTTCCCCGGCGAGACCTACGGTGCTGTTCTGCCCGCCGATCTGTCCGCCTTCAACGACGCAAATCAGCTGGAGCTGACTCTGCTCCAGGACAATATGCTGAAAAACCACGGCTTTGCTAAGATTCAGCATGGCGGCCATGACGCTGCACTGGTCGGCTGTGAGGAAGGCTCTTTCATCTTCGATCCTCCCATGGTTCCCGGCGGTGAGTGGAGCATCACCAAGGTTCTGGACATCCCCACCAGTGACTCCGTGATGATGGACTTCGACGGTGACGGCAAGCCTGAGCTGGGCGTGATTTCCGGCTTCCACGGCAACTCCCTGACCATCTATCACCTGAACGAGCATGACAACTATATTCCTCAGTGGAAGTTCCCCCTGCCCGAGAAGGACACCGAAATGCTCCACGCTACTTGGGCTGACACCATTCTGGGCAAGAAAACTTGGATTGTCGGCTGGCGCAAGGGCACAATGTCTCTGATTGCCATCACTTGGGACGCTGAGGCAGGCAACTATAAGACCGAATACATCGACGCTGAGGGCTGCGGCCATGCAAACGTTATGCACTTCGTCAACAAGGACGGTCAGGATATCGTCATCGGCGCTAACCGTGAGTCCAACCAGATCGCCCTGTACACCATCACGGAATAATTTCCAATTTTCAGATAAACTGGAGGTTTATTATCATGCTGGAAGAACTGAAAATTAAGGTTTATGAAGCAAACATGGAGCTGCCCAAGC